>CAZTEV010000077.1:0-10726 GCA_964612785.1 uncultured Roseivivax sp. | reverse complement strand
AGGTGGCCGAGAGCATCAAGATCGAGGGGCTGGACGACCCGAAACTGGCCGAGCATGTGCCCGCCGAACTGCTGGAGCAGCTCAAGGAAGAGATCGAGATGGCGCGCGAGCTGCTGCCGGCGCTCGACCCGCAATCGGTGCTCGAAGGCCATATGACCCCGATCTGGTTCGGTTCGGCGATCAACTCCTTCGGGGTGAAAGAGCTGATGGACGGCATCGGCGCTCTGGCGCCGGAGCCGCAGCCGACCAAGGCCTCGCCGCGCGAGATCGCACCGGAGGAAAAGAAGGTCGCGGGCTTCGTCTTCAAGGTGCAGGCCAATATGGACCCCAAGCACCGCGACCGCGTGGCCTTCGTGCGGCTGTCCTCGGGCCATTTCGAACGCGGCATGAAGCTGACCCATGTTCGCACCAAAAAACCGATGGCGATCTCCAACCCGGTGTTGTTTCTCGCCTCCGACCGCGAACTGGCCGAGGAAGCCTGGGCAGGCGACATCATCGGCATCCCGAACCATGGCCAGCTGCGCATCGGCGACACGCTGACCGAAGGCGAGACCCTCAAGGTCACCGGCATTCCGTCCTTTGCGCCCGAGCTGTTGCAAACCGCACGCGCCGGCGATCCGATGAAGGCCAAGCACCTCGAAAAGGCGCTGATGCAATTCGCCGAGGAAGGCGCGGCCAAGGTTTTCAAACCGACCTTCGGCTCGGGCTTCATCGTGGGCGTTGTGGGCCAGCTGCAATTCGAGGTTTTGGGCAGCCGCATCGAGATGGAATACGGCCTGCCCGTCCGGTTCGAGCCCTCGCAATTCACCTCCGCGCGCTGGGTGCATGGCGACCGGCAGGCGGTCGAAAAATTCGCAGCCGCCAACAAGCAGCATATCGCGGAAGACAATGACGGTGACGTCGTCTACCTGACGAGGCTGCAATGGGATATCGACCGCGTGGTGCGCGACTATCCGGACATCACCCTTTCGGCGACCAAGGAAATGATGGTCTGACAGGCGACGCAACGCGCCCCCTGCCGCGAGATTTTCCGCCTGCAGCCTTGTTCTGGCCGCGATGCTGGGCAAGGCTTTGCCCATGGCTCCACGCGCATCGAAATCCGTGACCTATCCCGGCGGGATCGACGCCGTCCTGACCCAGATGGAGGGACGGCGCGCGCCTTTGGACTTTGCCCCGGGCGAGGCGCTGCCACCGCTCGATGTGGCGCTTGCCCCCCTGAAGACCGCCCGCGTTGCGGATCCGGCCGAGGATGCCGAGGAACAGCCGCCGTTCCGGTCCGCACATCATCGCAAACGCGCAGCACTCCGTCAGGAATTCGCCGGACATTCTGAGCTTGCGTGCCTGCACGGACTGCTCATCGCGCATCTGCGCAAACGCGCCTGGCCGGATCATGCGCCAGCACTGTTCCGACGCCTTTGGGCAGAGGAGGCGCCGTTCCTGATGGACGCCCTCGATCTGCGCTGGCAGGTCTCCGCCGTCACCACCTTTGGTGATCACGGCGCGGATGCGGCCGAGCGCGCGACGGGCTTGGCGCTCTCGACCCTGTTCGGGGCGATGAAACTCTATGAAAGCGAACGACTTTTTTCAGGCAAGCCCCCCGAAGCAACCTTCGCGCTCGATGACAGGGTGAAGGCGGATCTGCCGCTGCAGATGGACGCCTATGCGTTGGGCTCGGGCGGGCTTGATGTGAATATGCTGGGCCGCCTCTGGCAGGAGGCCGAGGCCGCGCCGGTCCTGCGCCCGCTGGCCCAGGGCCTGATCGAGGCGATCATCGCCGATCCCGCAACGATCTTCCATCGTCTGCAACGCATGAAGGCCCGCAAGGCCCGGCGGCAGGAGGCAAACGGCGAAAAGAAGACGCCGCGCAAGGCCCTGGCCCCGGTCCCGGCCCGGGCCAGCCCGTCCCGCGCAAAGCCCCGTTGGGGCATCGTGACCACGATCCGCGCCGACACACCCGACATTCTGCGCTTCGCCGCGCACCATCTCGAACTCGGGCCGGAGGAGCTGCACATCTTCCTCGATGCGCCTCATCCCGAAGCCGCGGATCTTCTGTCGCGCGAGGCCCGGGTGACGGTCACGACCTGCGATGCGGAATATTGGGCCGCAACGGGCAAGCCACGGATGGAGGCGCATCAGCTGCGCCAAGTCTTCAACGCCACGCAAACGCTGCGCGCGCGAGCCGGGGCCCTCGATTGGCTGGCGCATATCGACGTGGACGAATTCCTTCTGCCCGACCGCCCGATCGCCGAGCTTCTGGCCGAAATCCCGCCAGATGCCGCGATGGCGCAGGTCGCCCCGGTCGAGGCGCTGGCGCGCGCGGACGGGACAACGCCCGAGGCCTTCAAGATGTCGCACGCCGCGGCGGGCATCAAGAAATCCCGGGTTCAGGACATCTACCCGACCTTCGGCCTGCATCTTTATGGCGGTTTCCTGAGCCATACCGCAGGCAAGGTCTTTACCCGCACCGGCATTCCCGACACGCGGCTCGGTATCCACGCGCTGAAATATCAGGGCAAGGACATCTCGAACCGCGCGGCGCTGCCCGACTGCCGCCTGGCCCACCTGCACGCGCCAAGCTGGGAGGCGTTTCTGCGCCATCTGCCCTTCCGGCGCAGCGTCGGATCCTATGCCAAGCAGAGCGAACGGCCGGGCAAGCTCGGCGTGGCGGATATTCTGGCCTATCTCGAATCCGAGGAGGGCGAGGACGGTCTGCGGCTCTTCTTCGATGAGGTGTGCCGGGACACGCCGGACCTGCGGCAGAAGCTCGCAGCCCACGGGATGCTGCTTGAGCGCAAGCTTGATCTGGACGGCGCGGTGGAGCGCATCTTCCGAGGCCGCGCCGCGTGATCCGTTGGGGCATTGTCGCCACGATCAAGGCGCCGCTGCCGCGCATTCTGGACTTCGCCGCCTGGCATCTGGAACTCGGTGCGGCGCGCCTGTTTCTCTATCTCGACGATGGTGATCCGGCGGCGGCAGAGGTCCTGTCGGCTCATCCGAAGATCACCGTGACCCAAACCGACGCGGCCTATTGGACCGGAAAAGGCGGGCGGCCCGAGGCGCATCAGAACCGTCAGTGCCGCAATGCACGACACGCGAGTAATCGCAAAACGGATCTCGATTGGCTCGCGCATATCGACGTGGACGAATTCCTTCTGCCGGACACAAGCGTGGCGGGCGCGCTGGCGCGAATACCCCAGACGGCGCTGTGTGCCCGAATGCGCCCCGTGGAGGCGCTCGCCCCCGGAGGGCCGGATATATCGCCTTCTCTTTTCAAGGACTTTCACCTCGACCAAGCGCCCCGACAAGCGGCCGCGGAGCGGATTTTCGGCCCATGGTCACAGCATCTTTCGGGCGGGTTTCTGAGCCATGTGGCGGGCAAACTCTTCTTCCGGCCCGGCACCAAGGGTCTGCAGATTCGCATCCATAACGTCGTTCTGGACGGTGCGCAAAATCCGGGCGAAGTGCCGCTCGACACACTGAAGCTCGGCCATTTCCATGCCGCGACATGGGAGGATTTCCATGCCGCCTATCGCTTCCGCCTGACACAGGGCTCTTACCGCGACGGGCTCAATCCGCAGGTGCGCAGCCCCGGCGCACTGAAACTGCATGACCTCTTCCGGCAGATCGAAGATGCCGAGGGGACGCCCGGCCTCAAGCGCTTCTACCGCGAGGTCGCGACCGCCACGCCGGAACTTCAGGCTGCGCTTGAGAGGGAGGGATTGCTGCATCGCCGCGAGATGGATCTGCCCGCTCTCGTCGCGCGCCATTTCCCCGGCGCGCCGGATCTGGCGAAGCCCTTGTAGAACCGGCCAAGATTGACGCCGAACGCCCTTTGAGCTATGAGGCACCACGCCGCGCGAAGAGGTCTTCGCGCCCGGTCAATTACCCGACCGGACAGACGCAGACGCACGGGCCGGAAAGTGTCCGTGAATATCGGATACACATGACCAAATTTACCGACCTGAACCTCGGCCCGAAGGTGCTGAAAGCCGTAACCGAAGCGGGCTATGAGACGCCCACGCCCATCCAGGCAGGCGCCATTCCGCCCGCGCTCGAAGGGCGCGACGTTCTGGGGATCGCGCAGACCGGGACCGGCAAGACCGCCTCCTTCACGCTGCCGATGATCACCAAGCTCGCGCGCGGACGTGCACGGGCCCGGATGCCGCGCAGCCTGGTGTTGTGCCCCACCCGCGAACTCGCCGCCCAGGTGGCCGAGAATTTCGACACCTATTCCAAGCATGTGCGCCTGTCGAAGGCCCTGCTGATCGGCGGCGTCTCGTTCAAGGAACAGGACCAGCTGATCGACAAGGGTGTCGATGTGCTGATCGCGACGCCGGGCCGTCTTCTGGACCATTTCGAGCGCGGCAAGCTTCTGCTGACCGGCATCGAGATCATGGTGGTGGACGAAGCCGACCGCATGCTCGACATGGGTTTCATCCCGGATATCGAGCGGATCTTCTCGCTCACGCCGTTCACGCGGCAGACGCTGTTCTTCTCGGCCACCATGGCCGCCGAGATCGAGCGTATCACGAACACCTTCCTGTCGGCGCCTGCCCGGATCGAAGTGGCGCGTCAGGCCACCGCGTCCGAGACGATCGAACAGGGCGTGCTGATGCTGAAGCCGTCGCGCAAGGACCGCACCGACAGCGAGAAGCGCAAGGCGTTGCGTGCGTTGATCGACGCCGAGGGTGAGAAGCTGACCAACGGCATCATCTTCTGCAACCGCAAGGTCGATGTGGATATCGTCGCGAAATCGCTGAAGAAATACGGATATGACGCGGCCCCGATCCATGGCGATCTGGACCAGTCCCAGCGCACGCGGACGCTCGATGGCTTCCGCGCGGGGGATCTGAAAATCCTCGTGGCCTCGGACGTGGCCGCGCGCGGGCTCGACGTGCCCTCGGTCAGCCACGTGTTCAATTACGACGTGCCGAGCCACGCGGAAGATTACGTGCACCGGATCGGACGGACGGGCCGCGCCGGCCGCGACGGCAAGGCGGTCACGCTCTGCATTCCGCGCGACGAGAAGAACCTCGAGGACGTGGAACGGCTGATCGACAAAGCGATCCCGCGGCTCGACAACCCGCTGGGCGAGGCTGCTCCGGCCCAGGACGCCGCCCCCGAGCCCGAGGGCGAGACGGACACCAAGCCCAAGCGGTCGCGCAGCCGCTCGCGCCGGAAGAAAAGCGACGACGCGCCTGCGGCGCCTCAGGCTGCGGAGAAGGCGAAAGCCACCGACACGCAGGCGCCTGCTGTGCAGGGGTCAGATGCAACGGACGATACATCTTCGCGTGGCAAGGAGAGCGGCGACAAGGGCGGTGAGCGGTCCCGTGGCAAGCGCGGCGGCGGTGGCGGCCGCGGCGGGCGTGACGACACCAAGGTCGTCGGCATGGGTGAGCATATGCCCACCTTCATCGCCATGAGCTTCGAAGAGCGTAAAGCGAGCTGACGCCAGAGGCGCGGGCGTTTTCGGAATGAGCCGTCCGTAAGGGGCGGCTTTTTTCGTTTTGAGCGGGTGAAGAGAGGTCCCGGCGCAAGGCCGGGACAAGACCCGCCATCTGCCCCGGACCCGATCCGGGGCCTCGCCGATCACACAAGGCGCCATCGCCTAAAGGTCCCGGCGCAAGGCCAGGACACAACCTGCCATCTGCCCCGGACTTGATCCGGGGCCTCGCCGATCACACCGAGCGACCCCGCGGCGAGGTCCCGGCACAGGGCCGGGACGTCCGCAGGATCAGCTGAGGCGGCTGATGACCACCGTCACTTCCGGCTTCTTGCCGATCTCGTTCTGGGCGGCGTTGCGCACCGCGCGACGCAGCCCTTCCTCGAGCGCATCATCGTCGCGCAGGACCTTTGCCTTGGCGCGTTCGACGAACTGGCCCAGCTCCTCCTCCAGCGTCGCCTCGAGCGGCTGACGGCTGCGGCCCGTCGCGGGCAGGCCCATGATGTCGCACCAGGGCTCGCCCAGCGGCGTGTCGTCCTCGTCGATCACGAGGGTCACGGTCACATGCCCGTTCAGCGCCATGCGGATCCGGTCGCGGACAACGCCATCGAGGGCGCCGATCTGTACGGACCCGTCGAGATAGGTGCGCCCGGTCTCGACGTAATCGCAGGGCTTGCCCTCGATCAGATCGACCATCGTGCCATTGGGCGCGAGCACGCCCTTGCGGCCCTTGCCGCGCGCCAGCTCCGCATGGGTGCGCAAATGGCGGTGTTCGCCATGCATCGGCACGACAATCTCCGGCTTCACGATGTCATGCATCGCCAGAAGATCGGGGCGGTTGGCGTGGCCCGAAACGTGATACCGCCCCGAGCTGTCATCGATCACGTCGACACCGCGTTCGGAGAACTGGTTCATGATGCGGATCACGCCGCGTTCGTTGCCCGGGATCGTTTTGGAGGAAAAGAGGAACAGATCGCCCTCTTTCAGCTCGATCCCGAAATGCTTGCCCCGGGCCAGCTGGGCCGAGGCCGCGCGGCGTTCGCCCTGGCTGCCGGTCACGATCAGCATCAGGTTCTCGCGCGGCACATCCGCGGCATTCTCGATCGGGACGGTGGACGGAAAGTCGGTCAGCACCCCCGTCTCCTGCGAGGCATCGACCATGCGGTGCATTGCGCGGCCCATCAGGACGATGGAGCGCCCGGCACGCACACCGGCCTCGGCCAGCGTCTTCAGACGGGCGACATTCGAAGCGAAGGTGGTGGCGACGACCATGCCCTTGGCATCGAGCAGAAGCTTCTCGATCTCGGGGCCGACCGTGGCCTCCGACCGGCCTTCGTGCTCGGAGAAGACGTTGGTCGAATCGCAGATGAGCGCCTTCACACCGGCTTCGCCGATCTCTTCCCACATGGCGCGGTCGAACGCCTCACCCACCACGGGCGTCGCGTCGATCTTGAAATCGCCGGTATGGACGAGCCGTCCGAGCGGCGTGTCGATCACCAGACCCGAGCTTTCGGGGATCGAGTGGGAGATGGGGGCGAAGCCCACCTCGAACGGGCCCGCGGTCTGGGTTTCGGGCCAGGGCTCTTTCACCTTCACGGTGTCTGCGCTGTAGCCCTTCTCGTCCATCTTGCGCCGCGCGATATTGGCGGTGAAGGCGCGGGCATAGACCGGCGCGCCCAGGTCTTCCCAGAAATGCGCCAGCGCGCCCACATGGTCCTCGTGGGCATGGGTGATGAAGATCGCCTCGATCCGGTCGCGGCGTTCCTTCAGCCAGGTGATGTCCGGGAAGATCAGGTCGACCCCCGGAGAGCCGTCCATATCCGGGAAGGTCACGCCCAGGTCGACGACGATCAGCCGCTCCTTGTCGGGCTCGCCATAGCCATAGACATAACAATTCATGCCAATTTCACCCGCGCCGCCAAGCGCGAGGTAGATCAATCTCTTGCCGCTCATGGGAGTGTTCCCTCGGTCTTGTTGTGTTGATGGATCACGGTCAGGCCGTGCATCGTGAGTTCGTCTTTCCAATCGTCAAATAGCTCTTCGGCCTGCTGGAACAACGGGGCCAGCCCGCCGGTGGCGATGATCTTCATCGGTCGGTCCCGTTCGGCGCGGATGCGCGCGCAGACTTCGCGGATCACGCCCACATAGCCCCAGAAGATGCCGGATTGCATACACGCCACGGTGTTGGTGCCCACAACCGTTTGCGGGCGGGAAATGTCCACATGGGGCAGCGCCGCCGCGGCCTCGTGCAGCGCCTGCAGCGACAGGTTCACGCCCGGTGCGATCACGCCACCCACATAGGCGCCATCGGTATCGACCACGTCGAAGGTCGTCGCGGTGCCGAAATCGACGACGATCAGATCGCCGCCATAGAGGTCATAGCCCGCCACCGAATTGACCAGACGGTCCGGGCCGACCGCCGTCCCCGCATCGACGCGCACATCGATGGGAAGCGCGCAATCGGGTTTGCCCACGACCAGGGGTCGCGTATTGAAATATCGATCCGCCAGAACGCGCAGGTTGAAGACAACGCGCGGCACGGTGGACGAGATGATCACATCCGTGATCTCGGCCTCGATGCCGCGCAGTTTCATCAGCGTGGACAGCCAGACGTAATATTGGTCCGCCGTGCGCTGAGTCTCGGTCGAGGTGCGCCAGGTGGCGATGAAATCCGTCCCGTCCCAGATCGAGAAGACGGTGTTGGTATTCCCGCAATCGACGGCCAGCAGCATCGCGCGCCCCTCTCAGAAAAACACGTCGGCCGCGGCGATGGGCACGCGGCCATCCGGCGTCTTTAGGACAAGATTGCCGGTGGCGTCCACCGTCTCGAAAATACCCTGCGTCTCGGCCCGGGGCGTGCGGGCGGTGATGGCCTCGCCGATCTTCGCGGCGCGGGCCAGCCAGGCCTCGCGGATGGGGGCAAAGCCGTAGGTCGTAAAGCTTGTCTCCCGCGCGGCATAGGCGGCGGCCAGGTGGTCGAGAAACGTCTCGGGCGGCACATCGCAGCCCAGCTCGGGCCAGAGCGCGACGGGCGGCAGCGCGCCGGGCTCGACCTCTGCCGCCTGCGGAGCGGACCTGAGATTGACGCCGATCCCGATGGCAAGCGCGGCCACGCCCGCCCCTGCCCCGCTGCTTTCCAACAGGATGCCTGCAAACTTGCCCCCGTGCAGCAGCACATCGTTCGGCCATTTCAGCGCGAAAGCCTCGGGCCGACCCGTCAGCGCGACGCAGGCATCGTGCAGCGCCAGCGCCGCCACGAAGGACCTGAGCGCGACCGTCTCGGCGGGTTCGGTCGGATGCAGCAGAAGCGTCGCTGCGAAATTGCCTGCAGGCATCGCCCAGCCCCGCCCCCGGCGTCCGCGTGCGGCATTCTGGGCATGGGCCATGATCCAGGTGGGCCCGGAGAGCGCGGAGGCCCGGCGCAGCGCCTCGGCATTGGTGCTGTCGGTCTCTTGAAGGATGACGCGGTCATAGCCTGCGGGAAAGGTCATACGGCGCGCCTGTCTCGCGGGATCAAGGCTGCTTTGCAGGCGCCGCGATGCCAGGCGATGCCACAAAACAAGCGACGCGGCCCTTGGGACCGCGTCATTGCCGGATCACGTCTCGGAGACAAGCTCACGGAACGAGAGTCGCCGCTGCCGCCGCTGCCGCGCCCTCGATACCGAAGAGGTTCACGACCCCAACGACCATCGCCAGCGCCGAAAGCGACAGGAACCCGTAGAGCACGGGCGATCCGCCCGCATCGAGCGTGTCGTCGCGCTCCTGCCCGAAATACATGAAGAAGACGATGCGCAGGTAGTAGAAGGCACCGATCACCGACGCGATCACGCCCGCGATGGCCAGCCAGGCAAGACCGCCCTCATAGGCCGCACGCAGCACATACAGCTTGCCGAAGAAGCCCACGAGCGGCGGCACACCAGCCAGCGAGAAGAGCAGCACCAGCATCGCCAGCGCGCGCCCCGGCTCCACTTTGGAGAACATGTTGAGCGCGGCGATATCCGTGACCGGCTGGCCATCCCGCTCCATCGACAGGATGAAGGCGAAAGTGCCCACATTCATCGTGACGTAGATCGCCATGTAGATCAGCAGCGCCTGCACGCCGAACTGCGTACCCGCAGCCAGCCCCATCAGCGCGTAGCCCATATGCGCGATCGAGGAGTAGGCCATCAGGCGCTTGATATTGGTCTGCCCGATGGCGGCGATGGCGCCGAGGAACATCGACAGCACGGACAGCATGGCGACGACCTGCTGCCAGTCGCCCACGACGCCGCCGAAGGCTTCGAACATCAGGCGCGCGAACATGGCGATGGCCGCCACCTTGGGCGCGGTCGCGAAGAAGGCGGTGACCGGCGTGGGCGAGCCCTCATAGACGTCCGGTGTCCACATGTGGAAGGGCACGGCGGACACCTTGAACGCGATACCGGCGGCCATGAACACCAGGCCGAACAGCAGGCCCAGCGACGCACGGCCTTCGCCCGCCGAGACCATCATCATCATGCCGACCGCCGACAGGGCGATCAGGATCGGATATTCGAACCGCAGGATGCCGCGGCGCGCCATGTAATCCTGGCTCATGACCAGAACGGCGGCGGCGGAGATCAGGATCATCACCTTGGAAAAGCGCGCGAAGCCGTCGTCGATGAACATCCCGCCGAAGGCCACGTCGGTGCCCCCGCCCGAGGTCGCGATCCAGACCGCGACAATGGCGAACAGAAGCGCCGTTGCCCAGACCAGCGGCACGGCCAGCGCGTCCTTGCCGGTATAGACCGCGCCCACAAGCGCCAGCATCGCGAACAACGCGATGACGATTTCGGGCAGAATGACGATGAGGTCTGACTGGATCATGGCTCAGTGGTCCTCGGAATTCGTGGCGGCGACCTGCGTCGCGGCGCGCATCTCGGCCACGGCAGTGTCGTAATCGGAAACGAGCGCTTCGACCGACGGGCCGATGCGGTCGAGGATCGGCGCGGGATAGACGCCCATCCAGATGGTCATGATGACAAGCGGCGCGAAGATCGCCTTCTCGCGGCGGGTCATGTCGGTGATAGTCTTCAGGCTCTCCTTGATGAGATCCCCCATCACCACCCGGCGATAGAGCCAGAGCGCATAGGCCGCCGACAGGATGACGCCTGTGGTGGCGAACATCGCGACCCAGGTATTGACCTGGAAGACGCCCATCAGCGTCAGGAATTCCCCGATGAATCCGGACGTGCCCGGCAGGCCGACATTGGCCATGGTGAACAGCATGAAGATCAGCGCATAGGCGGGCATCCGGTTCACGAG
>CAZTEV010000076.1:0-11038 GCA_964612785.1 uncultured Roseivivax sp. | reverse complement strand
ACGATGCGGGCTGTCCGACCGTGGCCTGCCTGACGGATATGAACACCCCCGCCGCACCCGCGCTCGGCAATGCGGTCGAGGTGGCCGAGGCCATGGCCGTCCTGCGCGGCACGGCGCCAGCGGGCGGCAGGCTTGCCACCCTGACCGAAGAGCTGGGCGCGGCCCTTCTGTGCCGCGCTGGCATGGCAAAGACGCGGGCGGAGGCCCGCACGCAGATCCGTGCCGTGCTCGATGATGGTCGCGCGCTCGAGGCGATGGGCCGGATGATCTACGCCCAGGGCGGCCCGTCGGGCTTTACGGAGAACCCGCAGCGCTTCCTGCCCGAGGCCACGGTGATCCGCGAAGTGCCCGCGCCCGAGGCAGGCCGGATCGCGGCCATCGACGGCGAAGCCCTGGGCCGCGTCGTGGTCGATCTGGGCGGCGGGCGGCGCGTGGAAACCGACCCCGTGGATCCGGCGGTGGGCCTGACGGAAGTGCTGGGCGTCGGCGATACCGTCACGGCGGGCCAGCCGCTGCTGCGCATCCATGCGGCCCGGGAAGACGACGCCGACCGCGCCGCGCGCGCCTGTCTTGCGGCCATCACCCTCGCCGATCCTGCGGACGCGCCCGGGCCGCTGCTGATCGACACGATCGGCCTCGACTGACCCGGCGTCGCTTCGACTTGCCCGCACGGCCCCCGCGCGCTAGGCCGCAAGGGCACACAACCGCAGACGGGGTCACATGCCGCGCGCCTTTCTTGTCGTGATGGATTCGGTCGGCATCGGCGGCGCGCCGGATGCCGCGGAGTTCTTCAACGACGGCCATCCCGATACCGGCGCCAACACGCTGCTGCATATCGCCCAGGCCTGCGCCGAAGGCCGTGCGGACGACGGCCGCAGCGGGCCGCTCCATCTGCCCCATATGGCCGCCCTCGGGCTGGGCCACGCCACTGCGCTGTCCGACGGCGCCCACCCGCCGGGTCTCAGCGATGCCGCGCCCAGCGCCCTTTGGGGCGCCGCGACGGAGGTGTCGCGCGGCAAGGACACCCCGTCGGGGCATTGGGAACTGGCGGGGCTGCCCGTGCCCTGGGACTGGCATTACTTCCCGGTTGCGACGCCCGCCTTCCCCGACGATGTGACCCGCCGCGTCTGCGAGATCGCGGGCACCGACGGCATCCTGGGCAATTGTCACGGGTCCGGCACGGTCATGCTGGACCGCTTCGGAGCGGAGCATCTGCGGACGGGCTGGCCCATCTGCTACACCTCCGCCGACAGCGTCTTTCAGATCGCCGCGCATGAGGAGACCTTCGGCCTCGACCGATTGCTGTCTCTCTGCGAGCAGATCGCGCCGGTCCTGCACGAGATGCGCGTGGGCCGCGTGATCGCGCGGCCGTTCCTGGGCGATCCCGGCGCGTTCCGACGCACGCCCAACCGCCGCGACTATGCCATCGCCCCGCCCGAGCCGGTGCTGACCAACTGGGCGCAGGACGCAGGCCGCGACGTGCTGGCCATCGGCAAGATCGGGGACATCTTCTCGATGGCGGGGATCGACCGGGTTGTGAAAGGCCCCGATGCCAAGCTGATGGGCGATCTGGCCGACGCCATCGAACACCAGCCCGAGGGCAGCCTGACCTTCGCCAATTTCGTCGAATTCGACAGCCTCTGGGGCCATCGCCGCGATGTTGCGGGATATGCCCGGGCGCTGGAATGGTTCGACGCGGAGATCGGTCGCCTGCTGCCGCGCTTGCGGGACGGGGACATGCTGTGCCTGACCGCCGATCACGGCAACGATCCGACCTGGACCGGCACCGATCACACCCGTGAACGCGTGCCTGTGCTGATCGCAGGAAAAGGCGCGGGCCCGCTTGGGCAGATGGCCTTCGCCGATGTCGCAGCGACCCTCGCCGCCCATCTGGGCATTCCCGCCCACGGACCCGGAAAGGCCCGCCCATGAGCCACACCGAAGAAAGCCTCGCCGCGATTGCGGATCTGCCCAAGGTGGAGTTGCACCTGCACCACGAAGGCGCGGCCCCGCCCGCCTTCATCCGCGGCCTGGCGCAGGAGAAATCCATCGACCTGACAGGCGTCTTCGACGCGAGAGGCGGCTATGCCTTCGACGGGTTCACACGGTTCCTGCGCACCTACGAGGCCGCCACCTCGGTCCTGCAAAGCCCCGAGGATTACGCCCGGCTGACCACCGCGGTGCTGGAGGAATGCGCGAGGAACGGCGTCGTCTACGTGGAAAGCTTCCTGTCGCCCGATTTCTGCGGCGGCGGCGATCTGGGCGCCTGGCGGGAATACCTGCACGCGATCCGGGATGCCGCCCTGCAGGCTGAACGCGACATGGGGATTACCCTGCGCGGCATCGTCACCTGCGTGCGCCATTTCGGGCCCGACAAGGCCCGCCGCGCGAGCCTGTGCGCCGCCGAGACGGCGGGCGATTTCATCACCGGCTACGGCATGGGCGGGGATGAGAATGCAGGCGCGCTGAAGGATTTCGCCTACAGCTTCGACATGGCGCGCGAGGCCGGGCTGCGGCTGACCGTGCATGCGGGCGAATGGCGCGGGCCGTCCGAGGTCAAGGCCGCGCTCGACGATCTGCGGGTCGAACGGATCGGCCATGGCGTGCGCGCCGCCCAGGATCCGGCCCTGGTCGAGCGGCTGGCCGAGGCCGGGATCTGCCTCGAGGTCTGTCCGGGCTCGAACGTGGCCCTCGGCGTCTTCGGGTCCCTGCGCGACCACCCGATTGCGACGCTCCGCAAGGCCGGCGTGCCGGTCACCGTCTCGACCGACGATCCGCCCTTCTTCCACACCACGTTGCGCGACGAATACGCAGCCCTCGCCCGGACCTTCGACTGGGAAGAGGACGATTTCCGCGCCCTGAACCGCACCGCGCTGGCCCATGCCTTCTGCGATGCCGAAACCGCAAAGACCATCGCTGACCGCCTGGAGGCCAAATGACCCAGATGCCCGACACCCTGAAGATCGTCGATCACCCGCTGGTGCAGCACAAGCTGACGCTGATGCGCGAGAAGACGACCTCGACCGCCGTGTTCCGCCAGCTTCTGCGCGAGATCTCGCAGCTTCTGGCCTATGAGATCACGTCGGATCTGCCGATGACCACGAAGCGGATCGAGACGCCGCTGCAGGAGATGGACGCGCCCGTGCTCGACGGCAAGAAGCTCGCGCTGATCTCGATCCTGCGGGCGGGCAACGGGCTTCTGGACGGGGTGCTGGAGCTGGTGCCGTCGGCCCGCGTGGGCTTCGTGGGGCTTTACCGCGACGAAGAAACGCTGGAGCCGGTGGAGTATTATTTCAAGGTGCCCGAAGGACTTGGCGACCGCGTCACCATCGCGGTCGATCCGATGCTGGCCACGGGCAACAGCTCGGTCGCGGCGATCGATATGCTGAAGAAGGCGGGCGCCACGAATATCCGCTTCCTGTGCCTGCTGGCCGCGCCCGAAGGCGTCGCGCGCATGGCCGAGGCCCATCCCGACGTGCCGGTGGTGACCGCGGCACTCGATGAGCGGCTCAACGAAAAAGGTTATATCGTGCCGGGTCTTGGCGATGCGGGCGACCGGATGTTCGGAACTAAATAAGCCGTTACCCGGCTTTACAGACGCTATGTCTTGCGGCATCGTGGACGAAACGCCGTGGGGGCCCTGGTATGAAGATTGCTCGTTTTTTAGTCCCGCTCTGCCTCGTCGCCGCCTTCGGCACAGCCGATCCCGGCGCCGCGCAGCAGCGCAGCACCGACATTCCGCTGGAATTCCCGCCCGCCTCCTATGACGGGCGCCAATATGTCGACAGCCGCGGCTGCGTCTATATCCGGGCGGGCGTCGACGGGGCGACAAGCTGGGTGCCGCGGGTCAACCGGGCGCGACAGCATCTCTGCGGCCAGACGCCGACCTTCGGGGCCTCGAACACCCGCACCGCCGCGCGGGTGCCCGACAGCGCCGAGCAGATCACGCTGGAGCCTGCGCAGGCCGCCCCGGTGCGCAGCGCACCTCCACCGCCCGTTCCGGCCCCGCAGCCTGCCGCCCGGCCCGCGCCCGCGCCGCAACCGCAGGTCGTCAAACCCGCACCGCGCGTCGTGCGGACTGCCCCGGCGCCCGCACCGCAGCGGGTCGTCCGCCCGGCAGCGCCCAAGCCTGCGCCCGCTCCGGCACAGCCGCAGACCACCGCCACGACGCAACAGGGCGGCTGCCCCGGCGTCTCTGCCGTCTCCCGGCAATATATCGGCAACGGGCAGGGTCTGACGGTGCGCTGCGGACCGCAGCAATCGAACCACGTCACCGTCATTCGCCGTGGCGAAAAGCCCGTGGAAGGCAAAAACGTCTACATCCTGCGCGGCTATGACGACAGCAACCTGCGCATCACGCCCGACCGCGGCGAGAGGTACATGGTGCCCGATCAGGTCTATGCGACCCTGTCGGTCGAGCAGGAAACCGTTGTGCCCGCCGGCTACCAGCGCGCGTGGGAGGATGACCGGCTCAACCCCTACCGTGCCTATCAGACCATGTCCGGCTTCTTCGACACCCAGGCCATCTGGACCAACACTGTCCCGCGCCGCCTCGTGGCCACCGCACAGCGGCACAGCATCAAGCCCGCCATCGTGACGATCAAGACGAACTGAGCGCGGCCTAGCGCGTGCAGATCCCCTGCAGGCGCACCCATTCGGCATCCGTCAGCACCAGACGACTGCCCTCCGCGGCGCGCGGATCGGCCTCGATCAGGGCAAGCGTGCTCTCCCCGGTCAGATCGAGCGCATAGGCGTAAGGCGACGAGCGCAGCTCGGCCGCCGCGAAGGCGGGCAGCAGGCGGGCAGGTGCGACCGCGGGCCGCGCGGTGGACAGAAGATCCTCCGCATAGGCATCGAGCGCGGTATCCGGCAATTCCCCCGTGGTCAGAAGCTTCAGCGTGGCGAAGAGGCCCGCATTTTCCAGAAGGTCCACCAGCGGATCGGACCCCTGGGCGCGTACCGCCTCGGCCAGGACGTAGCCTGCGGTGACATCGGGATCGTCGGGATCCTCGACCAACGTGTGGTTCAGCAGGATCCGACCGCCCGGCAGATGCGCAGTCTGCGCGATGCCCCCGCGCAGCACCACCAGATCGCCGCCGCGATCGGGCCCAAGCACGCGGCGGCCCAGCGCGCGCAGGGATTCCTCGGCCTCGGGCGCGCTGCAAGGCTGCCCGGCCACACGGGTGATCCGGTTGAGAAGCGCATCCCCGATCTCGTCGCGTTTGACGGGCGGCACCACGTCCGAGGAATAATCCAAGAGCGCCCCGGGCAGCCAGACCACCGCTGCGGTCACCACCGCCGCGGCGATCCCGCCACCGATCCAGAGCCGCAGCTTGCCCGGATGCGGGCGGGAGCGTTCGATCGCGCGCAGCACCTTGTCGATGGCCGCGATCATGTCCGAGGCGTCTGACCCGAGCTCCAGCGTCTCGCCGGGATCGCCGTCGGGATGGTAGATGACCGGCAGATCGCCCTTGGGCGTGCCCCGGCGCACGGCGGCCAGCGACCAATGCGCCAGCGGCTGATCCTTCAAGTCGGAAATCGTCAGGCTGGCATCGCCCAGGGACACCACCACTTCGCGGCGCTGCGCCTCCGCGTCGGCACGCCACAACCCCGACGCTTCGAGGCGTTGATATTGCGAAAGCGCTGTCATGCGGTGCCCGGGCTGCCCTGCCTCATATTGTCGGGCGACGCTACCACGCGCAGCGCGCGCTCGGCAATGTCACCCGGTACGCCGCGCGATCAGGCCAGAAGGTCCTCATAGAGCCATTGGTGGCGGCGATGCTCGGACTGGTCGCGCCGGGACGTGGTCTGGCCGCGCAGATCCGCGACCGGCGAGGCGGTGTCGCTTTCGGGTGCGCGCTGGGTGGTGTCGGGGCCGGTCGTGTCGCTGGTCATGTCAAGCTCCTTCAGACGGTGTTTCTGTCCCCGATCCGGCACGTAACCCGTCCCGCGCCCCGGCCCAGCGCCCGGCGATCACAAAGACTTGGCCGCCTCACGCAGCTGAAATTTCTGGATCTTGCCCGTGGAGGTCTTGGGCAGCTCCTGGAACACCACGGCCTTGGGGGTCTTGAACCCCGCAAGCGTCTGGCGCGCGAAGGCGATGAGTTCGGCCTCCGTGGCGCTCTGGCCGTCCTTCAACTCGACGAAGGCGCAGGGCACCTCGCCCCATTTCTCGTCCGGCTTGGCCACGACCGCGCAGAGCGACACGGCGTCATGCCCCATCAGCACGCTTTCCACCTCCACCGAGGAGATGTTCTCGCCCCCAGAGATGATGATGTCCTTGGCCCGGTCCGCGATGCGGATATAGCCGTCGGCTTCCCGGATCGCGATGTCGCCGGAATGGTAATAGCCCCCCGCGAAGCTTTCGGCGGTCTTCTCGGGGTCCTTGTAATAGCCCTTCATCACGCCGTTGCCGCGGAACATGATCTCGCCCTTTGACGTGCCGTCGCGCGGAATGGGCTGCATGGCCTCGTCGCAGACGGTCACATCCTCGAGAAACGGCATCGCCACGCCCTGACGCGCCTTGATCGACGCGCGTTCGGCCCCTTGGGTGCCGTCCCACTTGCCCTGCCAGGTGCATTCCGTGCCGGGGCCATAGGTTTCGGTCAGGCCATAGACATGGGTCACGTTGAAGCCCATCGGCTCGATCTTGGCCAGGGTCGAGGGCGCGGGCGGCGCGCCTGCGGTGAAGACTTCGACCGTCTGCGGAAAGCTGCGCTTTTCGGCTTCGGGCGCGTTTATCAGGGTATTGAGCACGATGGGCGCGCCGCCGAAATGCGTCACGCCCTCATCGGCGATGGCGTCGAAGATGGGCTTTGCCGCGATATCCCGGCAGCAGGCCACGGTGCCGCCCACGGCGGGCATCATCCAGGTGTGGCACCAGCCATTGCAGTGAAACAGCGGCACGATGGTCAGGTAGACCGGGTTCAGCACCATGCGCCAGGACAGGACCTGCCCCATCGCGTTCAGATAGGCGCCGCGATGGTGATAGACGACGCCCTTGGGCCGCCCGGTCGTCCCGGAGGTGTAATTGAGCGCGATGCTTTCCCATTCATCCTCGGGCATGATCCAGGCGAAGTCCGGATCGCCCTCGGCCAGAAACGCCTCGTAATCGGTATATGTGCCGGAGGCGGTGCGGCCCGCGACCGTATCCACAACCTCGATGATCTCGGGGCCATCGCCCTCCATCGCGGCCTTGGCCTGTTCCGCGAGCGGCACGAAATCGCTGTCGCAGAGCACGACCTTCGCGCCGCCATGGCTGAAGATGTAGGCCACCGTATCCACATCGAGCCGGGTGTTGATCGCGTTCAGGATCGCGCCCGCCGCAGGCACGCCGAAATGCGCCTCCGCATGGGCGGGGATATTGGGCAGGATCGTCGCGACCACGTCGCCCGGTGCCACGCCACGCTGCGCCAGCGCCGAGGCCAGCTGGCTGACCCGCGCGATATACTCCGCGTAACTCTTGCGGTGGGTCTTGTAGACCACCGCGGGATGATCGGCGAAGACATCCGCTGCGCGCCGCAGGAAGGACAGGGGCGTCAGCGGTGTGTAATTGGCCGCGCATTTGTCCAATCCGCGTTCGTCCGGCAACCAGCCCATGGCATATCCTCCCGTGTCATTACCCCCGGACTATAGCGACGCGGGCGCGCCGCGAAAGGGCCGTGCGCGCCTTGCGCCTGCCTCAGTCGCGACTATCGTGACGACATGATCGTGTCTCCCGGCCGTGGCTATCTGTTCGTGCACATCCCCAAGACCGGCGGCACGTCGATGGCGCTGGCGCTGGAGGCGCGCGCGCACGGCGATGACATCCTGATCGGCGACACGCCCAAGGCGCGCGCACGGCGCGGACGGCTGAAGAAACTCGGCACTCCGCTCGGCCGACTTTGGAAGCACTCGACGCTCGCGGATATCGACGGGCTTCTGCCTGCCGAGACGTTGCGCGCGCTGCAGGTGGTCACGCTGATCCGCAACCCCTGGGCGCGCATGGTCAGCTATTACCACTGGGCGCGGGCGCAGGACTTCGACCACCCCGCCGTGGCGCTGGCCAAACGCACCGATTTCGCGGGGTTTCTGGCCGATCCGGCCAATGCCGCCGCCATCGCCCGGTCACCCTACCCGTCCTACGTCACCTGGGCCTGCGGTACGGAGGCGCGCGCACTTTACCTGCGGCTCGAACATCTGGCGACGGATCTCGAACCGTTCGAGGCGCTTCTCGGCTTCCGGCTCGAGATGCCCCATGCGAACCGCTCGGACCGGGCGGCGGACTGGCACGATGCCTATGACGACCGCACGCGGGCGCGGGTCGCGGCGCTGTGCGCGGCGGATATCGACCGGTTCGATTACCGCTTCGGGGATGCGTGATTCTGCGGCTGCAAAACGTCGATTTGCAAAACCCGCGTATTTTTACATGACAGCGGCTGCTTGACCCCATCTTTGCAAAAATTTGCAGGCGCTAACATGCAAATTCTGCAAAATTCTTGGGGCCTGCTCGGCGCTGTTCTGCCTCGGCGCTTGCCAGAGCCGCCCCTCGGCCCCTACAGCTTTGCCAGGAGACAGGGACGGAGGACCACGCATGTCATACGCCGAAGTTTATCAGACCTGGAAGGACGATCCCGAAGCCTTCTGGCTGGAACAGGCCCGCGCCATCGACTGGGTGGAGGCGCCAACGCAGGCGCTGTTCGACCGGGGCGACGACATCTACGAATGGTTCGCCGATGCGCAGGTGAATACCTGCTACAACGCCGTCGACCGGCATGTGGAGGCGGGCCGCGGCGCGCAGACCGCGATCATCTACGACAGCCCCGTGACCGGCACGAAGCGGCACATTTCCTACGCGGAGCTGCAGGACGAGGTCGCGCATTTCGCGGGCGCGCTTGCGGCCAAGGGCATCGAGGCGGGCGACCGGGTCATCATCTACATGCCGATGATCCCGGAAACCGCCGTGGCAATGCTGGCCTGCGCGCGCCTTGGCGCGATCCATTCGGTGGTCTTCGGCGGCTTCGCCTCGAACGAGCTTGCCGTGCGGATCGACGACGCCCAGCCCAAGGCGGTGATCGCCGCCTCCTGCGGGATCGAGCCGGGACGCCAGGTCGCCTACAAGCCGCTTCTCGACGGCGCGATCGAGATGGCCAAGCACAAGCCCGATTTCACCGTGATCTTCCAGCGCCCGGAACTGGCCGCCGATCTGGTGGCGGGCCGCGATCACGACTGGACCGCCTTCGTCGAGGGGGCCGAGGCCGCGCCCTGCACGCCCGTGCGCGGCGATCATCCGGTCTATGTCCTTTACACCTCGGGCACGACCGGCGCACCCAAGGGCGTGGTGCGCCCGACGGCGGGGCACCTCGTCGCGCTGAACTGGACGATGAAGAACATCTACAACGTGAACCCCGGCGAGGTCTTCTGGGCCGCCTCGGATGTCGGCTGGGTCGTCGGCCACAGCTATATCGTCTACGCGCCGCTCATCGCCGGGAACACCACCGTGCTCTTCGAGGGCAAGCCCGTGGGCACGCCAGACGCCTCGACCTTCTGGCGCGTGATCGCCGAGCATGACGTGAAAAGCTTCTTCACCGCCCCCACCGCCTTCCGCGCCGTGAAGCGCGAGGACCCCAAGGCGGAGATGATGAAGGGCCACGACATTTCGGGACTGCGCGCGATCTACCTCGCGGGCGAACGCGCCGATCCGGACACGATCGAGTGGGCGCAGGGCGTGACCGGCAAGCCGATCTACGATCATTGGTGGCAGACCGAGACCGGCTGGACCATCGCGGGCATGCCCGCGGGGATCGAGGAAATGCCCGTCAAGATCGGCAGTCCCTCCGTGCCGATGCCCGGCTATGACGTGCAGATCCTGGGCGAGGACGGCCATCCGATGCCCGAGGGCGAGTTGGGCGCCATCGCGATCAAGCTGCCGCTGCCGCCGGGCACGCTTCCGACGCTCTGGAACGCGCCCGAGCGCTTCCGCAAAAGCTACCTGTCACATTTCCCGGGCTATTACGAGACCGGCGATGCGGGCCGGATCGACGCGGAGGGGTACCTCTACATCATGGCGCGCACGGACGACGTCATCAACGTGGCGGGGCACCGGCTCTCCACGGGTGCGATGGAAGAAGTGCTGGCGGGTCATCCGGATGTCGCCGAATGCGCCGTGATCGGCGTGGCGGACGATTTCAAGGGGCAGCTGCCCATGGGATTCGTCTGCCTGACCAAGGGCGTGAACCGCCCCGAGGCCGAGATCGAGGCCGAATGCGTCAAGCGCGTGCGCGACCAGATCGGCCCGGTGGCGGCGTTCAAGCTGTGCAAGGTCGTCGACCGCCTGCCCAAGACCCGGTCGGGCAAGATCCTGCGCCGGACCATGGCGAATATCGCCGATGGCGAAGAGTTCCGCATGCCCGCGACAATCGACGATCCGGCCATCGTGGACGAAATGCGGGACGCTTTGAAAACCTTGGGCTACCCGAAAGGCTGAGCCGCATAGAGACGCACCGCGCAGGCCATTGAGGCCTGCACGGCGCGGCGAGAGGCCAGCCTCTCGCGCTCTCCGGAGGTATTTATGGTCCGGTCGTGAAAGCGCGCGGGCCCGCTTGCGAGATCCCGCGCGCCCCGTGCCTTAGCCCGTGCCTTTGGGCGCGGCGGCCTGTGCCTCGACCCACCGTAGGATGGGTGAAAACCCACCCCGCCCGCGCGCCTCACACGAACTGTTCGCGGATCAATCGTTCTTCGAGCCCGTGGCCCGGATCGAACAGTACTCGGTGCGACACTTCCGGCGCGGAGCGGATATCGACCTGCACCACGTCGCGCACCGACCGGCTGTCGGCCTCGGCCATCACCGGGCGCTTTTCCGGGTCCAGCACCTCGAAACACACATGCGCGGTCTTGGGCAGCAGCGCCCCGCGCCAGCGCCGGGGCCGGAATGCGGCCATCGCGGTCAGGGCAAGCACGTCCGAGCCGATGGGCAGGATCGGACCATGGGCGGAATAGTTGTAGGCGGTCGAGCCCGCAGGCGTCGCCACCAGCGCGCCGTCGCAGACAAGCTCGGCCA
>CAZTEV010000075.1:8237-11144 GCA_964612785.1 uncultured Roseivivax sp. | reverse complement strand
ACCTTGGCGTGGCTGGTCTTTGGGAAATAGGTCAGACCGGCTTTGTGGAAGGCGTCGAAGACGGCCTGAACGCCCGTCTGACCGATCCATTGCGGGTGCAGTTCCACCACCGCGGCGCGCAGATGCGACAGGTCCGCGGCAGGCAGAAGCGTGGCCTCGGCCCCCTCGATATCGCAGACGAGGAAGGTCGGGCGCAGCCGTGCGGTGACGGCGGCGATGTCGACCTGCGGGACCATCACTGTCTCCACGATGCCGTCCGGGTCGTCCGAGGCCTCGAGCGAGGAGGCGCGGAAATCCCGACGGATATGGAAGGGCACCGGCTCGCCGCCGCCTGCGCTGAGGATCGCGTTGTGGGATGCAATCTGCGGCAGGTCGTTCAGCGCATGCACGCGGCGGATGAAGGGCAGAAGGTGGGGGTTGGCCTCATAGGTCTCGATGGCCTCTAAGGGACGGCGCCGGGCCATCAGCGCCGACATGAAGCCGATGCCCGATCCCAGCTCCAGCACGCGGTCGTCCCGGCGCAGAAGCTGCCCGATGGCCTTGGCCTCTTTCTTCTCGTAATCTCCTGAGATCAGGACCTTTTCCATCCATTTCGAGATGAATGCCGGGTCACGCGGGATGCGCAGACCGTCCGGTGTCACGAGGATGTCGCCAAGGGCGGGATCCATCTCAGGACTCCATGTCGAGCGCCAGCGCATAGGCCACGCGCTCCAACTCGGTCAGATCGAGGCGCAGCGCCTGCTGATAGAGCTCCTCGAATTCCGGCATGGCATGCAATTCCGCCGCCTTGGCGCGATGCCAGTCGCAGCCCGCCGCATGCAGTCGGGCCAGCTCCGGATCGGCCAGCAGCCGGTCGTATTCCGCCCTCAGCCGCGGCACGTTGCGCTTGATCGTGATATCCCGCGCGCCCGACCAGTCCATGCGGATCCAGTAATTCAACCCGATCGAGCGATCCACATGCAGCGCCCGCCCGCGCTGGCGCTTGATGAGGAAACTCTCGGCCGAGCGCAGCGCATAATGATTGAGCTGCAACAGATCGTAACCAATGGATTTTTTCGAAGATCGCCAGCCGTTCTGGATGGCCTCTCCGGTCATGTCCTCGCCCGAGCCATTGACCCAGCGCACGCGCCCCTCCGCGCCCTCGACCAGCTTGTTCGGCCGATGGCACGAGATCTTCTGATAGGCGCCGATATTGCGGAACATCGTCTTGTAGCCCCAGACCGTGTGCGGCTTGGGACAGTAGCGCGGCGCGCATTGGTCGAATTGCTCGATCACGAAGGCATCCGACAGGCGCGTGACGCCCGAATGCCCGAACAGCCGCCAGGTCATCGCCACGTTGGTCGCGTCGGGCACGCGGGCGAAGAAATCATCCAGCGTGCCGTCTCCGCAGCGCACGTTGATGAACTCGTCCACGTCGATATGGATGATCCAGTCCGCCTGCCGGATCACCGGCTCCTTCAGCGCCTGGTTGAGCGCGTGCTGTTGTGGCGACTTGCCTTTCCAGTCGTCGTTGTTGCGGTGATGCACGATCCCCAGCGCATCCAGCCGGTCGAGGATCTCGCTCGTCCCGTCCTCGCAACCGTTTGTATAGATGAGGAAAGTATCGACGCCGATGGCCCGGTGATAGGCCACCCATTCCAGGATATAGGGCGCCTCGTTCTTCATGCAGCCCACGATGACGCGGCCCGTCTGCCCCTCGGGCAGATGGCGCGGCGGGCGTTCGGGAAAGGCCGCCGCCAGCGCTTCCTCGTTGACGCGGCCAATCTTATTATGCGGCGCGAAGGGCGAGCCTTTAAGCTGCGCGAACTTCTGTTTCGCAAGGGGCGGCATGACCGCCTTCGCGGTGGCGCTCAGCCCGTCTTCGGGCACCGCGGCGACAACGGGCGCGCCGCTGGGCAGCCCGATCTGAAGCTGCGCAAGCTCTGCCGCCTTGGCCTCGCGCTCGGCCTTGGCGGCCTGGTCGATGCGCCAGCGCGCGGCCATCAGGTATTGCGTCGCGCGAAAGCCCATCTGCGGATCGGCCTCGACCCAGGGTTCGGACCGCACGGGCGGGATCAGGGGCGCGTGACCAAGCAGGGGGTAATCCTCATGCAAAGCCTTAAGGTCCCCATGAAAGCGATTGGAAATTCTAAACAAAGCGCCGGTGTTGATCGGCGCGCCGTCACGTTTCATCTCCATGACAAGCTTGCGCCAGAGAGGGCGGCCCAGAATGGTTTCGGGGTTTTGCAGGAGCCGCAGCACCACGTCGTTGAACATTCGTGCGCGGGTCAGCCAGACCTCGGGCGGCGGTGCGGGCTGCTCTGCCGCCTCGGCCCGGCCGAAGCCGGGCGCGATGCCGAAGGCGCGGCGCAGATCATCTGTCGCCTGATCGGACCAGAGCGTATCGGGATCGAGCCCCCAAAGCTGCGTCGCGCCCGCCCCGAACGTTGCATCCCATTCCGCGATAAGGCGTTTGAGATCAAGCCAGTAGGGCGCGCCCTGCACCTCGGGGAAGACACCCTGTTCGGGCGCGGGATCGGGCCGGATGGCCAAGGCCGCGTCCCACCAGTTGGCCGCGTCCACCAGCGCCAGTTCCTGGCTCAGCGGCACCGCGCGCCCCTCGATCACCTGCGCCGCATAGGCCCGCGCCAGCATCCGCGCCGGGTCATCCACCTGTGCCAGGACGGTGATGTCCTCCGAGATCGGGCGCAGCATCTCGAAAAGTCGCGCGCGTTCGCTGCCGCTTGTCAGCGCGGAGCCAAGCTGGTGGCAGGACAGGATCATCAGATCGGGCGCTACACGCTCGGCCTCCGCGCGCAGGGCTGACGCCACCTCGTCGCGCAGGGCGGCCTGTTTCTCGGGCAGGGTGAAGCCGCGATTGAAGCGCAGGGAATCGACCGCGTCGGGGTCGCTTGCAGCCATGAACAG
>CAZTEV010000075.1:0-8137 GCA_964612785.1 uncultured Roseivivax sp. | reverse complement strand
GGATAGGGCGGCAGGGCCTTCAGATGCGCGTACATCTCGGCATAGGCGTCCTGGGCCATCAACGCATCGCGCTTGGCCTTGTGCGCCGCGACCGAGGCCGCGTGCAGCGCGCCCAGCTCCGGATCGGCCTTGAGGGCCGCCAGCGCGCCTTCGAGTGCGGGCAGATAGCGCCGGATCGACAGATCCTCCCAGGCGGGATCGTTGCGTTCGCGCCAATAGGTGTCGTCGAAGGCGCGGTTTTCGCGATTCACATCGCCCCGGTCGTTCTTCACCAGATAGCTGTCGAGCGAGCGCAGCGCGTAATGGTTGAGCGTCGCGAAATCCCGCGCGCCAGCGGCGGGGAACTTGCGGATGCGGCGCGGATTGTCGGCCATCAGGAACTTGCGCGGCACCGGGCGGCCCGACCCGTCGGTCCAGGCCGGGTAGTGATGCGTCTCCACCCGCTTGTGAAAGAAGGGCCGGTGCGCGCCGTAATATTGCAGCGGAAAATCCTGCCGGACCAGGGATTTGACCTCGATCGCGCTTTCGCCGCACCACAGGTCGGGATTGTGGCTGCGGGTGAATTGCGCGATCACCGGGCGGTCGACGTAATCGTGCACGCCGTTATTGGCGAAGAACTGGAAGGTCAGCGAGATCGCACCGGGATTGCCGCAGGCCTCGATCAGCGCGGGGATCGTGTGATCGCCCACATGGATGTTCAGGAACTCGTCCACATCGGCAATCCAGACCCAGTCCGCGGCCTTGACCACGCTTTGATGCGCGGCGTCCTTGAGCGCCTCCATCTGGTAATTGCGCCCCTCGGCGGGGTTGGGCAGGTGGATGACGCCGCCGCGCGCCTCAAGCGCATCGAGCAGCGCATCGGTCCCGTCGGTGCAATCGTTGGAATAGAACAGGAAATCCGTAACGCCCAGCAGACGATGGAACGCCACCCATTCCAACAGGAACGGGCCCTCGTTCTTCACGCATGTCACCGCGGTTATCCGCATGACCGCGCGCCTTCGTCGCTGCCGTTCATCCGCCTGATCCTTGCCCGCTCGGCCGCCCCTGTCTGACGCAGGGCCGTTTCTTTTGCCTCAACATAGGCGATGGGTGCGAATCGCGTCAATCTCGGGCGCGGGGTTTGTGAGGCGGGTGGTTTGCCGCACCCCTGTCCCGGCCTCGCGCCGGGACCTCGACCGGTGAGGCCCCGGATCAGGTCCGGGGCACGGAGCACGGAGCCCGGAGCGCGGAACAAGGCTGCCTTGGCGGCCGCCGCGCTCCAGCGCCTGCCCGCCCCGGTGGGCTGGCGCTTTGGTGACGTCCGGCATGGTTCGGTCTGCGCACTGAGGTGACAGGGATAAAGCGCCCACGCCCCATCGTTGCGACGCCATCCCGCGGGCAGGCGCTTCAACCGCATGCGTCCCGGGCGCCGCACCCCTGTCCCGGCCTTGCGCCGGGACCTCAACCAACAATTCGCCGCATCCCGTCCGGGGCAGCGTGACAAAGCACAGCCCCAAAATTCCCCATCTGCGACCTATGCGCTATTGATTCCCGGAACCACACAAGGCCCTCTGGCCCGACAGCCAAGCGGGGAGGCGACATGACCACACCTTCATCCATCGACGCGGTCCAGACCATGCTGGGCGAAGCGGGCTATGTCTGCGGGCGCGCGCTTGCGACCGTGGTCTTCCTGTCGCTGAAGCTCGGACGGCCCCTGTTCCTCGAAGGAGAGGCAGGTGTCGGCAAGACCGAGATCGCCAAGGCACTCTCCGCCTGTCTCGGGCGCAAACTGATCCGGCTGCAATGTTACGAAGGGCTCGATGCCGCATCGGCGGTTTATGAATGGAACTTCCCGGCCCAGATGATCGCGATCCGCACCGCCGAAGCGCAGGGCAATGCCGACCGCGACATCCTCAACCGGGAGCTGTTTAGCCCCGATTTCCTGATCGAGCGCCCGCTTCTCGAGGCGATGCGCCCCGACGAGAATGGCGCGCCGATCCTGCTGATCGACGAGCTTGACCGCACCGACGAGCCTTTCGAAGCCTTCCTTCTGGAGGCCCTGTCGGATTTCCAGGTCACCATCCCCGAGTTGGGCACCATCAAGGCGCCCGAGCCGCCCATCGTCATCCTGACCTCGAACCGTACCCGCGAGGTGCATGATGCTCTCAAGCGCCGCTGCCTCTATCACTGGGTCGATTACCCGACCTTTTCCCGCGAGGTCGAGATCCTGACCGCCCAGGCGCCGGGCCTCTCCGAGGCGCTCTCGCGCGAGGTGGTGGCCTTCGTCCAGCGCCTGCGCACCGAGGACATCTTCAAGAAGCCGGGTGTGGCCGAGACCATCGACTGGGCGAAATGCCTCCTTGCCCTCGACGTGATCGATCTTTCGCCCGAGGTGATCTCGGACACGCTGGGCGCGATCCTGAAATACCAGGACGATATTCAGAAGCTGCAGGGCTCCGAAGCCAAGAAGATCCTCGACGACGCGCGCGCCAGCGTGGTGAACGCGTGAGCCGGACCGTCCCCGAAATCGCCGCGCGCTGAGATGGAATACGCCCCCCTCGAGATCCCCGAAAACCCGCGCCTTGCGCAGAACGTCATCCATTTCGCCCGCGCCCTGCGCAAGGCGGGCCTGCCCGTGGGGCCGGGCCGGGTGATCGACGCCATTCGCGCGGTGGAGGCGGCGGGCTTCACCGAACGGTCGGATTTCTTCTGGACGTTGCATGCCTGCTTCGTCTCGCGGCCCGAACATCGGGCGGTCTTCGCGCAGATCTTCCGGCTCTACTGGCGCGATCCACGCTACCTCGAACACATGATGTCGATGATGGTCCCGGCCATTCGCGGCGTGCAGGAGGAACGCGTGGCCCAGGCCGCCGAGAAACGCGCGGCGGAATCGCTGCTCGATGGCCTCGCCCCCGAGATGCCCGAGCGGGAGGAGGAGCGCGAAGAGGACGTCCAGATCGAGATCGACGCCTCGCAGACCATGTCCGACCGCGAACGCCTGCGCAGCCTCGATTTCGAACAGATGTCCAATGCCGAGATTGCAGAGGCCAAGCGCATGCTTGCCAAGCTCAGCCTGCCGGTGAAGCCCATTCTGTCGCGCAGGCAGATGGCCGCCACGACCGGACATCATGCCGATTGGCGCCGCACCATGCGCGCCGCGATGCGGCAGGGCGGCGAGATCCAGGGCTTTGCGAAAACAAAGCGGCGCCCGCGCTGGCCGAACCTCGTGGTGCTTTGCGATATCTCGGGCTCGATGAGCCAGTACAGCCGGATGGTGCTGCATTTCCTCCATGCGGTCGCGAACGAGAAAGGCGCGGGCTGGGCGCGCGTCCACGCCTTCACCTTCGGCACGCGGCTGACGAACATCACCCGGCATCTGGGCACCCGCGATGTGGATCAGGCCCTCAAGGCCGCGGGCGCCGAGGCGCAGGATTGGGAAGGCGGCACCCGGATCGGACAATGCCTGCACGCCTTCAACCGCGACTGGTCGCGGCGGGTCATGGGGCAGGGCGCGGTGGTGTTGTTGATCACCGACGGGCTCGACCGCGACCCCGAGGAAGGGCTTGCCCGCGAAATGGAGCGGCTGCACCTGTCCGCGCGGCGGCTCATCTGGCTCAATCCGCTTCTGCGCTGGGATGGATTCGCGCCCAAGGCGCGCGGCATCCGCGCGATGCTGCCCCATGTGGACAGCTTCCGCGCGGGCCATTCGATCCAGACGCTCGAGGAGCTGGCGCTCGCCATCTCCAAACCGGACGATCCGGGCGAAAAGGACCGGCTGATGCGGGCCATGTCCGAGGGCTGAGGGGCCCGCGAAGTTCCGCCAGTCGCATCTCCGGCGCCCGCGATATTCCGCTCATGCCCTGCAATCCGGGAACCCCGGATACCGTCGCATGCGTTATCAGCCCGTCGCCAATATGGCTTCGGCCCGGTCCGTCGATCGGGCTTCGTCACCCTAAGGAGGACGACATGAGAAACGGAATTCTGAAAACGACGACCGCGCTGGCGCTGGTCGTGAGCCTCGCGAACCCGGCCTTGGCGCAGGACGCGCTCGATCTGGGCAATCTCGCGCCCGAAGCGGCGCTCGAGATCGCGATCACCGAACGGGCCGAGGCCGAAGCCGCGGGCGATGCCGACCGCGTGGCCGAGCTTGACGCGCTGATCGCCGAGCTTGAGGCGGCGATGGGCGATGAGGCCCCGCCTGAGGATAGCGCGGTTGAGGGCGCGGAGCCTGCCGAGACCGCCGAACCTGCGGACCCTGCCGCGGAGACCGCGCAGGAGACCCCGGCCCCCGAGGCGGCAGAGGATACCGCCGCTGACGCCGCACCCGCGGAGGAAGCCGCACCCGAGGCGGCAGAGGATACGGCCGCTGATGCCGCGCCCGCAGAAGAAGCCGCCCCTGAGGCAGCTCAGACCGAGCCCGCACCGGGCAGCGCGGCCGAAGAGCCCGTGACCGAGATCGAGGCGGATACCACCGCCGAAACGGCGACTCCGCCTGCGGAGGAGGACGCGTCCGCTCCGGCAGCCGAGGCGGAGACCGAAGTCGACGCTGAGACCGAGCTCGATGCAGCCATGCAAGCCCAGACCGAGGGCGACGCAGCCACGTCCGAGGGCAGCGCGGAGGCCGAGACCGAGGCGCAGACCAATGAGGCCACAGAGGCGCCGGAGGCCGCACCAGCGGCGGAGGCGGATGCGTCTGTCGATGCCGAGACGCAGGCCGACACGGAAGCCGAGAGCGCGGACTTTGCGGAGACCAGCGAAAACACCGAACTGCCCGAGGTCGATCCGCAGGCCCAGGCCGATGCCATCGCCGAGGATGACGCCGCAGCCAGTGCCGCCGCGGCGGCTGCCGCCTCGGAGGGCGATGAGGCCCCCGAGGCCGAAGTGGTCGAGGAAACCGTGACCGAGGAGACCGCACGCTCGTCGAGCGAGGAATTCGAGACCTCCGTTGCCGACGGGGCCGCCAATGCCGAAGCCGCCCGCACCGAAAGCGATGACGACGATGACGACAACGACCGTCAGGAAGAGATCCTGCGCGGCGCGGGCGCGGCCCTTCTGGGTCTGGGCGCGCTGGCCGTGGGCGATCTGTTGCGTCCGAACGAGCAGGTCGTCTCGAATACCGGCGACCGGATCGTGGTCGAGCGTGACGGGCAGTACCGCGTCCTGCGCAACGACGACGCGCTTCTGCGCCAGCCGGGCAGCAACGTGACCACCTACCGCTTCGAGGATGGCTCCACCCGCAGCGTGGTCGTGCGCGAGGACGGCTCCGAGATCGAGACGATCCGCGCCGCCGATGGCCGCGTGCTGCGCCGCACGCGCACGCTGCCCTCGGGCGAGGTCTATGTGCTGTTCGATGACACGCAGAGTGCCGAGGCCGTGGATGTCTCGACCCTGCCGGAGATGCGGGACGACCGGGTGATGAACTTCCGTGACACGACGGAGACCGAGGATCTGGCCGCGGCGCTGGCGCGGGCCAATGGCGAAGAGGTCGGGCGGACCTTCTCGCTCAACCAGATCCGCAACATCGATCAGGTGCGCAAGCTGATGCCGCAGATCAACGTGGATACGGTCAATTTCGAGACCGGCTCGGCGGTGATCCGCGCCGAAGAGGCCGAGGAGCTGTCCGCGCTCGGTCGCGCGATCCGCGAGGTGATCGACCGGAACCCCTCGGAGGTCTTCCTGATCGAAGGCCATACCGATGCGGTGGGCAGCGCGAGCTACAACCTCGCCCTGTCGGACCGCCGCGCGGAATCGGTGGCGCTGGCGCTGACCGAATATTTCGACGTGCCGCCGGAGAACATGGTGATCCAGGGCTACGGCGAAAGCGATCTTCTGGTGGCGACCCAGGAGGGCGAACGCGCCAATCGCCGCGCCGCCGTGCGCCGGATCACGCCGCTTCTGCAGGCATCGCGGTAAGGATATGGCTTGAGGCAACGAGAGGCCCCGGATCATGTCCGGGGCCTTTTTGCGGCCGGGCCGCGTCCTGGTGTGCGGTGCACCGCTTGGCAGCTGTGGGATTGCGTTTATCTGGAAAGGTGAAACAGCAGGACAGATCCCGGTATGGCGGCGGGCGCGCCCGAGGCGGGGCTGCGAAGCCGAGGGGCCGGAAGGAGGGCACGATGATCGGACGCAAGGACCTGGCGGAGGTGGTGTTCATGGCCGCAGCGCTGGGCAGCGGCGCGGCGGCGGCGGAGTTTCATCCGCTGGAGGCCGCGCGCGGCGATTTCGCCGATCTGCGCTGGCAGGCGCGGGTCGTGGTGGTGCTGGCCGATAACGGCGAGAATGCCGCCTATCGCGATCAGCTGGCGCGCCTTCAGGCGGCGCGGGGTGGGCTTTCAGAGCGCGATATGGTGGTCTTCACCGACACCGATCCGGGCGCGCGCGGCCCGCTGGGGCAGCGGCTGGCCCAAGGCGCCTTCAGCCTGGTGCTGATCGGCAAGGATGGCGGCATCAAGCGCCGCGAAGGCGCGCCCGTGACCATGGACAGTCTCTTCGCGACGATCGATGCCATGCCGATGCGCCAGCGCGAGATGCGGCAGCAGGATTAGGCGAAGACCTCCGCGAAAGCGCCGCGATAGAGCGCCGACAGCTCCGACAGCGGGGCCTCGGAGCCGCCCATGCGCACCGTATCGCCTTTGAACTTGCCGACGCTGCGGATCGGCACATCGGCCTTCGCGGCCTCGGCCATCAGCCATTCTGCGGTGTCGAAATTGCAGGCGATCAGGTAGCGACCCTGATCTTCGCCGAAGAGAGCAGGCGTGTCCGCATCCTCCAGCACGACGCCGACCCCTGCCGCTTCGGCCATGGTGAAGGCCGCATAGGCAAGCCCCCCGTCCGAGATGTCCTGACAGGCACGGATATGATCGCGCTGGGCGCGGATGAAGGCGCCATTGCGCCGCTCGGCCTCCAGATCGACCGCGGGCGCATCGCCGTCGGTGCGGTTGAACACCTCGGCCAGAAGCGCGGATTGGCCCAGATGGCCTTCAGCGGCGCCGACCATCAGCAGAACGTGGCCGTCGCGCGCAGTGCCGAGGATCGGCGCCTCATCCGCAGCGATCAGGCCCACCGCGCCGATCGTGGGGGTGGGCAGGATGCCGGTCCCGTCGGTTTCGTTGTAAAGCGACACGTTGCCCGACACGATGGGCATGTCGAGCGCCGTACATGCCGCCCCGATGCCTTTGATCGCGCCCACGAACTGCCCCATGATCTCGGGCTTTTCGGGGTTGCCGAAATTCAGGTTGTCGGTCGTGGCAAGCGGCGTGGCCCCCACGGCACAGAGGTTGCGATAGGCCTCGGCCACCGCCTGCTTGCCGCCCTCTTCGGGGTTGGCGGCGACGTAGCGCGGGGTCACGTCAGAGGTGAAGGCCAGCTTCTTGTCGGTGCCATGCACCCGGATCACGCCCGCGCCATAGCCCGGACCCGCAACCGTGTCGGCCATGACCTGGCTGTCATATTGTTCGTAAAGCCAGCCCTTCGCGCTGTAATTGGGGCAGCGCAGAAGCGCGCGCAGCCCGTCCACGGGATCGATCTGCGGCACGTCGTCCAGGGGCGCTGCGGCGGGCGTCGGCACCCAGGGGCGGTCGTATTCCGGCGCATTGCCCGAGAGCGCCTTCAGCGGCAGATCGGCCTTCACCTCGCCATGATGCACGATGAGAAAACGATCCTCGGGGATCGTCTCGCCCACGATGGCGAAGTCGAGGTCCCATTTCTCGAAGACCGCGCGGGCAGCGTCTTCCTTCTTAGGGTCCAGAACCATGAGCATGCGCTCCTGGCTTTCCGACAGCATCATCTCGTAGGCGGTCATGCCGCTCTCCCGGCAGGGCACCTTCTCAAGATCCAGCCGCACGCCCAGATCGCCCTTGTCGCCCATCTCGACCGCCGAGCAGGTCAGGCCCGCAGCGCCCATATCCTGAATCGACACGACGGCGCCCGTTTGCATCAGCTCGAGCGTAGCCTCCATCAGCCGCTTTTCGGTGAAGGGATCACCCACCTGCACGGTGGGGCGCTTTTCTTCGATCGATTCGTCGAATTCGGCCGAGGCCATGGTGGCGCCACCGACGCCGTCGCGGCCGGTCTTGGCGCCCAGATAGACGACCGGGCGGCCGACGGCGCTTGCCGCCGAGTAGAAGATCTTGTCGGCATCGGCGAGGCCTGCGGCAAA
>CAZTEV010000074.1:0-11284 GCA_964612785.1 uncultured Roseivivax sp. | reverse complement strand
GTCGCGGATACGGAAGGAAAACAGGGCTTTCCGAGGCGTCCTTCATAACTTTAATTTACATAATACTGATTATAAGATTTCTATTAGACCTTGATCCGGCCGGTTCGATCACCGGCGCGCCATCAACTCCGTGGCCGCGGCCACGATCCCCTCCCGCGACGGCAGCGTTGCCGCATAGGCCGGACCCGTCGCGATGAAACAATCCTCGGCCGTGATCCGCGCCACACCCGTCCGCCCGGCTTCCGCGAACAGCGTCATCAGCGCCTCGGATTGCGATCCGGTCCGGCGACATTCATCGACGATCAGGATCTTGTCGCAGGAGGCGGTCGCGCCGAGGATCGCCTCCGCGTCGAGCGGCGCCAGCCAGCGCAGATCGACGATGCGCGCGCTCACGCCCTGTGCCTCCAGATCGTGCCGGGCCTGTTCGGACAGGTACACGCCGTTGCCATAGGTCACGATGGCCAGATCCGTGCCCTGCCCCAACGTCCGTGGCTGCGACAGCGGTGCAGTCTCCTGCGCCTCCGGATAGGTCCGCATCCAGCCGCCATCGCCGGGCTCCAGCAGATCGCGCATGGGATACAGCGCGATGGGTTCGATCATCACGACGACGAGGTTCTCCTCCCGCGCGAGCCGCACCGCCTCGCGATACATGCGCACGGCCTCGGCGCCATCGGACGGACAGCCCAGGATAATGCCCGGAATGTCGCGCAGCACCGCAAGCGAGTTGTCATTGTGGAAATGCCCGCCGAAGCCTTTCTGATACCCAAGACCCGCAATGCGCAGCACCATCGGATTGGCATATTGGCCGTTCGAGAAGAATGGAAGCGTCGCCGCCTCGCCACGGATCTGGTCCTCGGCATTGTGCAGATAGGCCAGGAACTGGATCTCGGGCATGGGCAGATAGCCCTGCTGCGCGAGGCCGATGGCGAGGCCCAGAATGGATTGCTCGTCGAGCAGCGTATCCATCACCCGCATCTGTCCGAAGCGCGCCTGCAGCCCCTTGGTGATGCCGTAAACCCCGCCTTTCCGGCCCACATCCTCGCCCGCCATGACGATCTCGGGATGGGACAGCATCAGGTCCGACAGGCCCAGATTGATCAGCTTGTTCATGGGCTGTGGCTGGCCCATCGCGCGCAGATCGGAGGGCCCGAAGGCCGCCTCGCGGGTTTCCGGCGAGGGGGTGTTGAGGCGCGGTGCGTCCCGGCGCGGCGGGATCAGTGCGGCCTTGACCTGCGCGGCATCCGACAGGCGCGGCCGCGTCATGGCTTGCTCCGCTGCACTGAAGCAACGCGCCGCAACCTCTTCGTAAGACGTGAGAATATCGCGTTCTTCAAGTCCTGCATGAAGAAGGTGGCGCGCGGTGAACAGAAGCGGATCGCGCGCCTCGTTCGCGGCGATTTCGGCTTCGGGGCGATAGGCACTTTCCACGTCGGCCCCGGCATGGCCGTAAAGCCGCACGCATTTGAGATGCAGAAGCGCGGGCCTGCGGGTACGCCGGATCTCGTCTGCCAGATCGCGCGCCACGCGGTAGGTCGCGACCACGTCGCAGCCATCGACGGCGCTGTAGGACAGGCCCGGACGCGCGCGCAGCACCGCGTCGACCCAGCCTGTGGGCGAGGCCACGGAAATGCCGATCCCGTTATCCTCGCAGACGAACATCAACGGCAGCGGCGCGCCCTGCCAGGCCGTCCAGCCCGCGCAGTTGAGCGCGCCTTGGGCCGTGGAGTGATTGAGCGAGGCATCCCCGAAGGAGCACAGCACCAGCCGGTCCTCTGCAGCCCCCCGCCGCTTGTTGAGGCCGAGGGCGAATGCCGCGCCGACCGCTTTCGGCAAATGTGACGCGATTGTCGAGGTTTGCGGCGGGATGTTCAGCTGCTTCGAGCCCAGAACCTTGTGCCGTCCGCCCGAGATTGGATCCTCGCTGGAGGCTGCGAAGGACAGCGCCATGTCGCGCATCGCGTCGACGCCTGCCTGCGCGGACCGCGCGGTCTGAAAGGCGCCGTCGCGGTAATGCAGAAAGGCCGGATCCTCGATGCGCAGCGCGCCTGCGACACCCGCCATGCCCTCATGCCCCGAAGAGCCGATCGTGTAGAACCCCTGCCCCTGCGCCTGCAGCCACCGCCCGGCCCGGTCCATGTGCCGCGAGACAAGCTGCGCGCGCCATAGCTCCAGAAGCCCGTCCAGATCGAGCCCGGCCCCGGCCAGATCGGACTGGGCCACCTCCGGCAGATCGCCCCCGCGCACCCGCTCGAGAAATTGCTCATGCACCCGCGTCGCTGCGTCCATATCCGGCCTGTCCCCGATCCATAGAAAAAGGGCGCGAGGGATCCCCCGCGCCCTGACACCTTGGCCCCCGCGATGAGAGGCCGCAAGGGCTCGAAAAGCTGGGCCTCAGAAGAAGGCCTGCAGGCCGGTCTGCGCGCGGCCCAGGATCAGCGCGTGCACGTCATGGGTGCCCTCATAGGTGTTCACCGTCTCGAGGTTCACCATGTGCCGGATCACCTGGAACTCCGCCGAGATGCCGTTGCCGCCATGCATGTCCCGCGCCATCCGCGCAATATCGAGCGCCTTGCCGCAATTGTTGCGCTTGATGATCGAGATCATCTCGGGCGCGCCATTGGCCTCGTCCATCAGGCGACCGACCCGCAACGCGGCCTGAAGGCCCAGCGAAATCTCGGTCTGCATGTCCGCGAGCTTCTTCTGGAACAGCTGCGTCTGCGCGATGGGCTTGCCGAATTGCTTGCGGTCGAGCCCGTATTGCCGCGCCGCGTGCCAGCAGAACTCTGCCGAACCCATAACGCCCCAGGCGATGCCGTAGCGCGCACGGTTGAGACAGCCGAACGGGCCTTTCAGCCCCTCGACATTGGGCAGAAGCGCGTCTTCGCCCACTTCCACGCCCTCCATCACGATCTCGCCCGTGACCGAGGCGCGCAGGCTCAGCTTGTTGCCGACCTTCGGGGCGGACAGGCCCTTCATGCCCTTTTCCAGCACGAAGCCGCGGATCTTGCCGCCATGCGCTTCGGACTTGGCCCAGACCACGAAGACATCGGCGATGGGCGAATTGGAAATCCACATCTTCGAGCCGGTGATCTTGTAGCCGCCGTCGATCTTCTCGGCGCGGGTCTTCATGCCGGCGGGGTCCGAGCCGGCGTCGGGCTCGGTCAGGCCGAAACAGCCGATCCATTCGCCCGAGGCCAGCTTCGGCAGGTATTTCTGCCGCTGCGCCTCGGTGCCATAGGCGTAGATCGGATACATCACGAGCGAGGATTGCACCGACATCATCGACCGGTAGCCCGAATCGACGCGCTCGATCTCGCGCGCGACCAGACCGTACGAGACATAGCCCGCGCCAAGCCCGCCATATTCCTCGGGGATCGTGGTGCCCAGAAGGCCCATCTCGCCCATCTCGCGGAAGATCTCCGGCTCGACGGTCTCATCCTCATAGGCCTTGATGACCCGCGTCTGCAGCTTCTCCTGCGCGTAGGCGCGGGCGCTTTCGGCGATCATGCGTTCATCTTCCTCGAGCTGGTCGCTCAGGCGGAAGGCATCCTGCCAATCGAAGCTGCCGAGGTTCGGGGCGTCCTTGGCCTTGAGTTCCGGTGTCTCGCTGAGGTCTTTCATTGCGGGTCCTCCTGAATTCGGGTTGGCGCAGAGATACCTTGCGCAGGCGGCAAGACAAAGCGACATTACCGCAAGAACCCATGCACGAGACGCAAGTATCCCCCCTGTCGCGGCGCCTTCTGCCGCCATTGACCGCGCTGCGGGCGCTCGAGGCGCTCGACCGGCTGGGCACGGCGTCTGCCGTTGCGCGCGAGCTCGACCTGAGCCAGAGCGCCATCTCCCGTCAGATCAAGACGCTGGAAGAACAGCTGGGCCTGACGCTGGTGAACCGCGAAGGGCGCGCGCTGTCGCTGACGCCCGAGGCGCAGGATTACGCCGCCGAGGTGCGTGCCGCCCTGAAGCGGATCGCGCAGGCCTCGCTCGCGCTCAGGATGCCGTCCAAGGCGGGTGCGCTGTCGCTGTCGATCCTGCCCTCGTTCGGGATGCGCTGGCTGGTGCCCCGCCTGCCCGATTTCACCCGGCGCCATCCGGAGGTGACGATCTCCTTCACCACGCGCCTGCGTCCGCCCGATTTCGCGGCCGAAAGCTTCGATGCGGCGATCGAGTTCGGCGCCGCCGCGCGGCCCGGCACAGAGCGTCTTTTCCTGCGCCCTGAACGGGTCCTGCCGGTGGCCGCCCCGTCGCTCCTGCCCAAGGGGCCGGTGGCGCTGGCCAAGCTCGCCAAGCTTCCGCTTCTGCATATCGACACGCGCCCCACCGCCTGGGAAGACTGGTTTGCCGCGCAAGGGGTCAGCCAGGGCGCCCTGCCCGGCACCAGTTTCGACCAGTTCACCACCATCCACGAGGCCGCGCTGCACGGGCTCGGCGTGGCGCTTCTGCCCGATTACCTGATCGAAGAGGATCTGGCCCGCGGCCCGCTCATCCGTGCGACCGAGGCCCCGCCCGCGACGCTGGGCGCCTATCATCTGGCCTGGCCCACGGATCGCCCGGTCACGCCCGCGCTGAAGGCCTTTCGCGACTGGCTTGCCAACACCGCCGAGGGCGAGGATGACCGCCTGCCGCGTTAGCCCCTATTCGGGCAGCGCGAAGACCTGACCGGGATAGATCAGGTCCGGATCGCGGATCTGATCGCGATTGGCCTCGAAAACCTTCACGTAAAGCGGGCCCTCACCGTACCGCGCGCGCGATATGCCCCAAAGGGTGTTCCCGGGCTGGACGGTGACGGCATAGACCGGCGCATCCGTCCCTTCGCTGGCCGCATCGAGCGCGGCACGGCTTTCGCGCTGGAACGGGCTCTCGATCCGCGCGATGACCTGACCCGCCGCGTTCACCCGGTCGAGCCTCAGCGTGTAGATCCCCGCATCGGTATCGCGCAGATTGGTCTGCCAGCGCCCGTCATCGCCCACATCGGTCAGCACAACCTCGTCATTATCGAGATAAACGCGCAACCGGCCATTGGGGCTGGCCCGTCCGGTCAATAGCACCTGTCCGCCCGCATCGTAGGAAATGCTGTCGAGCGCGACGAAATCTCCCTCAGGCGCCTCTGCCGCGGCGCGGCTGGGCTGGATCACCTCGATGCCCCCGGGACGCGAGACCAGGACCGCTTGGGGCGCCGTGGGCGCGGCCTGCGCGGTGATGGTCACCTCCGGTTCGGGCATGGCCTCGGCTGCAGGCGCTGAAGAAGTTGCGGGCGGTGTCGGGCTATCGGTCACCGGATCCGACGCGGCCTCCGCGACCTGCGGTTCGGTGACTGCACTATTCTCCTCCGGTGCCTCCGAGGCGCCGTCCGCGATCTGGATTTCGGTCTCCTCAGGCTGAGGTGCTGCAGGCTGGCCTTCCGCAACCGGGAGTGAAGCTTCGGTCGTATCAGCCACCGCTGCGGGCGCATCGCTGGCCTCGGGCAATTGTGCATCGGTCGCGTCGACCTGCACGGGTGGCGGTGTCGCCTCGGTCGCTGCGACGGGTGCCTCCGCCTGTGCCACGGGTGCGGCTTCGGCCATGGCGATGGGCGCTTGCGGTGTCAGGATCACATCCGCCTCGGCCGTCAAAGGGCCATCATCACCGTCCGCCCGAACGGTCAGAACGCGGGCCTCCGCGCTCGCGCCGATATCAAGCAGAAAAACGAAATTTCCATCCGGATCAGCCTCCTGAGTGGCGATGCTCACGTCATCCAGCAGAACGGACACCGCCATGCCCGGATCGGCCCGGCCCGCAATGACGGCGCTGCCATCCGGGTCGACCCGGACGATGTCGATACTGGGCGGCGAGGTTGGCGCAGGCGCGTCTGTCCCGGATGCGGCGGTCACAGCGGGCTCTTCCGCCTCCACAACCGGGCCCGAGGGTACGGTCTCTGACGCTTCGGGATCGGTCTGCGCTGGCTCGGCCTGTGCGGTTTCCGGCTCTGGCGGAGGGGGCGCGGCCACGGCGTCGGCCTCCGCCTTGGACGCCTCAGTGTCCACGGTCTCGGCGGGCGCAGGCGCATTCGCGGCTTCTTCGCCCTGAGACACCGGTTGTTCCGCGACCTGCGGCTCAGCCTGCGGCACAGCCCCCGTCACAACCGCGCTATCCCCGCCTGTCCCGACAGGAGACAGCTGCCCGGTTGCGTAGAGCCCGCCCAGCACGACCACAAGCGCCACGGTGATCCCCACGATGACGCCACCGCCACCGCCCCCGCCCAGGACGCTTCGCTTTTCCATGTTCGTTCGCATCCCCATCGAACGGCCAACCGGGAGCGGTCGGCGCAGTTGCGACTGTATATCAACGCCGCTATGCACGGTCAAAAGCCTTGCAAACCCCGGAGTGCGTTCATGCAACAGGCCTCAATCTGCGTCTATTGTGGTGCCCGGGACGGGGCACGGCCTGCCTATGCGGAAGCCGCCGAGGCGTTGGGCACGGCCATCGGCGCGGAAGGCTGGCGACTGGTCTATGGCGCGGGCGATGTGGGGCTGATGGGCCGCGTGGCGCGCGCTGCGCAATCGGCAGGCGCGGACACGTTCGGGGTCATTCCCGATCATCTGGTGAAATGGGAGGTCGGCAAGCGCGACCTGACCCGCTTCGTCGTCACCGAGACCATGCACGAGCGCAAGAAGGTCATGGTGATGAATGCCGATGCCATCGTCGTGCTGCCGGGCGGCGCGGGCACGCTTGACGAGTTCTTCGAGGTGCTGACCTGGCGCCAACTGGGCCTGCACGGAAAACCCATTATTCTCGTGAATTCAGAAGGCTATTGGGGCAAGCTCATCCAACTTCTGAACCATGTCGTCGAAGAGGGTTTCGCGGGCGCGGAGACCCGCGCGGCGGTTCACGTCGCGGATGATGTGGGTGGCGCGATCTCGGCCCTGCGGCGCGTCCTGTCGGCGCGGTAGACCGCCGTCGAATAGATCGCGAGTGCGGTCCAGATCAGCGCGAAGGCGACTGCGTGCGCGGGGCCGAAGGGTTCGCGAAAAATGGCAACTGCCACAATGAATTGCAGCGTGGGGTTCAAGTATTGGATGAGCCCGAGCGTCGCCATGGAGACCCGCTGCGAAGCATAGCTGAAAAGGATCAGCGGCACCGAGGTCAACGGCCCCGACACCAGCAGCAGCGCGCTGATCCTCCAGTCCTGCCCGAACACGCCCACTCCGTCGATGACATGCAGCTTGAAGAGCCAGCCCGCCGACAAGGGCAGCACCAGCAGCACCTCGCCCGCAACCGACATGACGGGGCCCAGCCGCACCCGTTTCTTCGCGACACCGTAGAGGCCGAAGGACACGGCGATGGTCAGCGCATACCAGGGCGGATGGCCAAGCCGCAGGGTCAGGATCCCCACCGCAAGCGCGGCAAGCGCCACGGCGGCACCCTGCCAGCGCCCCAGCTTTTCGCCAAAGACCGCCATGCCGAAGACCACCGCCACGAGCGGAAAGATGTAATAGGCAAGGCTCGCCTCGGTCGTGCGGCCGGTCTGAACCGCGAGGATGAACAGGAACCAGTTCACCCCGATGACGGCCGCGGCAAAGGCCATGGCGATGAAGGTGCGCGGATCGCGCAGACCCGCGAACAAGGTCCGTAGCCGTCCTTGCGCCCCGAGATAGATCAGAAAGAAGACCAGCGCCCAGAAGGTGCGATGTGCCAGCACCTCGAGCGTCGGGACGTCTGACAGCAATTTGTAATAGAGCGGCGACAATCCCCAGAACGCGCAACACAGAACCATTGAGATGACGCCTGCCCGATGCGCGTTCATGATCCGTCAATCCATCCTGTATCTCAGCCCCTAGGCTCTGCCAGACGGGCGCATCAGACGCAACAAAGGCCCGGATATGCAACGAAATATCCGGGCCTTTCCTCAGTGATCGGCGGTGCGCGTCACATCCGGGCCAGCGTGTCGCGAAGCAGTGTCTCGACCTCGTCCAGAGGGTGATTGGTCAGTGTCTTGTCGACTTCCGCGACCACCTTGGCGCGGACCTCGTCGTGCAGCGTATCGCGCAATTCGCCCAGCACACCGGGCGGAGCCACGAGCACGATCTTCTGGAACAGACCCTTATGCGCCTGTTTGTAGAGGATGTCCGACAGATCATGCGCGAACCGATCTTTCGCAAGTTCGTGCCAGTCGGTGTCGTCAAGCGCGGACCGCTGACCCGGCCCGCCATCGTCCATCCGGCCGGGGCGATTGGCCGATTGCTCCAGATCGGACGGGTTGTCCTGTTCTTCCAGCCGGACGACGTTCAGATCCGGGTTTTCGGCATCCACGTCGTTGCGGAGAAACAGCGCCTTCTCGCCATCGGCCAGAAGCACCCAGGTGCCGGTTTCGATCTTGGCCATCACACCTTCTCCTTGTCGCCGCTTCCGTCCTGATCCTGGGCTTTCGGGGCGGTGCGACCGTTCGATGTCTCGTCCACCGCCTTCTGCTCATCGCGGGTGCCCACCTTGCGGGCGATCTCGCCGTCGCTGCGGCCGCCCTGACTTGGCGCCTTGTCCATTTCCTCGGGCTTTTCGCCCAGGATTTCTTCCGTCTCGCGGGTGCCATCCTTCGACTTGATGCGCTCTGCCATGCTCGCCTCCTGATTTGATGTAATTGCAATACATCAACGTGTGCGGGCCTTGGTTGTTCCTGCACCGCTGCGGCAGATGCGCCCTTCCGCAACAGAAAAGCGCCCCGGAACTGACCGGAGCGCTTGTGATATTTCAGTGCCTTACAGGACGTTGGTCAGGCGATCAGGCCTTCGACAGACGCTCCGCGACGTTCTCCCAGTTGACGAGATTGTCGAGGAAGTTCGTCAGGTAGGCCGGGCGCTTGTTGCGGAAGTCGATGTAGTAGGAATGCTCCCACACATCGACGCCCAGAAGCGCGGTCTGGTCGAAGCAGAGCGGGTTCACGCCGTTCTCGGTCTTGGTGACCTTCAGCCCGCCATCCGTATCCTTGACGAGCCACGCCCAGCCCGAGCCGAACTGGCCCGCGCCTGCGGCGGCGAAGTCTTCCTTGAACTTGTCGACCGAGCCGAAGCTTTCGGTGATCGCCGCTTCAAGCTCGGACGGCATGGCGACGGTGTCGGGCGTCATCATTTCCCAGAACTGGTTGTGGTTCCAGAACTGCGAGGCGTTGTTGAAGATGCCGTTTTGCGCAACCGCCTTGGGATCGTAGGTGCCCTTGATGATCTCTTCGACGGATTTGCCTTCCCACTCGGTGCCGGCAATCGCCTTGTTGCCGTTGTCGACATAGGCCTTGTGGTGGATGTCGTGGTGAAACTCGAGCGTTTCCTGCGACATGCCCTTGGAGGCCAGTGCGTCGTGGGGATAGGGAAGATCGGGAAGTTCGAAAGCCATGACGGTCCTCTCTGGTTTGCGTTTAATCTGCGACATAGCGCCGTAGGTGCGCCGACAAGGCTTTGCGGTCAAGTCGCCCGCAGAGCCTTTTCACTATAACAACGTTACGCCCAGACGCGATGTTCCCCCGAGGTCATCCATTTCGCACCTGTCATGCAAGCGGCCGCTGGCGTGGTTTTGACTTTTGATCCCGTCCTCGGGGCGATATGTCAGCGGCAAGGGAAGAACGGGAACAGCTATGATCGCCTTCTGGATCGTAAGCGTCGCGATGACGCTGGGTGTGGCCGCCTTGATCGGCCTGGCGCTTCTGCGTCAGCGCCGCGAGGCCGAGGCCGCAGAAGCCTCCGATATCAGCGTCTACCGGGACCAGCTGCGCGAGGTCGAGCGTGACCTCGACCGCGGCGTGATCGGGCCCGACGAAGCCGACCGCGTGCGCACCGAGATCTCGCGCCGCCTGCTTGCGGCCGATGCGGCGGCGAAATCCGCAGGAGGTGACGGCGCGGCGCCCAGACAGCTGAACCTTGCGGTCTCAGCGCTGGTTGCGGCCTTCCTGCTCGGCACGAGCCTTTACCTTTACGCGAGCCTCGGCGCGCCGGGCTATGGCGATCTGGGCCTGTCGCAGCGCATCGCCCAGGCCGAGACCGCGCGCGAGACCCGGCCCGACCAGGAGACCGCCGAGGCGCAGGTGCCCGCCACCGCCCCTGCGGAGCCGCCGGAGCCGCAATATCTCGAACTGGTCGAACGGCTGCGCAAGGCCGTGGCAGAGCGGCAGGACGATCTGCAGGGCTTCGAGCTGCTCGCCCGGTCCGAGGCAGCACTTGGCAATTACAAAGCGGCCTATCAGGCGCAGGAACGGATCATCGCGCTCAAGGGCGATGCGGCGACGGGCAAGGATTACGTCGATCTGGCCGACATGATGATCCTCGCCGCGGGCGGCTATGTCTCGCCCGAGGCCGAGCGCGCGCTTCAGGCGGGCCTCGCCCGTGATCCGCAAAACGGCGTTGCCACTTATTACGCGGGGCTCAGCTTCGCGCAGACCGGGCGTCCGGACCGCGCCTTCCGGATCTGGGACGGTCTGTTGCGGCGCTCGAACGCAGACGATCCCTGGGTGCCGCCGATTGCAGGCCAGATCGAGGAGATGGCCTGGCGTGCCGGTGTCACCGACTATACCCCGCCCCTGCCCGAGGCCGGCGCGCTGCCCGAGACCGCCCTGCCCGGCCCCAGCGCCGAAGACATGGACGCTGCGGGCGAGATGAGCGCCGAGGACCAGCAGGCGATGATCGCCGGCATGGTCGCGCGCCTGTCGGACCGGCTGTCGCGCCAGGGCGGCACGCCCGAGGAATGGGCCCGCCTCATCACCGCTTACGGCGTTCTGGGCGATGAAGATCAGGCGCGCGCGATTTGGAATAACGCGCAGGAGGTCTTCCTCGGCAACGAGGCCGCGCTGGAAATCGTGCGCCAGGGTGCCGCGAATGCGGGCGTCGCGGAATGATCCATGACAGTTTCGAGGAGGCGGTGGCGGCCCTGCCGCCGATGCGCGCGCTCGCGGGCCTCGATCTGGGCGACAAGACCATCGGTGTCGCGGTCTCCGACCGGCTGCTGACCGTCGCCACCCCGCTCGAGACGATCCGCAGGCGCAAATTCACCCTCGATGCGGAGGCCCTGATCGCGATCCTGACCAAGCGCGAGATCGGTGGCATCGTTCTTGGCCTGCCGCGCAACATGGACGGCACCGAAGGCCCCCGCTGCCAGAAGACCCGCGCCTTCGCGCGCAACCTCGCGGGCCTCTGGGACGGGCCCATGACCTTCTGGGACGAACGGCTGTCCACCGTGGCCGCCGAGCGCGCGCTGCTGGAGGCCGATACGTCACGCAAAAGACGCGCCGAGCTGATAGATCACGTCGCCGCGTCATATATCTTGCAGG
>CAZTEV010000073.1:0-11519 GCA_964612785.1 uncultured Roseivivax sp. | reverse complement strand
TTCCCGCCGTTCGGAACGGCGATCTGGTGAAATCCGAGATCCCGCATGAACGCCCTTCGGGCATGATCGGCTTCGTGATGAACAGCCGCAAACCGGCCTTTGAAGACTGGCGCGTGCGCGCGGCGATGCTGCATGCCTTCAACTTCGAATATATCAACGATGCCATGACCGGCGGTCGGCAGGAGCGGATCACCTCGTATTTCTCCAATTCCTTCCTCGGGATGGAGCCCGGACCCGCCAAGGGCCGCGTGGCCGAGATGCTCGCGCCTTACGCGGACGAATTGCTGCCCGGCGCGCTTGAAGGCTACGAGCTGCCCGTCTCGGACGGCTCGGTGCGCAACCGCGCGAATATCCGCCGCGCCATCGGGCTGATGGAAGAGGCCGGTTTCACCGTAAAGGATGGCGCGATGGTCGGCCCGGACGGACGCCCCTTCACCTTCGAGGTGCTCTTGGCCCAGGGCTCAGCCGAGGCCCAGTCGATCATCGACCTCTTCGCCCAAGCCCTTGAGCGGATGGGGATTTCCGTCACCATCACCGTGATCGACCCGGCGCAATATACCGAGCGGACGAACAATTACGATTTCGACATGGCCTATTACCAGCGCGGCCTGTCGCTGTCGCCCGGCAACGAACAGAAGCTCTATTTCGGCGCCGCCGCCGCGGACGAGCCCGGTTCGCGCAACTGGATGGGCGTGAAAAGCCCCGCCGTGGACGGGCTGATCGACACCATGCTCAATGCCCAAAGCCGCGAGGATTTCATCGCCGCGACCCGCGCGCTTGACCGGGTGCTCACCAGCGGGCGTTACGTGATCCCGATCTATCAGTGGAATGTCAGCCGGATCGCCCATGCGAAAGAGCTGAAATTCCCCGAGACGCTGCCGATCTACGGGGACTGGCTCGGATGGCAGCCCGATGTCTGGTATTGGCAGGAGTAAGCCCACCCCGGGCGCTCCGTTAAGAACCTGTAAATAAACGCAAATCCTTTTGCGTGCGAAAGGTTTTGCGCTCTTGCGCCCGGGCCCCGTCGTGGCATAACCGGCGGATGGTTTCCGTCTTCGATCAAGGGCCGCCTGCGCCCTGCCCCGCCCCGTTCAACCTCGCCCGGCATGTGCTGGAGACGGGCCAGGCGCCCGACAGCAAGATCGCGCTGGCCGTGCTGGGCCCGTCCCGGGCAGAGCGTTGGTCCTACGGCCGCCTGCGCGCCGCCGTGCGCGGTGTGGGCACCGGGCTCTTGCAGGCGGGACTTGGGCCGGGCGACATCCTTCTCATGCGGATCGGCAACACGCCCGATTTCCCCATCGCCTATCTGGGCGCCATCGCCGCCGGGATCGTGCCGGTGCCGACCTCGGCCCAGCTGACCGCACCCGAAGTTGCGGTGATGACCGACCAGCTTGCCCCCCGCGCCATCCTGCGCGCGCCCGGTATCGCCTGCCCTGACACCGACATGGCGGTCATCGACACGGGGGCGCTTGCGGGCTGGGCCGATCTGCCGCCCTGCGACTGGCATCTGGGCGATCCCGACCGGCTGGCCTACATCGTCTACACCTCCGGCACCTCCGGGGCGCCGCGCGCGGTCTGCCATGCCCATCGGGCGATCTGGGCGCGGCAGATGATGATGCAGGGCTGGTACGGGCTCACGCCCGAGGACCGGATGCTGCATGCGGGCGCCTTCAACTGGACCTTCACCCTGGGCACCGGGCTTCTCGATCCCTGGACCATGGGGGCAACCGCGCTGATCCCCGCAGCCGGGGTGGAGCACGCGCAGATCCCGCTTCTGCTTCGCCGTCACGAAGCCAGCATTTTTGCCTCAGCCCCGGGCGTTTACCGCGCGATCCTCAAGCATCACGCGAAGCTTGACCTGCCACGGCTGCGGCATGGGTTGGCGGCGGGCGAAAAGCTCGCCGCGCCCATCCGCGCGGGCTGGATGACCGCCACGGGCACCGAAATCTTCGAGGCCTATGGCCTCTCCGAATGTTCCACCTTCATCTCGGGCGCGCCCGCACGTCCCGCGACTGGGGACGCGACCGGCACGCCGCAGACCGGGCGGCGCGTCGCGATCCTGGGCCCCGAGGGCCCAGTGCCTCATGACACGCCCGGCGAGATCGCGATCAGGGCCGACGATCCGGGCCTGATGCTGGGCTATCTCGGCGCGCCCGAGGAGACCCGCGCGCGCTATCGCGACCAGTGGTTCCTGACCGGCGATCAGGGCGCGATGGCCCAGGACGGTCAGATCACCTATCTCGGTCGCGCCGACGACATGATGAATGCGGGCGGCTACCGCGTCTCGCCCGTGGAGGTGGAGGCGGCCTTCCTCGCCCATCCCGGGATCGAGGAATGCGGCGCCCGCGACATCGAGATCAAACCGGGCGTGCGCATCGTCACGTTGCACTGGACCGGCCCCGCCCCTCTGACCGAGGCCGAGCTTCAGGACTGGGGTGCGGCGCGGCTCGCCCGTTACAAGCAGCCGCGCGCCTTCTATCGCTGCGAGAGCCTGCCCAAGAACCCCAACGGCAAGCTCATGCGCAAGGCGCTGCGCGGGCCCGGCCCGGCCTGATCGGCGCCAAACGTGCAATCCTCGTGCGGGCCTGTTAAGACGGCGCAAATCTGAGACAGGAGAGACGCCACATGGCCAAGCTCGACATCTTTTCCGACCCGATCTGCCCCTGGTGCTATATCGGCAAGACCTATTTGGACCGGGCGCTGCAGGCGCATCCCGACCATCCGTTCGAGATCACCTGGCATCCGTTCCAGCTGAACCCTGACATGCCTGCGGACGGCATGGACCGCCGCGCCTATCTGGAGGGCAAGTTCGGCGGCAAGGAGGGCGCGATCAAAGCCTACGCGCCCGTAGTGGAGAAATCGCAGGAGGCCGGTCTCGAGATCAATTTCGAAGGTATCACGCGCACGCCCAACACGCTCGACGCGCACCGGCTGATCCATTGGGCGGACATCGAAGGACGCCAGACGGCTGCCGTCTCCGCCCTGTTCGAAGCCTATTTCGTGGAAGGCCGCGACATCGGCGATCGCGACGTGCTGTCGGATATCGCCGACGGGATCGAGATGGATGCCAGCGTCGTGCGCCGCCTTCTGGACAGCGACGCCGACCGCGAAGAGATGCAGAACCGCGACAAGGCCGCGCGCGAGATGGGCATCACCGCCGTGCCGACCTTCATCGTCGCGGGCCGCCATGCGGTGCCCGGCGCGCAACCGCCCGAGCTGTGGGCCAAGGTCATCGAAGAGATCGCGGGCGGCGCGCTCGACGCCGCCGAATAAGCCCGGCGCGGCCGACCCTGCCCGTTTTTCCGGCAAAAGCAGCCCGGGTCGACACCGGGCGGCGGGCCGCGCCTTGAATTCCGCCCCGCGCGCATCAAGACACCTGACATGTTGCTTCTCTCGGATCCGCCCCCCGACCGGCACACGCTTGCCGAGGACGTGCAGGGCATGCTCATCGGTTGCACGCTCGTGGCGCTGTCGATCCAGTTCCTGCGCGCCTCCGAGCTGATCACCGGGCAGATCGCAGGCCTGTCGCTTCTCGTCTCCTACCCGACGGGGTGGAGTTTCGGTCTGGTCTTCTTCGTCCTGAACCTGCCGTTCTACTGGCTTGCCATCCGCCAGATGGGCTGGCGTTTCACCATCAAGAATTTCGTCGCGGTCACGACCATGTCCACCATGGCCGAGCTGATGCCCCTCGTGGTGCAGGTGCAGCCGCTGCACCCGGCGGTGGGCGCGGCGCTGTTCGGGCTGTGTGCGGGCATGGGGCTTTTGGGTCTCTTCCGGCACGGCGCATCGCTGGGCGGCGTGGGCATCGTCGCGCTCTGGCTGCAGGAGACGCGGGGGATCAAGGCCGGCAACACCCAGCTGATCTTCGATCTGGGCGTCTTCACCCTGGCGCTGTTCCTCTTCGCCTGGGACAAGGTGATGTGGTCGCTCCTGGGCGCGGTGATCCTGAACGCGATCATCACCATAAACCACCGCCGCGACCGCTACATCGCCAAACCCTAGGGCTTCGGTGCGTCGTCGAACCGCTCATCAAGCGGGCGGTGCCGGTCGCCCTCGGGGTCGTCATATTGCCCCTTGGCCATGGTCCAGACGAAGGCTGCGAGGCCCAGAAGGCCGAGGCCCACCGAAACCGGAATCAGGAAGACCAGAACGTTCATCTCTGCCTCCGTGCGGCGTTGAGCGTGACCGTCAGCGACGAGCTGGACATCGCGATGGCGGCCAGGAAGGGCGTCGCAAGGCCCGCGAGGGCAATGGGGATCGACACGAGGTTGTAGGCCACGGCCAGGGCGATGTTCTGCAGCATCCGCGCCTTTGCCGTGCGGGCATGGCGCAGGGCGTCTGCCACAGGCATTAGCCGGTCCGAAAGAAGCACCATGTCGGCGGCATTGCGTGCCGCATCGAGCGCGGATCCCGGCGCGATGGAGGCATGGGCCACGGCGAGCCCGCCCGTGTCATTGAGGCCGTCACCCACCATGAGCGCGCGGCGGCCTGCCTCGGCCTGCGCGCGAAGCCAGTCCGCCTTCGCCTCGGGCGCCATGCGGGCATGGGCGTCCTCGATCCCGAGCCGCGCAGCCATCCGCGCCACGGCTTCGGGGGCATCGCCCGACAGAAGCGCCACGTCGCGGCCCGTGGCGCGGATCGCGGCCACGGTGTCGGCGGCATCTTCGCGCAGCTCTTCGGTCAGCTGCAGGGCGCGTGCTGTACCATCCCCAGTCCGCAAGGCGGTGCCCTGCCACGCCCCCTGAGCCGGGGCCTGCCCCGGACCCCGATTCGGAGCCTCGGACATCCCCGCCCAATCGGCCCGGCCCAGCCGGACCTCCACGCCGCCAAGGCGCGCGCGCACGCCGCGCCCCGGCACCTCGCGCAGATCGGTAACGACCGCGGGCACCACGCCGCGGGCCTCGGCCGCGCGCACGATCGCGCGCGAGACCGGATGCGAAGAACCCGCCGCCAGCCCCGCTGCCAGCGCAAGATCGGCGTCGTCCAGCGCCGTCTCCAGCGTCATGCGGCCCGTGGTCAGCGTCCCGGTCTTGTCGAACACGACCATGTCGACCTCGGCGAGCCGCTCGAGCGCCGTGCGCGATTTGACCAGAAGACCCCGCCGGAAAAGCCGCGCGGTGGTCACGGTCGACACGGCCGGGATCGCCAGCCCCAGCGCGCAGGGACAGGTGATGACAAGGACAGAGATCGCCACGTCGAGCGACCGCCAGCCATCCCCGGTCATGCCGAACCAGCCGATGAAGGCCGCAGCGCCCAGGATGTGCACGACCGGCGCATATATCCGCGCGGCCCGGTCCGCGAGGCCCGCATAGCGGCTTTTCTGCGTCTCGGCGGCGGCCACCAGATCGGCCAGGCGACGCAGGCTCGTGTCGGAGCCCGCGCGCAGGGTGCGCACCAGAAGCGGTCCGGTCAGCGTCACCTCGCCCGCCTGAACCGGATCGCCCGCGCCCACCGCCTGCGGCTGGCTTTCGCCCGTCAGCGCCGCACGGTCGAGATCGGTCTCACCCTCGAGGATCACGCCATCGACGGGCAGCCGGTCGCCCGGACGCACGCGGATCAGATCGCCGGTGCAAAGATCCGCGGCGCGCACGACCTCTTCGGTGCCATCCGTGACGCGCACCGCCTGCGGCGCCTCGAGCGCGGCCAGTTCGGCGGCGGCGGACCGCGCCGAGGAGCGCCCGCGATGATCGAGATACCGCCCGACCAGCAGGAAGAACGTGAGCGCGAGCGCCGCGTCGAACCAGCCCGCCCGATCATGGCCCAGAAGCGCGCCCGCCAGCGAGGCCGCCATGGCCAGCACGATGGCCAGCGATATCGGCACATCCATATTGAGCCGCCCCGCCGAAAGCGCCCCCAGCGCGGAGCCGAAGAACGGGCGCGCGGAATAGGTCACGGCGGGCAGCGCGATGAGCGCGGAGATCAGGTGGAACAGCTGCGCGGTGCTGGCAGCCGCCCCGGACCAGACCGCGACCGACAGCAGCATGACGTTCATCATCGCAAAACCCGCGACACCGATGCGCAGCAGCAGATCCCGGGCCGAGGCATCCTGCCCGCCCAGAAGGCTCGGGTCGAAAACCTGTGCACGGTGCCCGGCCCGGGCGAGCGCGTCGATCAGAAGATCCGGCGCAACCCCACCGGAGGCCACGAAGGCGCGCTTCAGGGTCAGGTTCACGCGCGCCTCGCCCAGACCCGGCACGGCATTGAGCGCCTCCTCGACCTCGCCGATGCAGGCGGCGCAATGGATATCGGGCAGGTGCAGTACCAGATCCGGCGCGGCCGTGCGGCCGCGCGTGGGTTCGGGCAGGGCCACGCAGGCGGGACAGGCCGCGCTCATGCGCGCACCCACAGGATGATGCGCTTGGCGACAGGCGTGCCATCGGGCGCGGTTGCGGTCACGTCCACCCGCCAGCGGCCCGGCGCCAGATCCAGGGGCAGCGCGTGCCCCAGCGCCGCGCGGGCATCGAGATCCTGCGCCTCCATCGTGGGCCTGCCGAGACGGATCGTCAGATCCTCGGGCGCGATCGGGTTGCCCGCACGGTCCGCCATGTCGATCCGCAGCGCGCCTTCGGCATAGTTGGCGTCGATGGACCAGCCAAGCGCCTCCTGCGCGGCGCGGCGCGCATCGAAGACCTGGCTTGCGACGTAGGAATTGTCGACCTCGAGCCCCGGGAAAGTGCGCACGGCGCTGACAGCGAGGGCAATGTTCACGCCGATAATGATCGAGAAGCCGGTGGCGAAGATCGCGAAGACCTTGCGGCCCGACAGGGTTTTTGCGGGGGTGCCGCGGGTGCTGGTCGTGCTCATTTCACTGGCCCTTTCCATTGAAGGTGGTGTCCGCATGGGCGCGTTCGCCCGATTGCAGGTCCTCGACCCAGATGCGGAACTCCGTGCGGTCCGATGTGGCCGCCGCGCTGCCCGGGGGCGCGGTGAAGTAGATGCGGGCATGGCCGGTCACGTTGGCGGGCACGGGGATGGTGCTGCCAGGATGGCCCTCGATCTCGAGGCTCAGATCCGGCCCGAAGCTTGGGGCCACCAGATAGACACGGTCATCGCCGTTCTTGTTGAGGATGCGCAGGTCATAGGCGTTGCGGATCGTGCCATCCGACAGCGTCACATAGGTCGGGTTGCGCACCGGCGCGACGGTGATGTCGATGTCCGAGCGGATGAACAGAAGGAAGACGAGGCCCAGCCCAATCCCGGCCCAGAGCAGGGTGTAGATCAGGTTGCGGGCGCGCAGCACATGCACCCAGAGCGACCGGGGCGGCTGCCCCTCCCGCTCGCGCGGCGCATCCGACAGCGCGATATAGTCGATAAGGCCGCGGGGCTTTCCGACCTTCTCCATCACCTCGTCGCAGGCATCGATGCAAAGCGCGCAGGTGATGCAGGCCATCTGCTGGCCGTCGCGGATGTCGATCCCCATCGGGCAGACATTCACGCAGGCATTGCAGTCGATGCAATCGCCCGGGCCGGTCAGGGGCGCCGCGCCAAGCGCCGTGTCGGGAATGCCCGGCATGCGCAGATCGGGTGAGCGCCCGCCGATCCGGGGGCCTGCCGCGCGGGTCACGGCCTCTTCGGCCTCATGCCTGCGGCGCAATCCTTTGCCCCGCGGCTCGCCCCGCCATTCGCGGTAGGCCACGGTCAGCGTGTCCTCGTCCATCATCGCGCCCTGAATGCGCGGCCAGGGGCACATGTAGATGCAGACCTGTTCGCGCATGAACCCGCCGAAGACCACCGTGGTGAAGGTCAGGATCGCGATCGAGCTGTAGGCGACCGGATGGGCGGACATTGTCACGAGATCGCGCGCAAGGGTCGGCGCGTCGGTGAAATAGAACACCCAGGCCCCGCCCGTGGCGAGGCCGATGGCGACCCAGATCGTCCATTTCGTGAGCCTGAGCCGCCACTTGCGCGCATCCCACGGCGCCTTGTGCAGCCGCAGCCGGGCATTGCGGTCGCCCTCGACCCAGCGTTCGACCAGCAGAAAGAGGTCGGTCCAGACCGTCTGCGGGCAGGCATAGCCGCACCAGACGCGACCGAGGGCTGCGGTGAACAGGAACAGTCCCAGCCCCGCCATTACCAGAAGGCCCGCGACGAAGTAGAATTCGTGCGGCCAGATCTCGATCCAGAAGAAATAGAAGCGCCGGTTCGCCAGATCCACGAGCACCGCCTGATCGGGCAGGTTCGGCCCGCGATCCCAGCGGATCCACGGCGTGAGATAATAGATCGCGAGCGTCACGCCCATGATCCACCATTTCAGACGGCGGAAGCTGCCCGAGACGCGGCGCGGAAAGATCGGCTCTCGCGCGGCATAAAGTTGCGGGGTTTCAGTGTGTTGATCGGACATGCAAAGGGAATCCTTGGCCGGGATTTTCGCCAGTCATGCCATTGCCGCGCGCGCCCCTCCTTGACCTGGATCAAACCTTTCGCTGCCCTGCGGCATTTGTCGCGGCGGCTGCACGCGCGCTATCCTTGTCATGCGACATAAATTCCGAAAAACACCACGCCGAAACAAAGCCTTGGTGTGTCGGGATTAGGGCTACCGGATGGTCGGGATTGCGTCTATCCTGCGCGCAAGGAGATCCCGAGAAGGACGCGGTCATGAACGACATCCCCGAGCAGGAAAAGGCCCTCCGGGAGCGATTTTTGGTATCGCTTGCCGAACGGGTCGAGGACGTGCGCATCGCGCTGGAGGCCTATGAGGCCAAGCCCGCGGACAATGAGGACGCGCTGGTCATGACGCTGCATCAGCTCGCGGGCAGTGCTGCGATGTTGGATTATCCCGAGATATCGAAATCGGCGCGGCAGGCCCTGCACACGCTGGCACGCGACGATGAAGATGACGCAGACCCGACCGCGCCCGACAGCCCGGGCCCCGTGATCCGCGCGGCCATGCAGGACATCCTGACGCTGCGCGAACAGATCCTGTCCGGTTCCGCCTGATCCACGCCATCCCGGAATAAGCAAGGGGAGGCCCCGGCCAGAGCCTCCCCCCGTTCCCGCCACCTCCGCCTTCCCTGCCGGAGATGTCGGGACCCCGAACCCGGCCGCCCTTCACGACCGTGCCCGGGTGTTCCTGGCAGCCGTTACTCGGCCTGCGCCTCCTCGCCGCCGCCCAGTTGGTGGACATAGGCGGCAACCGCGCGCACCTCGTCCTCGCTCAGGAACGCACCCCATGCTGGCATCACGCCGAAGCGCGCATTGGTGATCGTCTCGGTCAGATCGCTTTCGCTGCTGCCGTAAAGCCAGATCGCGTCGGTCAGGTTGGGCGCGCCCAGATCCTGATTGCCCGTGCCGTCCTCGCCGTGGCAGGCAGCGCAGTTGTTCGCCCAAAGCTCTCCTGCCTCACCCGCCATGGGATCCGCCCCATCGTCGAGCGTCTGCACATGCGCCACGATCAGCGCGATCTCGTCGTCGCTGAAGATGTCGCCATAGGCGGGCATCTGGGAATAGCGCGCGTCGGGGTCGTCCTCGTTGCGGATGCCGTGGCGCACGGTATAGGCGATCTCGTCGATCTGCCCGCCCCAGAGCCAGGCATCGTCCAGAAGGTTCGGATAGCCCTTCGCGCCCGCCGCCCCCTGCCCGTGGCATTGCGAGCAATTGGTGCGGAAGACCGCAGCCCCGTGCTGCACCGCGTAGTTCTGCAGCGCGGGATCGTCCGCGACCGCCGCGAGCTCGGTCTCGATGAGCTGGGCGCGCAGGCCCGCATTGGCGGTCTCGGCCGCCTCGATCTCGGCCGCGACCTGGGCGCGGGTGGACCAGCCCAAAACCCCAGCCGAGGCCTGCGACACCAGGGGCCAGGCGGGATAGAGGATCGTGTAGATCACCCCCCAGACGATGGTGGCGTAGAAGGTCCAGAGCCACCAGCGCGGCAAGGGCGTGTTCAGTTCGGTGATGCCGTCCCAATCATGGCCCGTGGTCTCGGTGCCGGTGACATCGTCGCGTTTCTTCTCGGTCATTTGGGCGCTCCTCCAAGGGGATCTGCCTCCGCGCCCTGGGGCGCATCGTCATTACGGAACACGGTCCGGGCGGCGTCGTCGTGCAGGGGGCGCGATCCGGGCCGGAAAGCCCACAGGATCACCCCCAGAAACACCGAGAACAGCGCCAGCAGGACCCAGCTGTCAGCCAGTTCGCGCAGGAAGGAATAGGTCTCCATGATCCGGCCTCCTCAGCGTGTCGTATCGGCGGTGAAGGTCGAGAAATCGACCAGCGTGCCGAGCATCTGCAGATAGGCGATGAGCGCATCCATCTCGGTCAGTTCAGGCTGGCCGTCGAAATTGCGCACCTGCGCGCCGGGATAGCGTTCGAGCAGGCCGTCATAATCGCCGAACGGATCGACCTGTACGCGGAAATCGGTGACCGCCGCCTCGATCATCTCGTCGGAATAGGGCACGCCGACCATGCGGTGGGTGACCATGAGATCGCGGATATGCTCCGGTTCGATCTCGGCCCGGGCGAGGTAGTCGTATTTCGGCATGACGCTTTCTGGCACCACCGCCTGCGGATCGGCGAAGTGATCGACGTGCCAGGCATCCGAGTAGCGCCCGCCCACACGGGCCAGATCCGGCCCGGTGCGCTTGGAGCCCCATTGGAACGGATGGTCGTACATCGATTCCGCCGCCAGGCTGTAATGGCCGTAACGTTCGACCTCGTCCCGCATGGGCCGGATCATCTGGGAGTGGCAGACATAGCAGCCCTCGCGGATGTAGATGTCGCGGCCAGTCAGTTCGAGCGGGCTGTAGGGGCGCATGCCCTCTACCTCCTCGATCGTGTTCTCGAGCCAGAAGAGCGGCGCGATTTCGACGATGCCGCCCACGGTGACCACCACGAAGGAGCCTACGAGCAGAAGCGTTGCGTTCTTCTCCAGGATCGCGTGGCGGTCGAGGATGGTCTTTTTCTTGGTCTGTTCGCTCATGATCCTTACTCCGCCGGCATGGCTTGGGCCTGGGCCGCATCACGCTCTGGCGCGGCCCGGACGGTCATGTAGAGGTTCCAGCACATCAGAAGCGCGCCTGCGAGGTAGAGAAGACCGCCGGTCATCCGCACCACGTACATCGGAAACTTGGCCGAGACGGTGTCCGCGAAGGAGTTCACCAGGAAGCCCTGCGCGTCGACTTCACGCCACATCAGGCCTTCCATGATCCCCGTCACCCACATCGAGGCGGCGTAGAGAACGATGCCGATCGTCGCCAACCAGAAGTGCCAGTTCACGGCGCGCAGCGAATAGAGGTTCGCGCGGTTCCAGAGCTTCGGCGTCAGGTAATAGAGGCAGCCGAAGGTGATGAGCCCGTTCCAGCCCAGTGCGCCGGAATGCACATGGCCGATGGTCCAGTCGGTGTAATGGCTGAGGCTGTTGACCGCACGGATCGACATCATCGGGCCTTCGAAGGTCGACATGCCGTAGAAGGCGAGGCTGGCCACGAACATCCGGATGATCGGGTCGGTGCGGATCTTGTCCCAGGCGCCTTCCAGCGTCATCAGGCCGTTGATCATGCCGCCCCAGCTGGGCATCCACAGGATGATCG
>CAZTEV010000072.1:0-11871 GCA_964612785.1 uncultured Roseivivax sp. | reverse complement strand
AACCGCCGCCGCCTCATTCCGCGGGCACCTGGTTGGGATGGCCCGTGATCCGCGGCGGGCGTTTCGCGGCACGGTCGCGCAGCACGAGCGGCACGCAGCGCGCCGCATCGTCGTGGATCGTCACGCAGTCGAGGCACTGGAAACATTCGGAATAGTCGATCCGGCCCGACTTCTCGATCGCACCATAGGCACATTCCACACGGCAGAGCTGGCAGGGCGATCCGCATTCCGCCCGGCGCGGGATCCAGCGACGCAGGCGCAGCGCGCCCGCAATCGCCATCAGCGCGCCCAGCGGGCAGATATAGCGGCAGAAACCCTTGAACAGCACCATGCCCAGAAACAGCCAGATCAGCGCGTAGGCCGCATAATACCATTCCCGCAGGAAGAAAGTGGTGATGGCGGTCTTGAAGGGCTCGACCTCGGCGGCCTTGTCCATGGCCGACGGGATCGTCAGCGTGATCGCCACAAGGCCTGCCAGCACGACGTATTTCAGCCATTTCAGCCGCGCATCCCAGCGCGCGGGGACCTCGATCTGCGGCAGGCGCAGAAGGCGGCCGATGTGATGCGCGAATTCCTGAAGCGCACCGAAGGGACACAGCCAGCCGCAGAACAGCCCCCGCCCCCACAGCACGAAGCCCAGGATCGTGACCGCCCAGATCAGAAGCGAGAACGGATCATAGAGCAGAAAGGCGAACGATCCGCCCGCCATCGTCGTCTGCAAGACCGCGAGGGGCGTCACGATGGACAACTGCCCCTGCCCCCACCAGCCGACAAAGCCCAGAACGACCGCCAGAACGCCCAGCCGCAGCGGCGTGAAGGCGGCGAGCCCGGCAAGCTGCGACTGCGCGAAAAGAAGCCCGGGCACCATCACCCCCAAAAGGGCCGCCAGCATAATCAGGTCGCCCTGCCGGTTGCGGATCGCCTCCTCGAACGGGGACAGCCGTTCGATCTGGCCGGGCCGGGTGAAGAACCGCTCGGGCGTGGCATGGGTCAGGGCCAGCGTGACCGATCCGATCTCGGGCTGGAACATGCCATGGGCGCGCACCGCCTGCACCTTCAGCGTCCACTCCGCGGCCGGATCGAAGCCCAGCCGCCGGTCGGTGCGCAGGATCAGCGCCGTGCCGTCGTGAAGGGCCTCCGGCACATCCGCGGCCAGTTCCACGAACAGATCCGCATCGCGCAGGGCCACAGGCAGACCGTTCTGTTCCGCCGACAGCCAGTCGGGCGAGGTGTTGCGCACGAATTCGTCGGAGACGAGCCCATGCCGCGCCGTCTCCACCACGAGGATCGGCTCGTCGAAATCCGAGATTTCCATGAAGCGCTGCAGCTCTTCATAGGTGTCGGGGGCCAGCACCGCACGCGCGATCGCGGGCGGGCCAAGGTCCACCACCCACAGGTCGAGATAGGCCTCTTCGGGATACTCCGTCGCCTCGGGATCGTCATCGGCCCAGATCGTGCCCGCGAATTCCGCGTCGATCTCGGCATTCGTGACGCGCTTGCGGGCCACCAGCCCCTGATCGACGAGCGCCTGCCAGTCCAGATCTTCCGTGTGTTCCGGGTCGGGATGCGCAGGTGGTCCCGACGCGATGCCCTGCATCTTCTCCCGCGCCACGGCAAGCGTCGCAGCCAGCACCGATTCGTGGGCGATCCGCACGCTGGCCGTCGCCTTCGTCACCCCGTCGAGATAGACCAGCGATCCACCCGCCGCGCCCTCGCCATAGGGCGAGCCGACGACCATGCTTTCCGAAATGGAATGGCCTTCATATTGCTCGAAAAAGGCATGAAACGGGGCCTGCCCGAGGCCCGAGACAAAGATCGGCTCGTTGTGATCCAGAAGCCTGACCGAGATGAACCGCCCCTCCAGGTCCAGCACGACAAGAACGTTGATCGGCGCGCCGGAGAAGCCGGGAAGCGGGGCCAGGGGCTCGGTCTCGAAGACGTAGCCTGCATGCTGGCCGCCCGAGTTCAGAAGTTCGTAGACGCCGTTTTCGCTGATCTGTTCGCCGAGGCTCATCGGTGCGATGACCTTTTCGGCGATGCGCGCACGATCGGACGGCTCGGCCAAGACCGAGACCGCGCTCAGCGCCCAGACAAGGGCCGCAAGAATGGCGCGCATTCCTCCCATGAGCGTGGAGCCTATGGGCAAGCCGCGTGCGCCCAAATGCGACCTTGGTGCGGGAGGCGGTCAGTCTTTCGTGAGGAGCGCCATGTAGAAGCCGTCCATGCCGCCACGATCCGCCCAGAAATCAGGGCGCAGACGCAGGCCACCTTCGGAGCCGCGCCAGCCCTCCTCGATCCAGGGTGCATCCATCGGCAGGACGCGCAGGCCGGGATGGCGGGCCAGCGACTCGTCGATCTGCACCTCGCCTTCGTCGGGAATAAGCGAGCAGGTGCAGAACATCAGCCGCCCGCCCGGAGCGAGCAGCGTCAGCGCGTGATCGAGCATGCGGGCCTGCAGCGCGATCAGCTCGAATATGCCCTCGCCCGTGCGGGCATGGGTCAGGTCGGGATGGCGGCGGATCGTGCCGGTGGCCGAACAGGGCGCGTCGAGCAGGATCGCGTCATAGGGCCCGCCCGCGTGCAACAGCGCATCGCCCGGCACCAGCGTCGCATCGAGGCCCGTGCGGTCGAGGTTTTCCTGCACCCGCGCAAGCCGTGCGGCTGAAAGATCAAGCGCGGTGACCTCCGCGCCGCCTGCGGCCAGCTGCATCGTCTTGCCGCCCGGCGCCGCGCAGAGATCCAGCACGCGCTTGCCCGAAAGATCGCCCATCAGCCGCACCGGCATGGCCGCAGCCGCGTCCTGCACCCAGAAATCGCCCGCCGCATAGCCAGGCAGGGCGGAGACCTGCGCACGTCCCGCGATCCGAACGCTGCCCGTGGGCAGAAGCGTGCCGCCCGTGGCCTGGGCCAAGGCCGCCGGATCACCTTTTGCCGTCAGATCAAGCGGCGCCCCCGCCTGATGCGCCACCTCCATCGCGCGCACCGTCTCGCGGCCCCAGGCCTCCAGCAGCGGACCGCGCAGCCAGTCGGGCAGGCGCGCGGGCGGCAGATCGGCCCATGCGGCGGGCGCCTCCTTGTCCATCTTGCGCAGGACAGCGTTCACCAGACCTTTCAGCGCGCGTGTGCGCTTGTGGCCCTCGGCAATGCCGACGCAGGCATTCACGACGCCATGCGCGGCCCCGCCCATGGCCAGTTCCACCGTGCCCAGCCGCAGAATGTTCTGCCCGCGCAAGGGCGGCGCCTTCTTGAGATGTTTGGACAACAGCCGGTCGGCGGCGTCGAGATGGCGCAGCACATCCGTGGTCAGGCGCTGTGCCGCCGCGCGATCCTCGGGCTTGAGACGGGCAAACCTGTCGCCGCCCAGAAGTTCGCTGAGAAGCCGCCCTTCGCCCAACACACCGTCGAGAAGGTCTACGCTCGCGCGTCGCGCCTGATCCATCATGTCCGCCTTGTCCTGGCCGTTTGCGCGCGTATATCAACCGCAGTGAACCGGAGGAACCGCCAATGACCGACGAGACACGCGACCTGCCGCCCGCCGCCCAACGCGCCCTGGCCGAGGCCGAGGAGCGGCGCAAGAAGGCAGAGGCCGAACAGGTGGACCGTCCGGTGGAACTGGGCGGACGCGACGGGCCTGAACCCGTGCGCTACGGCGATTGGGAGAAGAAGGGCCTCGCCATCGACTTCTGAGGCCCCGCGCCTCAGCGCAGCGTGAAGCCCGCCGACCGGCCCTGCCCGCGATCCGAGGTGAAGGTGATGCGATTGCCGTCTGCGGTCACCAACTGGCAATTATAGCCCAGCGGATCCCCGCCCCATTCCAGATCGCGGCAGAAGAACCCGTCCTGCCAGCTCCAATTGCCGGTGACGTCCCAAGCCGCACCCGTGCCGGAAATCCGGCCATCGGCGGTGACCCGCAGGTTCACAAGCGGCCGCGTCAGGTTCTTGCCCTGCACGAGGCCCACGAATTGTTCCTTCGTACCGACCCGTTCGGCCGAGGCCTGGGCAGCCAACGGTGCGATCATGGCCGCGCAGAGGCCCAGTATCCCAGCAATGCGCATGTCATCATCTCCAAAACTCGCTGTGCTTCGGGAAATAGCGGGGTCCGGGACAAGGCAAGATCGCTGACGCGCAAGTGAGCCTCTGAAACATGGCCCTCAGCCGAGGCCAAGCACGTCCAGCATGTCGTAAAAGCCTGGCTCCCGCCCATGGCCCCAAAGCGCGGCCTTCAGCGCCCCGCGCGCGAACAGTGCCCGGTCGGAGGCCACATGGCGCAGCACGATCCGTTCGCCCGGGCCGGCGAATATCACGTCATGCTCGCCGACGATGTCGCCGCCGCGGATCGCCGAAAAACCGATATCGCCGCGCGTCCGGGCGCCGGTGATGCCGTCGCGGCCCCGGTCGGAGACATCGCCCAGGGCCACGCCCCGCCCCTCGGCTGCCGCCTCGCCCAACATGAGCGCGGTGCCCGAAGGCGCATCGACCTTGCGGTTGTGATGGGCCTCCACCACCTCGATGTCGAAATCGGCATCCAGCGCCTCGGCCACCTTGCGGGTGAGCACGGTCAGCAGGTTCACGCCCAACGACATGTTGCCCGCACGAATCTGCACCGCGCCTTGGGACGCCTCCTCGAGCGCGGTGATCTGATCGTCGGTGAAGCCCGTCGTGCCGATCACATGCACCAGACCCCGCGACGCGGCCAGCCTGCCGAAGGCGATGGTGGCCTCGGGCGCGGTGAAATCTATCACCACCTGCGCCTCGGCCAGCGCCGCCTCTGCATCGTCGGTGATGAGGATGCCCGTCTCCGTGCCACCCATCGCCGTGCCCAGATCGCGCCCGACCCAGTCATGGCCCGTGCGCTCGACCGCGCCTGCAAGCCGGAGACGGTCCGAGGCCGCGATCTCCTGCACCAGCATCCGGCCCATGCGGCCAGACACACCCGTTACAACCACGCCCGGCAGATCGCCCATCTTGTCGCTCCTTGGATCCTTTCGCGTTCCTTAGCGCGCATCCCCCGCCTTGGCAAAGCGGGGGCGAAGGCGTATCTGCCACCCATGGCAAAACGCAGCTTCCACGACGGACCCGGACCCAGCCAGCGCCAGCTGCGCGTGGGCGAACTTGTGCGCCGCACCCTGTCGGACGTGCTGATGCGCGGAGACATCCACGACCCGGACCTCGCGGGGATGTCGATCACCGTGGGCGAGGTGCGTGTGTCGCCCGATCTCAAGGTGGCGACGGCCTATGTGGTGCCCCTGGGCGGCAAGGGTCAGGACGTGGTGGTGAAGCTGCTCGCGCGGAATGCGGGCGAGCTGCGCCGCGCCGTGTCGAAGAACCTGACGCTGAAATTCGCGCCCGAGCTGCGCTTCCGCCTCGACGAGACCTTCGACAAGCTTGACGAGACGCGGCGCATCTTCGCGCAGGATGCGGTGCAGCGCGATCTCGACGACGACGCAGACGCGGACGAAGACTGACCCCATGCGCTGGCCCGCCCTTCTGTTCCCGATGCTCTTCGGCGCGCTGCCGGGCGCCGCGGATGCCGAGGTGGTGCGTTGCGCGCAGATGGATCATGACGGCACGCCCTACACGATCTGCCGGGTCGCCGCGGATCGCGATATCCGGCTGTTCCTCAAAGGCGAAAGCGGCGAGGTCTACGGGCAATTCGGTCAGGTGGATCAGGCGCTGAACAAGCGCGGCGAAAAGCTGGCCTTTGCGATGAATGCGGGCATGTACCATGCCGACCGCGCGCCCGTCGGGCATTATGTCGAGGACGGGGACGAGGTGCAGCGCGTCATCGCCTCGCCCGGCCCCGGCAATTTCGGGCTGCTGCCGAACGGAGTGTTCTGCATCCGCGAGGGCCGCGCCGACGTGATCGAGACCCGCCGCTTTCAGGCCGAGGCGCCGGAATGCACCTATGCCACGCAATCGGGCCCGATGCTGGTGATCGACGGCGCGCTGCATCCACGCTTCCTCAAGGACAGCGACAGCCGCTACATCCGCAACGGCGTGGGCACATCCGAGGACGGGCAGGAGATCGTCTTCGCGATCTCCGAAGTGCCGGTGACCTTCCACGAATTCGGGCGGCTCTTCCGCGACGGGCTCGAGATGCCGCAGGCGCTGTTTCTCGATGGCAATATCTCGCGGATTTATGCGCCGATGCTGAACCGCGCGGATTTCGGGCGGCCGATGGGGCCCATCCTGGGTGTCGTGGTGCCTGCGACGGAATAGGCCCCGCGCCTTGCGCTCATGCGCGCTGCGGCCTACCTCTGCCCTGCCTCAAGATGCGGAGTGCCGATGGCCCACGATCTCGCCCACCTGACCGAACAGCTTCTCGATGCCGCTCGGAATGCGGGCGCCGAGGCGGCCGATGCGATGGCCGTCGACGGCACGTCCCTTTCGGTGGATGTGCGCGGTGGCGCGCTGGAACAGGCCGAGCGGTCGGAAGCGGTGGAGATCGGGTTGCGCGTCCTGCTCGGGCAGCGCTCGGCCACGGTGTCGGCCTCGGACGTGCGGCCCGAGACGATGGCCGAGATGGCCGCCCGCGCGGTCGCCATGGCCCGCGAGGCGCCCGAGGATCCGTATATCGGTCTGGCCGATCCCGATGCGCTGGCCCGCGACTGGGACATCGCCGCGCTGGAGCTGGCCGATCCCGCAGCCGAACCCGATCCCGCCATGCTGGAAGACGATGCCCGCCGGGCCGAGGCCGCGGCCCTGTCGGTAGAGGGCATCACCCGCATCGACGTGGCCTCGGCCGGATACGGCGCGACGCGGGTCCATCTGGCGGCGAGCAACGGGTTTTCCGGCGGCTATGCCCGCACGCAACGTTCGACCTCCTGCGTGGCCATCGCAGGCGAAGGCACGGGGATGGAGCGCGATTACGACGGCGACGCGCGCATCTTCCAATCCGACCTGCGCAGCCCCGAAGAGATCGGGCGCCGCGCGGGCGAACGCACGCTTGCGCGGATGAACCCGCGCCGCCCCAAGACCGGCGCCTATCCGGTTCTGTTCGACGAACGGATTTCGTCCTCGCTGATCGGGCATCTTCTGTCCGCGGCCTCTGGCCTGTCGGTGTCGCGCGGCGCGTCGTGGCTGCGCGACGGTCTGGGCCGCGAGGTTCTGCCTGCGGGCCTGTCGCTGACCGAGGATCCGCACCGCCCGCGCGCGATGTCCTCGCGCCCCTTCGATGCCGAAGGCCTGCCCACGCGGCCTCGCGCCATCGTCGAGGCGGGCGTGCTGAAATCCTACACGCTCGATCTGGCCTGCGCGCGCAAGCTCGACCTCGCGCCCACCGCCAATGCGGCGCGCTCCGTGGCGTCCGGCCCCGCGCCCTCGGTCTGGAACGTGGCGCTGACGCAAGGCACGCAAAGCCGCGACGATCTGATCGCCGAGATGGGCACGGGCCTGATCGTGACCTCAATGATCGGCTCGACCATCAACCCCAATACGGGCGATTATTCCCGAGGGGCTGCGGGCCTCTGGGTCGAGAACGGGCAGATCGCCTATCCGGTCTCGGGCGTGACCATTGCGGGATCGCTGCCCGATTTCCTGCGCCGGATGACGCCCGCCAACGATGCGCGTCCCTGGCTGTCGCGCGTCGTGCCGTCGCTCCTCGTCGAAGGGCTGACCCTTGCCGGAGACTGATCTCGACCTGCTTCTGCGCGCCGCAAGCCGCGCTGCAGAGACCGCGACGCGGTTCATCGGCGGGCCGCTCGATGTGCGCGACAAGGGCGATGGGCAGGGGCCCGTAACGGCAGCCGACATCGCCGTGAACGAAGTGCTGGAGGAGACGCTGCGCAGCGCCCGTCCCGGCTATGGCTGGCTGTCCGAGGAAAGCCCGCAGGACCCCCTGCGCCTCAGCACGCCCAGCACGTTCATCATCGATCCGATCGACGGCACGCGCAGCTTCATCGACGGCTCGGACACCTGGGCGCATTCGCTGGCCGTGGCCACCGAGGGCCGGATCACGGCGGCGGTCGTCTTCCTGCCGATGCGCGATAAGCTTTATGCCGCAGCCATCGGGGAAGGCGCGCAGCTGAATGGCGCGGCCATCGCACCCACGACGCGCGCGGAGATCACGGGCGCCGAAGTGCTGGCCACGAAGCCCAATATCGACCCGAAGCACTGGCCGGACGGACCGCCCGATTTCCGTCGCGCGCACCGCCCGTCGCTTGCCTACCGGATGTGCCTTGTGGCGGATGGCTCCTTCGATGCGATGCTGACCTTCCGCGACGCCTGGGAATGGGACGTGGCGGCAGGCGCGCTGATCCTGTCCGAAGCGGGCGCCCGCGTCAGCGACCGCGCGGGCCGCACCCTGCGCTTCAACACCGAACGCGCCATGACCGACGGGATCGTCGCGGGCGGGCCGCGGATCTGGGAGGGCACGTTGCGCGCGCTCGGCCATGACCGTCCGGCGGCGAGCTGAGTCCCCCTGCCCTTGCATTTTCGCCAAGGCCGCGCGTAATCGGACGGGCATGACCCATGCCGGACCCGAGGAGTGCAGACGCATCGCCAGCTTGCGCAACATCCCAAGCCGCAGCCGCCCCGCTGCCCTGTCTCGGATGCGGGCGGGCTGAGATATGGTGCGCCGTCCCCTGGCCCTCTCGGCCTATCTGGCCCTGCAGCGCACCCAGGACGCGAACCGACAGGTCGCGGATACGCGCACGCGCCCGCGCGGACAGATCGTCTGGATGCACGCCGATACCGCCCGCGACACGGCGGCGCTGGCCGCGCTCGCGCTCAGATTGCAGCAGCAGACGCCCGAGCTGACCCTGCTCTGGACCGGTCATGCCCCGCGGGAGGCGCGACTGACCGCCGACATGCCCGACGAAAGCTTGGCCGCCACGCGCGCCTTCTGCGACCATTGGCAGCCCGCGCTTCTGATCTGGGCCGGGCATATGCTGCGCCCTGCGCTGATGGAAAGCCTGCATGACGCGCGCATTCCCGCCGTTCTGGTCAATGCGGACGAGACGCCTTTCGCCTCGCCCGCGCCGCGCTGGATACCCGATGCGACCCCGACGGCGCTGCTGCGCTTCGACACGGTCTTCTGCACGTCGCGGGAGGCCGAACGCAAATTGCGCCGCTACGGTCTCGAGGGGGAGCAGATCGTGCGCGCGGGCACGCTCAGCGATGCGGCGCCGCCGCTCGATTGCGCGCCCGAGCTCCACGAGGAGGTCGCCGCCGCCATAGGCGGACGTCCCATCTGGCTGGCCGCGCGCCTGCCCGCCGCCGAGATGCGGATGGTTTTCGAGGCGCATGTGGCGGCGGGGCGGCTGGCACCCCGGCTCCTGCTGATCGTCGTGCCGGCCACAAGTGCGGATGCGGATGCCGCCTGGGCTGCAGCGGATGCGACCGATCTCAGGACCTGTTTCTGGGATGCGGGCGACATGCCCGACGATCTGACCCAAGTGATCCTCTGCGAAGGCCCCGAGGAGCTGGGCCTGTGGTACCGGCTGGCGCCCCTTGCCTATCTGGGCGGATCGCTGGCGCCCGGTCAGGCCGATACCGACCCGCTGGAGGCCGCAGCCCTGGGATCGGCAATCCTGTATGGTCCGAATGTCGGCCGCTACCTCGCGACCTATACCCGGCTCGTGGATGCAGGCGCCGCGCGCATTGTCCGCGATGCCGATTCGCTGGCCGCGGCTGTGTCGCAGATCATCGCGCCCGACCGCGCCGCGGCCATGGCCCATGCGGGCTGGGACGTCGTGACTGCGGGCGCGCAGACCGAAGATCGGGTCATTGCACGCATTGGCGACCTGCTCGACCGGCGCAGGCCCCCTGCGGAGGAGGCCTGATGCGCCCGCCCGCCTTCTGGTCCCGCCCACCAGATGCGCCCGGCGCCTGGGCGCGTCTGCTGGCGCCGCTTGGCGCGCTCACCGCCTGGGCCACGGCCCGGCGCGTCGCCCGCCCGGGGCTACGCCTGCCGGTGCCAGTGATCTGCGTCGGCAACCTGAATGCGGGCGGCACCGGCAAGACGCCGACGGTGATCGCGCTTCTGGACCGGCTGTCGCAGCGGGGGATCGCCGCGCATGTGGTCTCGCGCGGCTATGGCGGGACCGAGGCCGGGCCCCTGCAGGTGGATCCCCGCCGCCACAAGGCCTCCGAGGTGGGCGACGAGCCGCTATTGCTGTCGGCCTTCGCGCCGGTCTGGGTCGCGCGCGACCGCGCGGCGGGCGCCGAGGCGGCTGTCGCCGCAGGAGCCCAGGTCATCGTGCTCGATGACGGGTTCCAGAACCCGGCACTTCAGAAGGATCTGAGCATCGTCGTCGTCGATGCCGCGCGCGGTTTCGGAAATGGGCGCTGTCTGCCTGCGGGCCCCCTGCGGGAGCCTGTGGAGGCGGGTCTCGCCCGGGCGGATCTGGTCCTGTCCATAGGCGCGCCCGACGCGCAGGCGGCCCTGAACGCGCGCTGGCCGAATCTAGGCAAGCTGCCGCGGGTGCAGGCCGCGCTTGAGCCGCTTGAGACCGGAATGCCCTGGGCGGGGCTGCGCACGCTGGCCTTTGCGGGCATCGGATACCCCGAGAAGTTCTTCGCCACGCTGCAGGGTCTCGGCGTCGAGATGATTCGCGCCGAGGCGCTCGACGATCATCAGGCGCTGTCGCCCGCGCTGCTGACCCGACTCGAGACGGAGGCGCAGGCGCTCAATGCGCAGCTTGTCACCACCGAGAAGGACGCGGTGCGCCTGCCCGATCATTTCCGCATGAAGGTGCTGACGCTGCCCGTGCGGCTGCGATTCGCCGAAAGCGGGCCGCTCGATGCGGCGCTGGACCGGGTGCTGGCGGGGGGCGAGGGCTGAAGCCCGCGCTTATTCCGCCGCAAGACGCGGGGCGTTGTCCGCCCGCAGGGTCGCGATGTCGGCGATGATGCCGCGCAGGAGCTTCCGGAAGGCGTGAAAATTGGGATTCGGGCGGATGGCCCGTTCGTCCATGTAGATGGCGCGGTCGATCTCGATCTGGATCGCGTGCTGCCCCCGCGACGGTCGCCCGTAATGCTGCGCGATATAGGCCCCCGCGAAGGGCGTGTTGCGCACGACGACGAGGCCCGCATTGGCAAAGGCCGCCTCGATCCGGTCCACGAGCTCGGCACTGGCCGAAGCCCCGAAGCGATCGCCCAGCACGATCTCGGGCCGCACGCCGCCCGACCGCGCCGCACCTTCTGCCGCCTCATGCGGCATGGAATGGCAATCGACGAGAATCGCCTGGCCGAATTCCATCCGCGCCTCGTCGAGCAATTGCTGCAGCCGCTGGTGATAGGGCCGCCAATAGCCATCGAGGCGGCGTTCGGCTTCGGCCAGCGGCAGCTTGCCGCGATAGATGGACCGTCCGTTGGCAACGACGCGCGGCACGACGCCCAGGCCCGAGGCCACGCGCGGATTGTGACCGACGCGGCGCACCCCGTCGATAAGGGCGGGGTCCATTTCCTCGGCCGCGCGATTGAGGTCCACGAAGGCGCGCGGCGCCCCCGCCTTCAGGAACGGCGCGCCGTAATCGGGCGCGCAGTCGAACAGGCGGTCCACGAAGGCATCTTCGGACGACCGGATCGCGTGCTGGTCCAGCACCGTATGGCGCAGGAACGACCACGGGTAATCGCGCCCCGAATGCGGGGAGGCGAAGACCACGGGCGATGTCAGCCGCTCGGGCCGGTACAGATGGTACGCCGTCTTGGGCATGCCTGCTCCTTTTGACTGGCTGCAAGATAGCGCGATTTATTCTATCGCCAAAAGCCCTTGATCTCACCGTCGCGACCTTTTAAAGACCGCTCCACCGGCGCGGGGCCTTCCGCGCCCCATTTCGTTATGGGGTGCGATCCAGGGGGTCTCAAGGCGGTAAGGGCGGTTAGCTCAGCGGTAGAGCACTACGTTGACATCGTAGGGGTCACTGGTTC
>CAZTEV010000071.1:0-11929 GCA_964612785.1 uncultured Roseivivax sp. | reverse complement strand
CGATGACGGCTGCCGCGAAGGCCTCGAGCGTGGCGATCTCGAACGTATCGGTGCCCTCCTCGGTCGCGGGCGCCTCTGTCGTCTCGGCTGTCTCTTCCCCGGCCACGGCGCTGTCGGGCAAAGCGTCTGCGGCAGAGGAGGCCTCCTGCGCGGCCACGAAGCCTGCGGGCATCGCCGAGATAAGCGCGGCAAGGGCGGTGGCGGTGAGGGTGCGTGTCGCGAACATGTTGTGTCCTTTCATCGTCTTGCACGCCCCTGAGGGCGCAGAAGCCAGGACACGCGCACCGTGCCCGGCGTCACCCCCGACGTGGGGACGATGTCCGGACGCGTCAAAGCGCGTCGGCAAATTCTTGCGGTTCCGCGGCGTAAAGCGCGGGCAGGCCCCTACTCCGCCCGCTCCAGATCCCGGAGCGCCCGGGCAATGTGGCGGTTGAGCGCGCGATCGGTGCGGGCCTCCGCGTTGATGCGTTCGAATTCCGCAAGGCTGAGCCCCTCGGCCTCCGTAATCGCCGCCTTGATGTCGAGATTGGCCTGTCGGATCAGCGCGCGCCGCGCCGCCTCGCCTTCGACCTCGAAATAACGGGTCATCGCCGCCTCGCGCATTGTCGCGACCTCCCTGGCAACAGCGGCGAAGGTTTCGATCTTCTCGGCGCTGTAGCCTGCGCGGAAGGCCACCTGTTCCGGCTGAACGGGCATGGTTTGCGCGGCGGCGCCGCCTGCGGTCAGCGCCAGCGCCGCGATCAGGGCAAGTCTGCGCATGTCTTCCTCCCAGAAGTTATGTTCCCGTGATGAAGCCTGACAAAGACAGGCGCGTGGGTAAACAGCCGCAACGCGGCGTCAGCTCATCCGTCGAAAACGCTGCCCAGAATCGCGGCGGCTTCGGGGTCGTGCACCGTCTTTTCCGGCACCTTGAGCCGCCCCTGCCCCTTCCATGCCGTCGAGACCCCGCGGCAATGCAGGAAGCGAAACCCGCGCACGGGAAAATTGTGCAGAAGGCCCAGCCGCTCCATCCCGTGGATGTCCCAGCTCATGCGGCCCAGCGGACCGGAGGGCGCGAGACACCATTTCGTCGGGCAGGTCTTCGGCGGGTCATGGCGAAAGACGTGATCGGCATGGAAAAAGGGCGGCGCGCTTCCGGGCGGCGGCGTCATCCATTGCCCTGCGATCTGCACGAAGCCCAGCCGCGCCGCGCGGGCGGCCTCGAAGACGCTGCCTTCGCCCAGCACCAATTCGTCAAGATCGCAGTTCAGCACCGCCCCCGCCCGATCGAGCCCGCGCAGCCGCAGCGCGTTGAAAAGCGCGGTCTGCAGGTATTTCTCGGTCCGGCGGAAAGGCGGCTTGCCGATGGGGCCGTAGCGATAGGGCGCGCTGAAGACGAGGGGCGTCACGCCTTCTGCCCGCAACGTCTCTGCGATCTCGTCCGGGCTGTAGCGCGTCGAGCCGTTATCGATCACCACGACCGCGTCGAGCCCGTGGCGCGCCCGGGTGAAGCGCGCGTGATCGGCCATCCAGCGCAGATCGTTGTCGCGGTTGATGTAGAAATGCACCCGCGTCCCGCAGATGCCGGGCAGCCCCGCCGCGTTCACCGCACCCTCGCCCGTCCAGTCACCGATCTTCACGCTGATCCGCTTGGGCGCGGTCTGGGCAATCAGTTCCAGTACGGCATGACGCTTGTAACGGCGATGGCGGGCGATGCGCGCGGGCGCCCCGTCCAGACGGTATTCGGCGCCCAGAACCTCGCGCTTGAGGTTGTTGAAGGGCGGGCAGATCAGATGCACCCGCCCCCGCGTCCAGATCGCATCGTACCAGAAGGTATCGGCATCGAAGGCGTCGTCGTAACCGTCAGGCCGGTACTGCGGCTTCAGGATCGAGTGGCGGCGCAGATGCGGCGGAAATTCCAGCCGCGCGAAATGCATCACGCGATCCGCTCCGCGCCGCGGGCTTCGATGGCACGGATGGCGGCGGCGACGGCCTCCTCGATTCCGAGACCTGTCGTGTCGATCTCCACCGCGTCATCGGCGGGCCGGAGCGGTGCGTCGGCGCGGCCCATGTCGCGGGCATCCCGCGCACGCACATCCTCGAGCACCTGATCGTAATCGACCTCTTCGCCCGCGGCGACATATTCCGCGTAGCGCCGTTGTGCGCGTACTTCGGGCGAGGCGATCACGAACAGCTTCGCCTCCGCCTCGGGACAGATCACCGTGCCGATGTCGCGCCCGTCCAGCACCGCACCGCCATCGCGCCGCGCGAAGGCCCGCTGGAAATCGACAAGCGCCGCGCGCACCTCGGGCAGGACCGCCACCTTGGAGGCCGCATCGCCCACGCCCGGGCTGCGCAGGCCATCGACCTCAAGATCCTCGGCCCGGAGCGCCTGCGCGGCCTCGATCGGGTGTTCCCCGTCCAGCATCCGCCGACCGACCGCGCGATAAAGAAGTCCGGTGTCGAGATGCGCGAACCCGAAGACCCGGGCCACTTCGCGGCTGATCGTGCCCTTGCCCGAAGCGGCCGGTCCGTCGATGGCGATGGTGAAGGCCATGTCTCTCTCTCCGTCTCTAGCGCGCGGGTGGCGCGAGTGCCGCATCCTGACCGGGCGACAGCCGGGTGCCGTCCGCGATCTCGTAGTAGCGCCCCTTGTCGGCATAGAAGATATGCCCCGAAAGGGTGAGGTCCTCGCCATGGGTATCAAGCGTGCCCGCGAAAATCGACAGATGACCGGGCCTGCGCCAGAACAGGTTCGACCCGCAGGTGGGGCAGAAGCCGCGCTCCGCCGCCTCGGACGACCGGAACCAGCGCGGTGTGCCGGTGATGCTTACATGGGTGGGATCGGCAGCCGTCGCCGCGACATGGTGGCCCGAGGTCTTGCGACATTGCGTGCAATGGCAGCCTATGACCGGGCGGAGCGGTCCGAAGACCGCGTAACGGATCGCGCCGCAGAGGCAGCTCCCCGTGGCCTCGGGCGTCATCGCGCCGCGGCCTCCTCGGCCAGCCTGCGGCGCGTCAGCGCCCGGCCCGCGAGGAACAGAAGCGCCGCGAGACCCAGCTTCACCCGCGTCACCGGCACCAGAAGCGTCGTTGCCGCAGCCGGATCGCCCCCGCCCAGCGCCCAAAGCAGCAGGCCGTTCTCGGTCAGGTCCGTGACCGTGTAGATCAGCGCCAGCGCCAGCGCGGCCTTGGGTTTCACCCGCAAGGCCTGCGCGACCCAAAGGGCGAAGAGCCCGATGAACAGCGGATCGAGAATCGTGAGCCCGATCCGGTAGGCCAGCCCCACACTGCCCGCATTGCGGATCTCGGCCACGAAGGTCGCAAGCTGATCGGGGGTGTAACCCATCAGCGCCGATTGCGGCAGAAAGCCCCCTGTCACGGCAGGCGCGACAGCCGCATTGTTCAGTGCCACCATCAGAACGAAGACCAGAACGGCCCCCGCGCCAAGCTTGGTCTGTGCGCTCATGTGGCCTCCCACGCGATATCCGCGCCGAGCGCCGTCATCAGCGGCTCGAAGATCGGGAACGAGGTGGCGATGGGCCCGCCATCATCGACACGGCAGCCGTCGCGCGCCGCCATGCCGAAGACCAGGAACGACATGGCGATGCGGTGGTCGAGCCGCGAGGCCACGGTCGCGCCCCCTGCGACATTTCCGAAGCCGCGGCCATGGACGCGCCACCAATCCTCGCCCTCCTCGACCTCGATGCCATTGGCGCGCAGGCCCTCGGCCATCGCGTCGATCCGGTCGCTTTCCTTGACGCGCAGCTCCTTCACGCCGGGCATGTAGGTCGCGCCTTCGGCATAGGCCGCGACGGCGGACAGGACGGGATATTCGTCGATCATCGAGGCCGCGCGCTCGGCCGGGACCTCGATGCCTTTCAGATCGGGCGAGAAGCGCGCGCGCAGATCGGCCACCGGCTCTCCGCCCTCCTCGCGTTCGTTCTCGTAGCTCAGATCCGCGCCCATCTCGCGCAGGGTGGTAAACAGGCCCGCCCGCGTCGGATTGAGCCCGATATTCGGCACCAGCACGTCCGAGCCTTCGGTGATGAGCGCGGCGCAGACCGGAAACGCCGCAGAGGACGGATCGCGCGGCACGACGATGGTCTGGGGCTTCAGCTCGGGCCGACCCTGCAGGGTGATGAGACGGCCCTGCTTGGTGTCCTCAACCGCGACCTGGGCGCCGAAGCCCGCCAGCATCCGCTCGGAGTGATCGCGCGTGGCCTCGGCCTCCAGCACGACGGTTTCGCCCGGCGCGTTGAGCCCGGCCAGAAGCACCGCGGATTTCACCTGCGCGGAAGGCACGGGCGTCTCGTAGCGCACGGGCAGCGGGCGATCCGCGCCCTTGATCGTCATCGGCAGCCGCCCGCCCGAGCGGCCCATAGCGGTCGCCCCGAACAGCGCCAGCGGATCGGTCACGCGCGCCATGGGACGGGAATTGAGGCTGGCATCGCCGGTGAAGGTCGCGGTGATGGGCGATGTGGCCATGGCCCCCATGATCAGCCGCACGCCGGTGCCCGAATTGCCGCAATCTATCACCTGATCGGGTTCGCGGAACCCGCCGACCCCCACGCCATGCACGACCCAGGCGTCGCCGTCGCGCGCAACCTCGGCCCCGAAGGCCTGCATCGCGCGCCCGGTATCGAGCACGTCCTGCCCTTCCAGAAGGCCCGTCACCCGCGTCTCGCCCACCGAAAGCGCGCCCAGAATCAGCGACCGGTGCGAGATCGACTTGTCGCCCGGCACCTCCGCCGTGCCGCTCAGCGGTCCGGATTTGCGGGCGATCATCGGGAGGGCGGGACCGTGGGCGGACATGGAGGTTCCTTCTTGGCGGGTTGGCCCGCGGGCTTGGCGGGTTGGCCCGCGTGTTAGCAAGCGGCTCTGCCCCCGTCCATCGGCGACGGCGGGAAAAGCGGGCCGGATCAGCGTTTGCGGAAGGTCAGGTAATGCGGCGTGCGTCCTTCGCGGAGGGCCTTTTCCTCGTATCGGGTGCGGGTCCAGTCGGCCCAGGGTGCGCGCCAGTCGCGGGGCCCCTCGGCCAGCCACTCGAAGCCAGCGCGCGGCACCTCGATCAGCGTCTGGCGGACGTAATCGGGAATGTCGGTCGCCACGCGGAACTCGGCGCCAGGCTTCATCGCGCGCGCCAGCGGCTCCAGATGTTCGGGCGTGACGAAGCGACGGCGGTGATGGCGCTTCTTGGGCCAGGGATCGGGATAGAGCAGGAAGGCCTTGGACAGGCTGTTCTCGGGCAGCACATCGAAGAGATCGCGGGCATCGCCCGGGTGGATACGGACGTTCTGCGCGGGGTTCTCGCGCAGCTTGCCCAGAAGCATGGCCACCCCGTTGATGTAGGGCTCGCAGCCGATCAGCCCGACCTCGGGGTTGCCCAGCGCCTGATGCACCAGATGCTCCCCGCCGCCGAAGCCCACCTCCAGCCAGACGGGCTTGCCCCCGAACAGCGCGGTAAGATCGAGCGGTGCGCGGTCGGGGTTTTCGTCCCAATCGACCGGGCCTGGGCTGTAGCTGGCCAGATCCTCGTCAAGGTAGGCCTCCTGCGACTTGCGCAGGCCCTTGCCCTTGAACCGGCCGTAGAAATTGCGCCACGGGGCGCCGGAAGGATGTCGTTCGCTCATGGCCGCGCGGGATAGCCGCAAGGCGCGCGGCGCGCAACGGGGCTCAGATCGCCGCGACGAGCGCGATGATCGAGACGCAGAGGATCGCGATGCCCGCAAGTTCGCGGCCCGTGGCCTTTTCGCGGAAGACCAGCACCGAGGCGGCAAGCGAGAAGATCAGCTCCACCTGTCCCACGGCGAAGACATAGGCCGCGTTCTGCAGCGAGAAGGCCGCGAACCAGCCGAAGGAGCCCCCGACCGAGGTCAGGCCCAGCCAGATCCCCCGCGGCCACCAGCGCGCCACGGCACTCAGCGTACCGGGTGCGGTCAGGCGCAGCCACAGGCCAAGCGCCACGGTCTGCATCAGCGTCACCGGCGCCAGCGCAAAGATCGCCCGGCTGACCGCGTCCTCGGCGCCCACGGCCAGGGCCGCGCCGCGATATCCCACCCCCGAGATGCCGAAGAAGAGGCCCGAGGCGAGGCCCAGAACCACCACCCGCAGCCCGATCCGCTGCCACCAGCGTCCCTCGAGCCCGGGCGTGTCGGACAGGAGCAGAACGCCCACGAGACCGATCACCATCGCGCCAAGGCCCGCCGCGCTGACCGCCTCGCCCAGGATCACCCAGCCCACCAGCGCGGTCTGCAGCACCTCGGTCTTCTTCAGCGTGATGCCCACGGCGAAGCTGCGATGGGCGAACATGGCCACGACGCAGATCGTGGCCAGGATCTGCGCGAGCGCCCCCATCGGCGCGTAGATCCAGAAGGCGGGATCAAGGCCTGCGGGCGCGCCCGCAACGCCCGCCCAAAGCGCTGCGGCGATCCAGGCGAAGGGCATCGCATAGGCGAAGCGCGCGAAGCTCGATGCCGTGGCGCTGAGCCCGCCCGCGCTCATCACCTTCTGCAGCATGAAGCGCACCGTCTGGAACGCAGCGGCCAGGAGGGTGAACAGGATCCAGGGCTCGATCACGGGGGCAGACCTCGAAGACGCCCGCACGGGCGGAAGAGAGGCTGGGCCTCAGAACGGGAAGGGATGCGCCCGGTGCACCGCGTCGAGCGCGGCAAGGCACTCCTCGGACAGCGTCACCTCGATCGCGCCCAGCGCGTGGTCGAGCTGCTCCAGCGTCGTCGCCCCGAAGATCGAGGAGGTCACGAAGGGACGCCGCGCCGACCAGGCGAAGGCCATGTGCACCGGATCGAGACCGAAGTCGCGCGCGACCTGCAGATAGGCCTCGGCCGCGACGAAGGCCCGGTCGGTCTTCCGTCCGCCCAGGCCCCCTTCGCCCCCGAAGGCGATGTCGACCGCCATGCGGCTGCCCTCGGGCACCGCGCCGTTCTGGTACTTGCCCGACAAAAGGCCCGCCGCCAGCGGCGAATAGGGCAGAAAGCCCACCTCTTCGTGCAGCAGCACCTCGGCCAGATCCGTATCGGCCATGCGATACATCAGCGAATATTCGTTCTGCACCGCATCCATGCGCGGCAGGCCCTCGGCCTCGGCGATCCGGTTCCAGGCCATGGTGCCCCAGGCGCTTTCGTTGGACAGGCCCATGGCGCGGATCGTGCCCCGCTCCACCTCGCGCTGCGCCCAGCCCAGCACATCCGCCATATGCTGGCGCGTCGCGGCCGTGTCCTGCGTCTCGGGCGCGAAGCCCCATTGCTGGCGGAACGCGTAGGAGCCGCGATTGGGCCAGTGCAGCTGATAGAGGTCGATCACATCCGTCTGCAGCCGCCGCAGCGAGGCCTCCAGCGCCTCGGTCATCGTCGCGGGGCTGATGGGCGCGCCGTCGCGCACCGCCGCCAGGCCCTGACCCGAGACCTTCGTGGCCACGATCCATTCGTGCCGCTTACCGGATTTGGCGAACCAGTCGCCCAAGATCTCCTCGGTCCGGCCCACCGTCTCGGCGCGCACCGGATTGACCGGATACATCTCGGCGGCATCCATAAAATTGAGGCCCGCCGCAGCCGCATGTTCGATCTGGGCATGGGCTGTGGGCGCGTCGGTCTGATTGCCGAAGGTCATGGTGCCGAGGCAGAATTCGGTCACTTCGAGGCCGGATCGGCCCAGCGTCTTCTTGGTCACGGACATAAGGGGAAGCTCCTTCTTTGCGGCCCTTCCTAGCGCGCTCGCTCAGACCCGCAAGCCCCGCCCCACATCGGTGGGCGCGACCGCCACCGATTTCATCACCGCAAAGCAGGACCGCCCTTCGACCAGGCCAAGCCGGTCCGCGCTGCGCCGCGTGACCCGGGCGAGGATCGTATCCTGCCCGATCGCAAGCTGCGCGATCATGCCCGGCCCGTCGCCCGGGCGCAGCGCCGTCACGGTCGCAGGCAGGACGTTCAGCGCGGACAGCCCCGTGGGCCGTTCGGTCGCGATGATGACGTCCTGCGCAAGGATCCGCACGCGCAGGCAGGTGCCCGGCGCCGCCCCGATCCGCGGCAGCCACAGCGTGCCGCCCGACACCGCAAGCTCGGTCAGACCGTCCGCGCCATGGCCTGCGACCCGCGCAGGCAGCACCGCGCCCGCCTCGCGCAGCCCCATCACAGGTACCAGATCGGGATCGGACAGCAGCGCCTCGGCGGGCCCCGCCTTCAGCACGCGGCCCCGTTCCAGCACGACGAGATGGGTGGCCAGCCGTGCCACCTCGGACAGGTTGTGGCTGACGTAGAGAATGGAGAGGCCGGTCTCCGCGCGCAGACGCTCGAGATAAGGCAGGATCTCGGCCTTGCGCGGCGCATCGAGCGCGGCCAGCGGCTCGTCCATCAGCAGCATCCGGGGCTCCGACAGCAGCGCGCGCCCGATCGCCACGCGCTGCGCCTCCCCGCCCGACAGCGCGCCCGGGCGCCGGTCCAACAGCCCTTCGAGACCCAGAAGCGCCACGATCCGATCAAGCGCACCTTCGCCAGGCAGCCCCCGCGCGCGGCGCCCATAGGTCAGGTTGCGGCGGATATCGAGATGCGGGAACAACCGGCTGTCCTGAAAGACATAGCCCAGCCTGCGGCGATGCACCGGCACGTTTCGGTGCGCCTCGGCGTCGAACAGGACATCGCCCTCCAGCACGATCCGACCCGATCCCGGCCGCATCAGCCCCGCCACCGCATTCACCACCGACGTCTTGCCGGAGCCCGAGCGCCCGAACAGCACCGTCACGCCCTCGGGCGCCTCAAAACCCACATCGAGGGTGAAATCGCCCAAGGCGCGCGTGATCGCGACCGACAGCGTCACCGCCCCGCCACCCGCTTCGCGGCCCGGCGCGCCAGCACCTCGGACAGGGCAAGCGCGCCCATGGCGATGGCGATGGAGATCAGCACGAGCGTCATCGCCGCGCCCTCGCCTCCCGGCACCTGGAGAAAGGCATAGATGGCCGAGGGTAGCGTCTGCGTCTCTCCGGGGATGTTGGCGACGAAGGTGATCGTCGCGCCGAACTCGCCCATGGCCTTGGCGAAGGCCAGGACCGCGCCCGCGATGATGCCCGGCAGAATGAGCGGCAGGGTCACCGTGGCAAAGACCCGCAGCCGCGAGGCGCCCAGCGTCGCCGCCGCATCCTCGAGCCCCGGATCGACCGCCTCGAGCGCGAGGCGGATCGCGCGCACCATCAGCGGAAAGGCCATGATCGCCGCCGCCAGCGCAGCCCCGGTCCAGCGGAAGGCCAGCGTGATGCCGAACAGATCGTAGAGCGCCGCGCCCAGCGGCCCCTGCCGCCCGAAGCCCAGAAGCAGCAGGTAGCCCGTGACCACCGGCGGCAGGATCAACGGCAGATGCACGAGCCCGTTGACGATCCCGCGCCCCGGAAAGGGAACCCGCGCCAGAAGGTAGGCCACTGCCACGCCGAAGGGCAGCGCCGCAAGCGTCGCCCAGAACGCCACCCGGAGCGACAGGCGCACCGCCTGCCACGCCTCCGGCCCCAATGTCTGCGCGAACGTATCCATGACGGCCCGATTACCTCACCCGGGCGGCGCGGCAAAGCCATGCGCGTCGAAGATCGCGCGCGCCTCGGGCCCCGCCAGCCAGGTCAGGAAGGCCTCTGCCGCCGCAGGCGCACGCGCCTCTCGCAGCACGGCGGCGGGATAGCGGATCGGCGGATGGGCCGCCTCGGGGATCCGCGCCAGGATGCGCACCCGCGGCTCGGCCCGGGCATCGCTGGCATAGACGACCCCCAGGGGCGCGGCGCCCAGCGCCACCAGCGCAAGCGCCGCGCGCACGTTGTCCGCCTCGACCCTGCGCGGCCCCAGCGCACCCCAGAGGCCCAGCGCCTCGAAGGCCGCGCGGGCATAAAGCCCCGCAGGCACCGCATCGGTCAGCGCAAGCGCGATCCGCCCCTCGGGGCCAAGCCGCGCGGTCAGCGCGCTGGCCTCCAGCGGCACCTCCTCCGCCTCGCCCCCCGCAGGCCCGATCAGCACCAACGCATTGCCCAGAAGGTCGCGGCGGGTCTCCTCGCGCACATGGTCGCGCTCGGCCAGCCAGTCCATCCAGCCGGGATTAGCCGACAGGAACAGATCCGCAGGCGCGCCCCGGTCGATCTGCCGCGCCAGAAGGGACGATCCGGCAGGCGCGACGCGCACGTCATGCCCGGTCTCGGCCGTGAAAAGCGCCGCAGCCTCTTCCAGCGCACCCCGCGTGGAGGCGGCGGCGAAGATCGTGATCTCCGCGGCAAGGCCGGGCCCCGCCGGAAGGCCGAGCCCCCAAAGCCCTACGCATAGCACCAGAAGGATCCGTCGCATTCCGTTCCATTCCTCTCGACGCCTGAGGGGTGGCACGGCGCCGCGCCGCCCACAAGGCCGCTTTGGTCGCAGGCACGGACCCTTGAGAACATAAAGCGAACATTCTAGAATGCCCGCATGGTCGACACCCTCCTGACACGCGCGCCCCTGAAAGCGCCGCCCGCCATCGCGCTGACGGACGACATCGCCTTCCGCGAGGGCCGCGTGCACGAGATCTGCGGCCGCGCCCGGATCAGCCTCGCGCTCAGGATCGCGGGCCGCACCACGGGCCCGGTGATCTGGATCGGCCCGCCCGACGGGTCCGGGCTCAATCCCTGCGGGATGCACGGGCTCTGCGATCCCGCACGGCTGCTCTTCGTTGCGGCCCCGCGCCTGCGCGACCGGCTCTGGGCGCTCGAGGAGACGCTGCGCGCAGGCGCCGTGGCGCTCGCCGTGGCCGATCTGACCGAGGCGCCGGGCCTCACGCCGATCCGGCGCCTGCAACTGGCCGCGGAGGCAGGCAGCACCCGCGAGGCCCGCCCTACGGGGCTTCTCCTGACCCCGGGCACGGGCGGGGCTGCAGGGATCGAAAGCCGCTGGCAAAGCGAGCCCTGCCACACGCCCGCGCATACGGGCTGGCATCTGACACGCCTGCGCGCCCGCATGGCGCCCCCAGCGGCCTGGACGCTTCACGCCATGGGCGACACGCTGCACAGCACCCCCGCCTCTCTCTAGCACGGGGCGCGCCCGCTATTGCCCGGCCCCGCACCACGCCCCGACCAGGCATTTCACGGGCATTCCGGCCGATCGCCGTCTCATCCACGCAGCCTCCAAGACGCACAGGCATTTGCCCAACGACCGGCGCGACCTGCTCGCACACCGCCCGCCCGTTCCGCGCGACTTGTTTGCCGCATCGGACCCCGAAAGCCGCCACATGGCGCGCACGGACAGACCCGAACCGCCCCCTCTTCACCTTTCAAGACTGTCGCCCGGGGTGAATTGGCCGCAAGGCGGCCAAGAGGGGCAGCGCCCCGAACGTGCCCGATGATCGGCACGATCAGCGGGCCAGGGATGCGCGGGCGGCACGCCCGCCCCGCCGGATCGGCCTGCGGCCACTGGCCCCCGGCCCGGCGATGGTCTAAATGGCGCCAAACGCTCCCGCACCCGACATTGCAAGGCAGGCGACATGGCCCGACATCTCATCACTTCCGCCATTCCCTATATCAACGGGATCAAGCACCTGGGCAATCTCGTGGGCTCGCAGCTGCCCGCCGATCTCTTTGCCCGCTACCAGCGCGCGCGCGGCCACGAGGTGCTGTTTCTCTGCGCCACGGACGAGCACGGCACGCCCGCGGAACTCGCCGCCAAGAAGGCAGGCCAGCCGGTCGCGGAGTATTGCGCCGAGATGCACGAGACGCAGGCCCGCATCGCGGATGGCTTCCGCCTCTCCTTCGACCATTTCGGCCGCTCCTCCTCGGCCCGCAACCACGCGCTCACCCAGCATTTCGCGGGCGTTCTGGCCGATCGCGGCCTGATCCGCGAGGTTTCGGAGACGCAGATGTATTCGCCCACCGACGGGCGCTATCTCCCCGACCGCTATATCGAGGGCACCTGCCCCAATTGCGGCTTCGAGGATGCGCGCG
>CAZTEV010000070.1:0-12000 GCA_964612785.1 uncultured Roseivivax sp. | reverse complement strand
TCGGGCAGGTTCAAGAGCGCCGCCGGGTTCGGGCAGATTGCCTCCCACAGCGCCAGTTCGTCGGGGTCGGCCACGCCAGGCCAGTCGGTGCCCATACCCGAAAGCGTCATCGCAAGCTGGAAATGCAGATGCGGCGCCCAACCCCCGTTGCAATCGGCCGCGCCGAACTGGGCAAAGACCGCGCCCGCGGCGATTTCCTGCCCCACCTCCAGTGCCGCGATGCTCTCGGGATCCAGGTGGCCGTAGAGCGTGTGGAACACGTCCCCCGCCGGGGTCTCATGAGAGAGGATCACCATCCCGCCATAGTCCAGCGACCCGGTGCGATTCTCGGTAAAGGCCACCGTCGCGGCCAGAGGCGCGCTCACCGGCGTGCCCGCGGGGGCGAAGACATCGACCCCCATGTGCACCGTGCGCCGGTTCGAGGATTTCCACCGCCCCTTGCGGAAGGCGGGCGCGGTATAGACCAGCCGTGGCTCGCGGTAGTAGCCGAGCCAGATGTCGTCGGGGCCGAACCGGTCCGCGCCCAGCGCCGCCGCCTCGGCATGGGTCATGTCGAACGGGTTGCGCGGGGTGGCCACGGCCTCGACCGAGAGCGACCCCATCGGGGCGGCATCGAGCGGCACGCCGATCACCGGCGCGAAACTGCCGCGCGCGCTGTCGATCCATGCCGCCACCCGGGCGCCGGCGCTGCTGAGCGGCAGGCCACAGGCGGTGCGTAGCCGGCAGCGCAGAAGGTCGGCGTCCAATGCGCTTTCCTCAAGAAACCGCCACGCGGGGGCCTGCGAGATCGTCACATAAGGATCGTCGGGGTTTTCCGCAGCCATCAGGGTGGAGTTGACCACGCTCACTGCCAGCCGCATCCGCAACAGCGGGTAGAGCGCGTCGACCTCCTCCGGCGTCAGCGGATTGACGGCGTGGTAGCCGGCGACAAGCGCCTCCAAAGCGGCCTCGGGCGCCTCGTGGTCCAGCACCACATAGGCCGCACAGATCGCCAGATCGCAGATGCGCGGGGCGGTGCACATGTCGCCGAAGTCAATCAAGCCGCTCACCTGCCCAGTGCCGGTGCCGCCTGTGACGAGGATGTTGTAGTCGTTCAGGTCGTTGTGCACCGCCTGCCGGGGCAAGGCCTGCAAGGCGGGGCGCAGGTCGGCATAAACGGCGCAGATATCCTGCAACAGCGCGCGCCGCGCCGGGTCTTTCACCACGTCCAGTTTCCCGGCGATCCAATCGGCCTGCATCAAATCCCATTTGAAATCGCGGTTCAGCCCCGGGTGATCGAAATCCGCCAACCCCGCCGCCAGCGCGCCCGCCTGACCTCCCAGATCCTCGATCAGCGCGGGATCGTGCGGGCGGAAGTCGGCGTAGCGGGTGCCGGGCAGCGCCTCTTGCAGCCAGACCAGCCGCGTCTCGCCTGCCTCGTCAGGGGCTTCGACCAGCAAATCCCCTCGGCCTGCCGGAACCACCCGCGGCAGCGGCACCTCGGGCGCGGTCTTGGCGAGATCGGTGAGCGCGGCGATCTGTATCTCGATCAGCGCAGCCTCGCAGCCCGGGCGCATGACCTTGAGCACATAGGCGGCGCCATCGCGGGCTTCAGCGCGAAAATTGAGGTCATATTCCCCGTCGAGCCTGTGCAGATCGGCCTCGATCCCCCAATGCGCGCTCAGCACCTCTGCCCAATGTTCCGACATGTCCCCTCCCTCGGTCTTTGCGCCATAGACCGGCAAGCGGGGCGGAATGACAAGGGGGGACCGACTAGCGGATAAAGCGCTGCGCGAGAGCGGCTTCGGCCCCGGCGACGAGGTCGTGCAGGATATCGGCTGCCGGGCGCACGTCGCGGATCAGCCCCGCGACCTCACCGACGAAGGCATTGGCGGTGCGCGCATCGCCCGCCGCCACCGCCGCCTGCCAGCGCGGCAATTCCGCGGCCAAGGCGGCGCGCAGCCCCTCGGGGTCGTGATGCCAGCGGTCGGTGAACGCGTTGCGCAACACCCGCCCGGTGTAGCGCTGCGGCCAATCGTAGCCGCGCATGATATCGGTGACCGTGCTGCGCAGGGTGTCGTCGCCCGTCGCCTCCACCGCAGCCTGCAGCATCGCGGGATGCACCAACGCCTCTTCCGAGGCCCAGAAACGCGAGCCGACGACCACCCCGTCGGCCCCCAACATCAGTGCCGCGGCAAGTCCGCGCCCGTCGCCGACGCCGCCAGCGGCGCAGAGCAGCACCTCCGGCGCAGTCCGCGCGATATGATCGGCGATCTCGGGTACCAGCGTGAAAGTGGCGCGTTTTTCGCCATGGCCGCCGGCCTCGGATCCCTGCGCCACGATGATCTCGGCGCCGAGGTCGATCGCATGGGCGGCGTCGCGCAGGGTCTGGACCTGACAGATCAGCGGCACCCCTGCCGCGCGGATAGCGGGCACGAAGTCTGCCGGATCGCCGAAGGACAAAAAGACCGCCGCCGGGTCACGCGCCAGCACCTGCTTCAGCGCCTGCGGATGCTCCCGCAGCTTCCATGTGATGAAACCGCAGCCGACCGACTGGTTGCCCGCCAGATCCTGCTGCTCGGCGATCCAGCCGCCATCGTCGTAAGCTCCGCCGATCATCCCCAGCCCCCCGGCGCCCGAGACCGCCGCCGCCAGCCGCCCCCCGGCGGCAAAGGCCATGGGCGCCTGGATGACGGGATGGCTGATCCCCAACCGCTCGGTCAGCCGCGTGGTCAGCATGGCTCAGGCCCGCCCGAGGATGGCATCGGCGGCCTTCTCGGCGATCATCACCGTGGGCGAGGCGGTGTTGCCCGAGACGATCTTCGGCATGATCGAGGCATCGACGACGCGCAGCCCCCCCAAGCCATGCACCCGCAACTCGGTGTCCACCACCGCCATCGGGTCGCCGCCCATCTTGCAGGTGCCGACGGGGTGAAAGATCGTCGTGCCGATGTCGCGGGCGCTGCCGAGCAAATCCTCGTCACTCTGCACCTTCGGGCCGGGGAGGATTTCCTCGGGCGCGTAGCGCGCCAGCGCCTTCGCGGCCATGATCTGCCGGGCTTGCTTGAGCGACTCGACCGCCACGCGCTTGTCGCTCTCGACCGAGAGGTAGTTGAGCCGGATGTCGGGCTGCACCGCGCTGTCCCGGCTGGTCAGGTGGCATGTGCCGACGCTTTCGGGGCGCAGGTTGCAGACCGAAACGGTGATTGCCGGGAAGCGGTGCAAAGGATCGCCGAGCTTGTCGGTCGACAAGGGCTGCACGTGGTATTCGAGGTCCGGCGTGGCGAGCGACGGGTCAGACTTGGTGAACATGCCAAACTGGCTTGGCGCCATGGCCAAGGGACCGCTGCGGCGCAGAAGATACTCCAGCCCCATCCGCCCCTTACCCCAGAGTGAATGCACCATGGTGTTGAGTGTCTTGGCGTTCTGCACCTTGTAGACGGTGCGGATCTGCAAATGGTCCTGAAGGTTCTCCCCCACCCCCGGCAGTTCATGCAGCGCCGTGATCCCCATGCCGCTCAGCAGATCGGGCCGGCCTATGCCCGAGAGTTCGAGGATCTTCGGCGAGTTGATCGCGCCCGCGGATAGCAGCACTTCGCCGCCCGCTTCGGCCCGCATCGCCCGGCCGCCATGGGTGAAGCGCACGCCGGTCACGCGTTTGCCTTCGAGGATCAGACCGTCGGTATGGGCATGGGTCAGCACCCGCAGGTTGGGCCGCTTCATCGCCGGGCGCAGGAAGCCGCGCGCGGTGTTCCAGCGCACCCCGCCCTGCTGGTTCACCTCGAAAAAGCCCGAACCCTCGTTGTTGCCGTCGTTGAAATCGGCCCTCGGCTCGATCCCGAACTCCCGCGCGCCCTCCTGCACCGCCTCGAGGATGTCCCACCGCAGCCGCTGCTTGCTGACCTTCCATTCGCCGCCGGTGGCGTGCATGTCGTTGGCACCGGCATGGTGATCCTCGGAGCGCAGGAAATAGGGCAGCACGTCCTCCCAGCTCCAGCCGGTATTGCCGAGTTGCCGCCAATGGTCGTAGTCCGCCGCCTGCCCGCGCATGTAGATCATGCCGTTGACCGAGGAACAGCCGCCCAGCACCTTGCCGCGCGGATAGACGAGGCTGCGCCCGTTCAGCCCCGGGTCGGGAGCGGTCTTCATCATCCAGTCGGTGCGCGGGTTGCCGATGCAATAGAGATAGCCCACGGGCACCTTCACCCAATGGTAATTGTCGTCCCCTCCGGCCTCGAGCAGCAGCACCCGGTTGGCGGGGTCGGCGCTCAGCCGGTTGGCCAGCACGCAGCCCGCGGTGCCCGCGCCGATGATGATATAGTCATAGGTGCCCTCAAGCGCTGTCTCATCGGTCATCTGCGGCACCTCTCCTCGTGAATTCAACCGGTTGCCCGGGCCTGCGCCATTGGTAGAGGGGCCCGCCCCGCCGGGCAATCCCCAAGGGCACCGGGCGCCTCGGCGCACCCTCGCGCGAAATTTGCGCGAAAGCCACATATCCCCCGCGATCCCCCGGCTTTCGGGCGCTTTTGTTGATTTTCTTAACCACCGCGTGAATATGGTCGGATTGGATATTGCCCCCGGGGCGCGCGGTTTCCGTTGGAAACCGCATGTCGCCAAGGGGCCGAAACGAAGGTGAGACCTCTTGCGGCGACCCGAACTGATATTGCTACTGGGCTGCCTTGCCATCACCCTCGGGGCGTTTCTGTTCAGCAACCGGGCGAACGAGCTGGCGGCCGAGCGCAAGTTCAGCCAGATCGCCGAGGAAAGCCTGCAGAATCTCGACGCCCGGCTGAGCACCTACCTGCAGGGGCTGAACGGTGTCGCTGCCTTCCTCAACGCCTCCGACGAAGTGACCGTGCAGGATTTCGAGAACTACGTCGAGACGCTGGAGATCGAGCGCTTTCTGCCCGACGTCACCGGAATCGGCTTCATCGCGCCCGTGGGCCCCGGTGAGGAAACGGCCTTCCTCGCCGAGATCACCGCCCTGGGCATCCGCGATTTCCGCATCCACCCCATCACGAACAATGCCGAGCGCATGGTGGTGAAACATATCTACCCGCTGGAGACCAACGCCAAGGCGCTTGGGCTCGACCTGAGCTACAGCGAGGACCGGCGCCAGACCGTTCTCAGCGCCCTGCGCAACGCCGCGCCGCGCCTGTCGCCGCGGATCTACCTCGTGCAGGGCGAAGAGCGGCGCGCAGGTTTCCTGCTGCTGCGCCCGGTATTTGCCGAGGGGCAAGAGATCAATGTGGGCCCAACGTCGCGGCCCTCGCAGACCGAAGGGTTCCTCGGCTGGGTCTACGCGCCCTTCGTGGCCGAATTTTTCTTGGCCGATCTCAGCCCCGTGCAGGGCAAGAGCTACCATATTCAAGCCTTCGACGGACCTTTGGCCACGCCGGATCAAATCCTGTTCGACGGTCACCCCGCGGCTGCCCCGCTGGGGCAATATGCCAAGACCCACACCGTCGACCGCTTTGGCCGCACCTGGACGCTGATTTACACCAGCACGCCGAGCTTCGACGCCGGGGTGCACAGCAACCTACCGATCATCCTGCTGTTTTCGGGCCTGTCGCTGACCGCGCTGCTCGGCATCGCCTTCCGCAGCCTGCGTCAGCGTTCCTTGGCCTTGAGCGAGCTGGCAGCCCTCCGCGAACGTCAGATCGACGCCCATGAAGAGGAGAACCGCTCGCTTGTTGAGAACGCGGTGATCCCGGTCTTTCTGCTCGACGGGCAGGACTGCGTGCTCTTCGCCAACCAAGCGGCGCTGGTCTGCTTTGGCTACGGGCGGGACATGCTGCGCGGCAAACCCTTCTCGGAACTGGTGACCGAGGCGGCTGAGAGCGCAGACCACGCAGAGATCAATGCCACCGGCCGCACCTGCTTTGGCCAGACACTGAAGCTGAACCTGCAGCGCAACAGCTGGACCACCCACACCGGCGAACGCCGGGTCACGGCGATCCTGCGCGACCTCACTTCGGAGATCGCCGTGCAGGATGAGCTGGCCCAGAGCAAGGCGCTCTACGATCTGGCGCTCGAAGGCGCGCAGATCGGCGTCTTCGACATCGATCTGACCACCGGAAAATCTGCTGTTAGCAACACCTGGCGCGACATCATCGGCCTGCGCGACAGCGAACGCACGCCCGACACGCAGGCCGAGTTCCTCGCCCGCGTCCATCCGCAGGACTTGCCGGGTCTACGCGCGGCGGACATGGCCTGCATCCGCGGCGAAACCGAGCGGTCGATCACCGAGTTCCGCATCGACACCGGCGGCGGAGAATGGCGCTGGATGCGCTCGGACGCGCGGGTCACCGAACGCGCGCCGGACGGCCGCGCGCTGCGCCTTGTCGGCACGCAGATGGACGTGACCGGCATCGTGCATGCACGCAACGCGCTCGAAGCGAGCGAGAACCGCTTCCGGCAGGTGCTTGCGGCCGCACCCGTCGGCATGGCGCTTCTGGCCGAGGGCGGCGTCTTCACCAGCGTCAACGGCGCGCTCTGCGCGCTCTGCGGCTACAGCGAAGACGAGCTTCTGACCCGGACCAAGCTCGGCGACCTGATGCCGCAAGAGGATCTCGAAAAGCTCTACGGCGACGTGCAGGCGCTGGTGGCGGCCAATTCGCACGAGGTCTATCAGGCCCAGTACCGCATCATGCACAAGCGGGGCGGCGAACGCTGGGGGCTGTTCAACGTCTCCTGGACCCTCGACCGGAACACCCGCAGCCATGTCTTCATCGTCCAGATCAACGACATCACGGACCAGAAGAAGCTCGACCAGATCAAGAGCGAGTTTGTCTCCACCGTCAGCCACGAGCTGCGCACCCCGCTGACCTCGATCAAGGGCGCTCTTGGCCTCATCGACACAGGCGACCAGACCCGCCTGCTGCCCGCCCATGTGCGGCTGATCGAGATCGCCCGCAGCAACGCCGACCGCCTGTCGCATATCGTGAACGATATCCTCGACCTCGAGAAAATATCCTCGGGCGAGGTGACCTTTGACTTCCATGACCGCGACCTCTGCGCCGTGATCGGGGATTCGATTTCCGAGATGTCCCCCTTCGCCACCACGCATAAGAACGAGCTCGTCGCCCAACTGCCCGACATGCCCCTCATGGTGCGGGTGGACGAAAGCCGGACCCGGCAGGTGCTGGCCAATCTGATCTCCAACGCCTGCAAGTATTCCGACGACTTTACCGATGTCGTGGTCCGGGCCGAGCGGCTCGAGGACAAGGTCATTGTTTTCATCCAGAACCACGGGCCGGGCGTGCCGGACAGTTTCCGGCCGCGCATCTTCCAGGCCTTCTCGCAGGCAGACGGCTCGGACACCCGCGCCAAGGGCGGTACCGGGCTGGGGCTGAACATCACCCGGCAGATCGTGACACGCCAAGGCGGCGCGATCGGCTTCGAGAGCATCCCGGGCGGCGTCACCGTTTTCTGGTTCACCTGCCCCGCCGCCCAATCCGCCGCACCTGAGGCCCCCGCCCCGCGTCAGAAACGCCTCACGGACCGGAACCGCAAGCTGCGGGTGCTGCACATCGAGGACGACCGCGACTTCGCCGAGGTGCTGCGCGCGGGTCTTGGCGACGTGGTGCAGGTCACCCATGTCACCACCCTTGCCGCCGCCCGCGGTGCGCTAGACCGGATGCCGCTCGACGTGGTGATCCTCGACTGGTCCCTGCCCGACGGCGACAGCCGCTCGCTGCTGGACGAAATCTCGCGCAAGCATCCCGAGGCGCAGGTCATCGGCCTGTCGGCGGACGGCAACCGCGCGCCCGATCCGCGGGTCGAATTGAACATCTTGAAGTCGCGCAGCGGGATACGCACGGTTGTGAATGAAATCACCGGAACAACCGCAAGGGCATCATAAAACTTGCTTGGTGAAAGAAACTGACGCTAAAGTGCGACATGCCATATTGTTGCCAACATAATAAGGAAGGGTAACAGCATTACAGGGCAGGCGAACGCGTAAATGGGAGAGCGTTTCGCTTCATCGGGCGAGGGATTTACCAGTGTCGTCATTTATTTTTAACAAACGAACTGCCAGCTTTTTTCTGGGCAGTACGGCCGCGGCCAGTTGGTACGCAGCCACTTCCGCCTTATTTTCCGGCCAAACGGGGGAATTTCTCCCCGTGGTCGGTGCCATCGTCCTGGCCGGTGCGGCGCCGCTTCTGGCGCCTCTGGTCGTGCGCAGCAAGACGCGGGACGAGAACCTAATGATGGCGCAGAAACTCAAGGCTTTCGACAGCCACGCTATCGTCAATATTGTCGATACCACGGGGCGGCTGGAGGCCGTGAACGACCGTTTTATCGAACTCACCGGCTACACACGTGAGCAATTGATCGGGCAGCCGGTGTCGATGCTTTACGTTGAAGAATTCAAGGAACTGGCCGCGCAGATCCACGAAGGTCTGATGCGCGGCGAGACATGGCAGGGCGAGACACCGCTGCGCTGCGCCGACGGCCGCATGATCTATACCCAGATCACGGTGATGCCGATGTTCGACGCCAAGGGCAATTGGACCGGCTCGATCTCCGCCCGGACGGATGTGACCCGCGCCAACGAGCTGCGCGCCGAACGCGACACCGCCGAGACGCTTTATCACCTGCGTGACGACATCTGGATCGTCGACGCCGATAGCCTTGCCATCAGCTACATGAACCGCAGCGCCATGCGCCGCACCCAGTTGACCGGCAAAGCCTACACCGACCTCACGCTCGAGGAATTGTCGCAACGCACCGAGAGCACGACCGTGCTCGAGGCCTGCCGCGCGCTCACCGCCTCGGGCGAGACCATGAGCCAATGCGAGGCCGAGCTTCTGGGCCGGCATTTCCAGGTCACGATCAAGCTTTTGACCATCGGCCGCGCCCCGGCGCGGTTCCTGATTATGCTGCACGACATCACCGACATCATCGACGAGGAGCGCACCAAGTCCGAGTTCATCTCGATGGTAAGCCACGAGTTGCGCTCGCCGCTGACCTCGATCAAGGGCTCCATGGGGCTGCTGCTGTCCCGCGCCGCGGGCGAGCTGCCCAGCAAGGCGCGCGCGCTTCTGGAGATTTCGCACCGTAACGCCGACCGGCTGGTGCTGATCATCAACGATATCCTCGACCTCGAGAAGATCTCGAACGGTCGGCTGGAGTTCAACCTGCAGGAAACCAGCGTGGCCGAATTGCTGCGCGAGACCTGTGACGCCAACGCCTCGCTCGAGCAGCGTTTCGGCGTGAAGATCGATGTCACGGAACCCGAAGCGCCGATCAAGCTCACCACCGACCCCAACCGGATCATTCAGGTGCTGACGAACCTTCTGTCGAACGCGGCGAAGTTCAGCAAGCCGGGCGACAAGATCTCGATCACCACCGAGGATGGCGAAGGCGCGGTCCGCATCTGCGTCACCGACCGTGGTCAGGGCATTCCTGTCAGCGAACAGCACAAAATCTTCCAGCGTTTCGCGGACCTGTCGAACTCGAACCGCTCCGACAAGGGCGGCACAGGGCTCGGCCTCAGCGTCTGCAAGGCGATCGTCGCGAATCTCGATGGCGAAATAGGTTTTGACAGCCGCGAGGGATTTGGTACCACTTTCTACTTCACCTTGCCCAAGAAAACGGTTCAGGTGGGGAGTGAGGAAACGGCTCCGCCGCTGCGGGTAGCCTCCTAAAGAGAGTATGGAATGATCAAACTGCTGCACGTCGAGGATGACGCGGACATCCGGGAAATCGCACTGATGGCGCTTGAGCTCAGTGGCGATTTCGAAGTGGTCCAATGCGAGACCGGCGAGGCGGCGTTGAACCAGGTCCAGAACTACACGCCGGACGTGATCCTGCTCGATATGATGATGCCCGGGATGACCGGCCGCCAGACCCTCGAGAAGATGCGCGAGATGGAGAGCCTGCGCGAGGTGCCGGCGATCTTCATGACCGCCCGCGCCCAGCATAACGAGATCGAGGAACTGCGCGAGCTTGGCGCTGCCGACGTGATCAGCAAGCCCTTCGATCCGATCGCGCTCGCCGATCAGGTGAAGGCCGCGATGCAGGCGGGCTGAGCCCCGCCTCACACTTCTCCTTCGCCCAAAATGAAACCGCCGCGACAGAGGTCACGGCGGTTTAGTCAAATCCTGTGCAATCGAAAGCCCGGCTCAGGCGTGGGCGTCGATCTCCGCCCGGCAGCTTGCCACAAAGGCATCCAGCTCCGAGATCAGCTCTTGCGGGCAGATCGCCAGGTCGGCGTCGGGCCCCGCGAGGTGGTCGAGGATGCGCACTTCGCAGGTCCGGGCGGCCTTGCCCAGATCCTCGAAGCCCAGCGACCCGGCGCTGCCCGCGATCTGGTGCAGGATCGCCTGCGCGCCGGACAGGTTGCCGTTGATCTCTTCCACCGTCTTGCCGTCCCATGCCGCAAGGCCATGGCCCGCGATCTGGGTCTGGCGGTCGGCCAGCATGGCGACGAAACGCTTGCGGATACGCTCGATGCCGGGAAGTTCGTCCATCACCTGTGTCATGCCGTCTGATCCACCTGCCAGTAGTTCGCCATCGCCCGGGTATGCGCCTGGCTGGCCGCCTCGGCGCTGCTATGGGCCTGCGCCAGCGCGTCCATCACGGAATTGCCGGACTTCCAGATCAGCCGCACCGCCTGCCCCGCGCTGACGCGGGGATGGATGCGCTGGCCATAGTTGTCAAACAGTTCGGTCTGCGACAACTCGAGGTTCACCGAGTCCATCAGTCCGTTCATGTTCGGCCGCCAACCGCTTTCGGTGATGCAGACGAAGGTGCCGCTGCCGGCGTAGGACATCAGGAACTGGTGCCCCTGCAGCGTGTCCGAGATCACCTCGGCCACGTCGGAAATCAGGCTGTAGAACTCGAACGCCGACATCGCCTCGTGGAAGGCTTCGATCTCGCGGATCGAAAAGGCAAAGGTGGTGGAGCCGAAGAGCGCGCTGCGCGACAGCTGTGCCACGTAGTTCTCCATCGAGGAATACTCGATGACATTGTCGACGTCGTAGATCGAGATCGGCTCGAAAAGCGCGACCTGACTGGCCTGGTCCGCGGCGGATTTGGCGGCGAAGATTTTCTTGGTGCGCTGCTGGCGCGCCTCGGCCATGCCTTCGACGACGCTGATGCGCTCCTTGAGCTCTGCGATCTCGAAAGGCTTGGTGACGTAGTCGGTGGCACCGGCGGCAAAGGCCGCGTCGATGTAGCGTTTGTCCGACATCGCCGTCAGCATCAGGATCGGCGTATCGGCATGGCGCGCGGTTTCGCGGATGCGGCGCGCCAGTTCGATCCCGTCCATGCCGGGCATCTGGATGTCGAGCATGAAACAGTCGATCGGCCCGGTGTCGGGATCGTCGAGCATGTCCAGCGCCTCGAGCGCCGAGTCAGCCGTGGTCAGTTCATGCATGCCGATGATCTCGACGAATTGCCCAAGCAATTCGAGGATAATCGGATCGTCATCCACTGCCAGGATTCTCATTTGCCATCTCCACATATCAAACATTTGCAGCCCCACGCCCGTGAGACTGTCGCTTGGGATTAATATTCCCAGAAACTATGTCCGAATTTGGGCGATTCCTGAGCGAAGGGGCGTCAATGGCCGCAACTGTTTCTAAAAAGTTAAGTTTTGTGGCGGATTTATCGGCGAATTCCCGCGCCCCATCACGCGCTGAGCGGGAAAAGTTCCCCCTTTGCGGGTGATTCCCTCACGCGCTCACCCGGTATCGCAAACGAAAAACGGCCCGGCAGCGTGCCGGGCCGTTGCTCTCAATCAGGCCGGAACTCAGCCCAGCGTCGTTTTGATCGCGTCCGCGGTGGCGGAGACGACGATGTCGGCCTCCTCGCGGGTCAGGCAGAAGGGCGGGGCATAGCCGATGATGTCGCCCTGCGGCATGGCGCGGGCGATGACGCCGGCCTTGGCCATCTCGCCGACGATCGAAGGCACGACTTTCTGCGCCGGATCGAAGGGCGTGCGGGCGTCGCGGTCCTGCACCAGTTCGACGGCGCAGAGCATGCCCTCGCCGCGGATGTCGCCGACCATCG
>CAZTEV010000069.1:0-12014 GCA_964612785.1 uncultured Roseivivax sp. | reverse complement strand
TGCCGGACGCCTACGAGCGGCTCATCATGGACGTGATCCGGGGCAACCAGACGCTGTTCATGCGCGGCGACGAGGTGGAGGCCGCCTGGGCCTGGACCGATCCCATCATCGAGGGCTGGGAGTTGCGCGGCGACGTGCCCGTGACCTACGATCCCGGTGGATCGGGGCCCGAGGATGCGCTGATGCTGCTGCACCGCGACGGGCGCCGCTGGCGAGAGATCAAGGTATGAATTACGAGCTGCAGACCTATCCCGACCGCGAGGCGCTGATCCTCAATCTCGCAAGCCGCCTTGCAGGCGATCTGCGCGCGGCCCTTGCGCGGGCCGAACGGGTGGCCTTCGCGGTGCCGGGCGGGACGACGCCGGGGCCTGTCTTCGACGATCTGTGCTCGGTCGATCTGGACTGGGACCGCGTCGACGTGATGCTGACCGATGAACGCTGGGTGCCCGAGGACAGCGAGCGGTCGAACACCCGTTTGCTGCGGGACCGGCTTCTGGTCGAGAAGGCCGCCGCGGCGCGGCTTCTGCCGATGTATCTGCCCTGCACCACGCCCGAGGACCGGATCGAGGAGATCGCCAAGGCGATCCGCCCGGAACTGCCGCTGTCGGTCGTGCTTCTGGGCATGGGCGCGGACATGCATACCGCGTCGCTGTTTCCCGGCGCCGACCGGCTGGAGGAGGCGCTATCGCGCGACGCGCCGATCCTGCTGCCGATGCGCGCCGATGGGGCGCCCGAACCGCGGGTGACGCTGACCGCGCCGGTGCTGAACGGCGCCTTGTCGAAACATATCCTCATCATGGGGCCCGAGAAGCGCGCGGCACTCGAGAATGCGCGCGGCAAGCCTGTCTCGGAGGCCCCGATCAACGCCGTGCTTGACGGCGCAATCGTGCATTGGACGGAGTGAGCATCATGTGGGAAGACCTTCACGCGCTGGCCCAAGGGATCAAGACGCGCCGGATCGAGGATCTGTTCGCGGACAACGCCAAGCGGGCCGAGGAATTCAGCCTCAATGCCGCGGGCATGCTGTTCGACTATTCCAAGACGCAGCTTGATGAACAGATCCGCGCGGCGCTGATCGCGCTGACCGACAAGGCCGATCTGGCCACGCGCCGCACCGCCATGTTCACGGGCGCCCCCATCAATGAAACTGAGGGCCGCGCGGTCCTGCACACCGCCTTGCGCAACCTCGATGGCGCTCCGGTGCATGTGGACGGGCAGGACGTCATGCCCGAGGTGCTGGACACGCTGTCGCGGATGGAAGCGCTCGCACGGGAGGTGCGGGGCTCGGACGTGACCGACGTGGTCAATATCGGCATCGGCGGCTCGGATCTGGGGCCCGCCATGGCGTACAAGGCGCTCGCGCCCTATTGCGACGGGCCGCGCTGCCATTTCGTCTCGAACGTGGATGGCGCGGATATCGCCGATACGCTGCGCGGGCTCGATCCCGAAACGACGCTGTTCATCGTCGCCTCCAAGACCTTCACCACCATCGAGACCATGACCAATGCGCGTACCGCGCGGGCTTGGCTCTCGGACAAGGGCGTGTCGACCGATGGCCGTTTCATAGCGCTTTCGTCGAACAAGGAGGCGGCGGGAGAATGGGGTATCCCCGAAACCCGCACCTTCGGCTTCGCCGATTGGGTCGGCGGGCGCTATTCCATGTGGGGGCCCATCGGCCTGTCCCTGATGATCGCCATCGGCCCCGAGGCCTTCCGCGCCTTCCTGCGCGGCGGGCAGGAGATGGATCGTCACTTCCAGGTGGCCGAGCCGCATGAGAACATGCCTGTGCTGCTGGCGCTGGTGGGGATGTGGCACAACCAGGTGCAGGGCCATGCGACCCGCGCGGTGCTGCCTTATGACGACCGCCTTGCGCGGCTGCCCGCCTATCTTCAGCAGCTCGAGATGGAGAGCAATGGCAAGTCCGTCTCGATGGATGGCGCGGACCTTACCGTGAATTCCGGCCCCGTGGTCTGGGGCGAGCCGGGCACCAATGGCCAGCACGCCTTTTATCAGCTGATCCACCAGGGCACCCGCGTCGTGCCTTGCGAATTCATGGTCGCGGCCAAGGGCCACGAGCCCGATCTGCGGCATCATCACGAATTGCTTGTCGCGAATTGTCTGGCTCAATCGGAGGCGCTGATGCGGGGCCGGTCGCTCGATGAGGCGCGCGCGATCATGGCGGCCAAAGGCGCGGAGGGCGATGAGCTGGAGCGGCAGGCGCGCCACCGGGTTTTCCCGGGCAACCGCCCTTCCACGACGCTGATTTACCCCGAGCTGACGCCGGAAATCTTGGGCAAGATCGTCGCGCTCTATGAACACCGGGTCTTTGTCGAAGGCGTGATCCTCGGGATCAATTCCTTCGATCAATGGGGTGTGGAGCTTGGCAAGGAGCTGGCATCTTCGCTTGGGCCCGTCATCGCGGGCGACGCGAGTGCCGAAGACAAGGATGGATCCACACGGCAGCTTGTGGAGTTCGTCCATCTCTATCGCGATCAGGGCTGAGAGGCGCGGCCCCGCGAACGCGGCGCGGGGCTGCCGGTTCCGAAAAATATCCTGAATTTTTTATACGTCTTTTCGGAACGGGCGCCTCAAAGGTGCGTTATTCTGTCACATTAACGCAGACAGAAGGACGCTGACATGAACCGTCTGACCACATCCATCCTGGCCCTGACCATCGCCGCAGGCGGAGCCATGGCCGAAAGCCACACGAACCTCGAAGACGCGGAACAGAACCTCGAAAACGCCGCCGAAGAGACGGGCGAGGCCGTGGAAAACACTGCCGATGCCGCAGGCAACGCCGCGGAGGATGCGGCCCAGGCCACCGAGAACGCCGCAGAGGACGCAGCGCAGGCGACCGAGAACGCCGCAGAGGACGCCGCAGAGGCCAACGAGAACGCGGCCGAGGAAACGGGCGACGCGCTGCAGAACGCGGGCAACGAACTTGAGGAGAACGCGCAGGAGATGGCCGAGGGCATGGATATCCTCGACCCCGCCCAGCTGATCCGCACGCGCGACATCACCGGCGGCCCGGTCTACACCGTGGACGGCGAAAACGGCGTCGCGGAGTTCGGGGCCGAGAGCTACTCGGAAGTCGGTGACACCTGGAACCGGATTGGCGAGATCGAGGACATCGTGCTGAGCAAGGAAGGCCAGATGCGCGGCGTCGTGCTCGAAATCGGCGGCTTCCTCGATCTCGGCGACAAGCACATCTTCATGCAGATGGACAATGTGCAGCTCGTCCCCGTCGATGATCGCTCCTATGCGATTGCCGTGGGGCAGACCGAAGAAGAGCTCGAAGAGATGGAAAGCGTGGACGAAGCCTTCTGGCAGTAATCCCGTTCGCGTCTAACAAGAACACAGGCCGCGTCCCCGAGGGGCGCGGCCTTTTATTTTGTCGCTCCGGATTTCTTTTTTGTCTCGCGCGGCGGAATGTCGAAATCGGGCGCGGCCAGCTCGAACCCCTCGAATTGAAACCCGGGTGAGACGGTGCAGCCCACAAGCGTCCAGCGTCCCGTCGTGGCCGCCGCCTGCCAGTGATGCTCGGGCACGATGATCTGCGGACGCTCGCCATGGGCCAGATCGGCGCCCAGGGGATATTCGGTCACGGGGCCGTCTTCGGTCTCGGCGATGCGCAGGGTAAGGGGGGCGCCCGCGTAATAGTGCCAGATCTCGGTCGCATCGACGCGGTGCCAATGGCTGGGCGCGCCCTTGCGCAACAGGAAATAGATCGCCGTGCCCGAGGCGCGGGGCTTTTCGGATCCCTCCCAGGTCTGGCGATAGAAGCCGCCTTCGGGATGCGGCTCGAGGCCCAGAAGCTCGATGATCTCGTCTGCGGATGTCTCTGCCATGGCCCTGTTCGTGTGCTCTGCGCGCGGGGCCACAGGCCCGCATTAACCCTCGCGCCCGAGCTTTGCCGCCATTGCACCCAGAGACAAGAGGCAAAGCGCATGACCAAGACCGGACCGGATGTCCGCCGCATCGCCAGCGCGATCGTCGCGCGAGAGGGCGGGTTCGTGAACGATCCCGACGATCCCGGAGGCGCCACCAAATACGGCGTCACCATCGGCACGATGCGGCGGCTGCGCATCGACCTTGACGGGGACGGGGACACCGATATCGCCGATGTGCGCGCGCTGAGCAGTGATCAGGCGGTCGATCTCTTTCTGCAGCACTATTACGCGACGCCCGGCATCGCGCGCCTGCCGGAGCCGCTGCAGGCGTCGGTCTTCGACATGTATGTCAATGCAGGCGGCAATGCGGTGAAGATCCTGCAGCGGCTTCTGGGACAGATGGGCTTTCCCGTGTCCGTGGACGGGGCGATCGGGCCGCAGACCCTGGGTGCGTGCCTGAAGGCCTGGGGCGAGGCCGGGCCGCTTCTGATCGATGCCTACGGGATCGCGCGGCGGAATTATTACTTCGATCTGGCGGACCGGCGGCCCGCCTCGCGGAAATATGCCCGCACAAGGGCCGGACGTAAGGGCGGCTGGATCAAGCGGGCCGAGGAATTCATCTCGCCACGCTATCATCTGAGTGCTGCGGAGTTCGACGCGCGGGTGGCGGCATGGGCGTGATCGAGTTCCTGTTCGGCTCGGGCCGCAACGTGGTGGCCGAAACCGCCGAGGTCTTCCGCGCCAATGCCGAAGGCGACGCGGCCCGCGATGCGGCGCTGCGGATGGCCGCGCTGTCGCAATTCGGCGCGGAATTCACGACCCCGAAGAAGGGGCTCTTCGACCGGGTGATCGACGGGCTGAACCGCGTGCCCCGGCCCGCCATGGCGCTGGGCACCCTTGGATTGTTCGTCGCGGCAATGGTCGATCCGGTGTGGTTCGGCGCGCGCATGACGGGGATCGCGCTGGTGCCCGAGCCGCTCTGGTGGCTGTTGGGCGCGGTCGTCAGCTTCTATTTCGGAGCGCGCCATCAGGCCAAGGGGCAGGATCTGCAACGCCAGATGGCCGCGACGCTGGCAGCTGCGCCCGCGATCGTGGCGCAGATGCGTGCCTTCGAGGATCTGCGCGCGCCGGACGGCGCATCGGTTCGTCAAGCAGAGGGATCGGATGCCGCGCAGACGTCGCCGGGCGCGCTGGGCGACAACCCGGCTCTGACGGAGTGGCAGCGCCGCCGCGGCTGAGACTTGCGACAACGTGATCCGGGCCGCGCCGAGACCCATTGGCGCGGCCCGCGCGCATGCCTATACAGAGGGCATGATTACAGAACTCGGACATTTCGCCCTGATCCTCGCCTTTCTGGTGGCGGTGGTTCAGATGGTCGTGCCGCTGGTGGGCGCGCATCAACGCTGGCAAGGCTGGATGGCAGTGGCCGAACCCGCCGCCACGACGCAATTCCTGCTTGTGGGGTTCTCCTTCGCGGCGCTGATGTATGCCTTCATCACCTCCGATTTCTCGCTGAGCCTGGTGGTGCAGAACTCGCATTCCGCGAAGCCGCTTCTGTACAAGATTTCAGGCACATGGGGGAATCACGAGGGCTCCATGCTGCTCTGGGTTCTGATCCTTGCGCTGTTCGGCGCGATGGCCGCGTGGTTCGGATCGAACCTGCCCGAGACGCTGCGCGCCCGCGTTCTGGCCGTGCAGGCCGCTGTGGGCGTGGCCTTCTACGCGTTCATCATCTGGACCTCGAACCCCTTCACGCGCATGGCGGTGCCGCCCTTTGACGGGCAGGATCTGAACCCGCTGCTGCAGGATCCGGGGCTCGCCTTCCATCCGCCGTTTCTCTACCTCGGCTATGTCGGCCTTTCTATCTGCTTCTCGTTCGCCGTGGCGGCGCTGATCGAGGGCCGCGTCGATGCCGCCTGGGGCCGCTGGGTGCGGCCCTGGACGCTGGCGGCCTGGATCTTCCTGACCATCGGCATCGGGCTCGGCTCCTGGTGGGCCTATTACGAGCTGGGCTGGGGCGGGTTCTGGTTCTGGGATCCGGTCGAGAACGCCTCGTTCATGCCCTGGCTCTTCGCTGCAGCCCTCCTGCATTCGGCCATCGTGGTCGAGAAGCGCGAGGCGCTGAAGGCCTGGACGATCCTGCTGGCGATCCTCGCCTTCGGCTTTTCGCTCATCGGCACGTTCATCGTGCGCTCGGGCGTGCTGACCTCGGTCCATGCCTTCGCCAACGACCCCGAACGCGGCGTCTTCATCCTGATGATCCTCGTGGTCTTCACCGGCGGTGCGCTGACGCTGTTCGCGATGCGCGCCCATGCGATGCAGGCCAAGGGCGTCTTCGGGGTGGTCAGCCGCGAATCCGCACTGGTCGCGAACAATATCCTGCTCGCGGTGTCCTCCTTCGTGGTCTTCGTGGGCACGGTCTGGCCGCTGGTCGCGGAGATGCTGTTCGACCGCAAGCTGTCCGTGGGGCCGCCCTTCTTCAACGCGGCCTTCACGCCCTTCATGCTGATTCTGGGCCTGATCCTGCCCCTGGGCGCGATGATTTCCTGGAAGCGCGGGAAGCTCGGCCGCGTGGCAAAGTCCCTGGCTCCGGTCTTCGTGCTGGCCGTCGCGCTGGGCGGGCTGGCCTGGGCGATGCAGACGGGCCGGTCACTGCTGGGTCCGGTGGGCGTGTTCCTGGGCGCGTGGCTTGTGGGCGGGGCGCTGACCGATCTGTGGTCGCGCACCGGGCAGACCCGCGATCTGAGCCGCCTCGCGCGGCTGCCGCGCGCGGATTGGGGCAAGGCCACGGCCCATGCGGGTCTCGGCATCCTGTTCATCGGGGTGGCGGGCCTGATCGCCTGGGAAGAGGAAGACATCCGCGTGGCGCAGCTGGGCGAAAGCTTCGAGGTGGCGGGCTTCACGCTGACCCTGAACGACGTGAACCGCGTGCAGGGACCGAATTACGTCTCGACCATGGGCGATGTGACGCTGGCGCGGGATGGCCGCGTGCTGGCGGAATTGTCGCCTGAGAAGCGCAACTACCCCGTCGCACAGATGCCCACGACCGAAGCCGCGATCGACTACCGCTTCCTGCGGGATGTCTATGTGGTGATCGGCGACCGGCAGGAGAATGGCGGCTGGGTGCTGCGCACCTATATCAAGCCGCTCGCGAACTGGATCTGGGCGGGCACGCTGATCATGGCGCTGGGCGGGTTGCTGAGCCTGACGGACCGCCGCTTCCGTGTCGCTGCAGGCGCGCGCAAGCAGACCGCATCCGCGGTGCCCGCGGAATGAGGGGGGCGCTCTCTTCCGCCCTGGCGGGCGCTCTCGCCGCGCTCATGGCCATGCCCGCGGTCGCGGTGCAGCCTGACGAGGTGCTGGACGACCCGGCCCTGGAGGCACGCGCCCGCGAAATCTCCGAAGGCCTGCGCTGCCTCGTTTGCCGCAACGAGTCGATCGACGAAAGCAACGCCTCGCTGGCGCGCGATCTGCGCCTGCTGGTGCGCGAAAGGCTGGTCGCGGGCGACACGAACGAGGAGACGGTGGATTTCATCGTCGAACGATACGGCGAATACGTCCTGCTGAACCCGCAGGCCGATGGCTGGAACTGGCTGCTCTGGGCTGCAGGGCCCCTGATGCTGGTCGCCGCTGCGGGCGTGGGGGCGGGCTATCTGCGGGGCCGGGCGAAGGCCGCCCCCAAGGCCGAAGAGGCGCTGAGCCCCGAGGAAGAGAAACGCCTGAAGGATCTTCTCGACGAGGTCTGACGCCGCGTTGCGCTTTGCCTTTCCTGCCAGCCCTGTATTGGATGGGCGAAACGGGCGAGAGGACAGAGCCATGCAATACGACACCATCACCTACGCGGTCCGGGACGGCGTCGCCGTCGTGACCATGAACCGGCCCGACGTGATGAACGCGCTCAACACCCAGATGCGCGCGGAACTGACCCATGCGATCCGCCAGGGCGGCGAGGAGGCGCGCTGCGTCGTGCTGACCGGCGCAGGCCGCGCTTTCTGTTCCGGCCAGGATCTGGGCGACCGGGCCAATGCGGCCAATCTCGATCTCGAACGCACGCTGCGTGACGAATACGTGCCGATGCTGCGTGCGGTAGTGGATTGCCCGGTGCCGACCATTTCGGCGGTGAACGGGGCCGCTGCGGGGGCAGGGGCGAACCTGGCGCTGGTGGCCGATGTGGTCATCGCGACCGAAAGCGCCTTCTTCAGCCAGGCCTTCACGCGGATCGGACTGATCCCCGATGCGGGCGGCACCTGGGCGCTGCCCCGTCAGATCGGCCTCGCCAAGGCGATGGGCGCCGCGCTCTTCGCCGAGAAGATCACCGCGAGCCAGGCCGACCAATGGGGCATGATCTGGGAGGCGGTGCCCGATGACGGGTTCGAGGCCCATTGGCAGGCGCGTGCGGCCTATCTTGCCAAGGGACCGACCGCGGCTTTTGCCCGGGTGAAACAGGCCCTCACCGCCAGTTTCGAGAACGATCTGGAGGCGCAGCTCGCGCTTGAGGCGAAGCTGCAGGGCGAATGCGGCAAGACCCGCGACTTCAAGGAGGGCGTCGTGTCCTTCCTGGAAAAGCGCCCGCCGGTCTTCGAGGGGCGCTGAGGAAAACAGCCCCCGCAAGAACGCAAAACGCCCGGCCGGTCACGCTGACCCGCCGGGCGTTTTCTATCGTAAGGCGTCGATCAGACGATGACGTCGTCGAGCTCTTCCTCGGTCTCGTCCACCACCTCTTCGGCCTTGGCGAGCAGATCGTCCTTGAACAGGATGTCGTACTGCGAACCCTCGCAATCGTCGGCCTTGGGATCGGTGTAGCACAGATCGTCCACGGCGCCGGAGCCCACAAGGTTCACATCCATATAGGTCACGCCCGCGGTCGCGATCTCGATCGTCTGGACACTGTTATTGCCCGCCGCGGGAATTTCCACGGTGTTCAGCACATTGCCATCCGCATCGAAGAGGTCGATCGTGCCGCCCTTTTCCTCGATATCCAGCAGGTTGAGCGACTGGACGTCCGACGGCGTCAGGAACTCGAACGAGATCGTGCCGCCATGGGCGTTGTCGTCCGGATCGGAGCTGTCGCCATCCTCGGACAGGATGATCGCCTTGCCCTGATCGGCAAAGCCCAGATCCCAGTCGCCCCCCGTCGGGTTTGCGGTGTCGAAGATCATCGCATCGCTCGGCCCGTTCGGATCGGAGCCCGCATTGTGCCCGGTGATGATCAGGCCCGAGAACGCGTCGAACGGATCCTGACCGGCCTCCGCATCGTCGAAATCCTCGCAGACCTCGTCATCCTTGCCGTCATCCTTCACCGCTTCGGGCAGGGCTTCGACCTTGATGTTGTCGATCAGGATATCCTCGTTCGAGGCCGAGATGTCGCTGTCGAAGCGGAACTGCACGCTCTGCTCGGCCGTATCGAGGATGCCGCCCTCATAGGTCAGGGTCGTGGCGTCCTTGGTGATGGTCTGCCCGGTCTTGGAGCCGACAAGCGCGGTGCCCTCGTCATTGACCTTGAACTCGTCCAGAAGCACCCATTCGCCGCCGTCGATCTGCACTTCGACCTTCAGGCTGTCGGCGTAATATCCCGAATTCTCGAAATTGCCGGGGCAGGGGGTCTCGGCGTCGAAGGTGAAGCGCACGGGATCGTCCGCCGCGACCTTCTTCAGCGTCAGATGGCCGTCATCGTCGCCATCGGTGGCAAGCTTGCCGTAGCAGACGTCCCAGGCGCTCCAACCTTCGACGATGTCGCTCTGATCGGCGCTCCAGAGGCCGTCGAAATCGTCTTCGAGCAGGCAGATCGGCTCGGGCGGGGTGTCGCCGTCCACGACCACCTCGTTGGTGGTGCTGATCTTGATGTTGTCGAGCTTGATGTATTCGTCGCCCGCCGAAATGTCCGAGACGACGCGGAACTGCGCGCTTTCCTCGACCGTGTCGAGGATCCCACCTTCATAGGTCAGTGTGCTGGACTGGTCGCCGAAGGTCTGGCCCGTGATAGAGCCCACCATCTTGGTGCCCGCATCGTTGACCTGGAACTCGTCCAGAAGGACCCACTCGCCATTGTCGAGCTGTACCTCAACCCGGAAGCTGTCCTCGGCCCAGCCTTCATTCTCGAACTTGGAGACATCCCAGGTGCGCGCATCGAAGGTCAGGCTGACGCCCGCATTGGCCTCGACCGAGGCGAAGGTCACCTTGCCGTCGTTGCAGCCATCGGTGACGAGCTGGCCGTAATGCACGTACCAGCCGTTGCTGCTTTCGATCGCGTCGCTCTGGGACGGATACCACAGGTGGTTGAAATCCTCCTGCAGGGCCACCTCTGTCACCAGCTCGGTGGTGGGGGCGCTTGAGTCGGAGGGATTGCCCACCAGTGCCTGACCGTTGCCGGTATCGGAATCGATCACCACGGTGATGTTGGTGAAGTCGATATCCTCGATGCTGAGGGTCTGGGTGTAATCCATCGGTTGGATCGTGAAGGCCAGCGGGGCCTGCACGTCGCCCGCGGTGCTGCCCGCCTCGACCGAGCCGAACTGAACGCCCACATCGAAGCTTTGCTGCACCATCGCCCCGTTATCGAGGTGATTGACGCTGTCCACGGTGTTGTCGAAGCCGGTGATCGGAAGGTTGCCTTCGAACGGGAAGACGTCCAGCTCCATGGGCTCCGCATCGGGGGTCAGGTTGAAGAACAGACCGTCGATATCCATCGCCTGAGACGGATCGACAAAGCGGAAAACCAGCTTGTTGCCGTCGGTGATGACCTCAAGGTCAATGGTGGGATCGCATCCCAAAGTGATCAAAAAAGTATCGCCAGACGCCATAACAATATCTCCGCTTCAAGACCAAATGCCGGGCACCCTTCCGGCCTGAAATGTGTTTAAAAGGCGGCGGATTTAAAGCAAATAAAATATGGTTTTCAGGGGGATAAGGCGTCTTTTGTCGCGGCAGGGTCGACAGTAATGCTGCCCGACAAAAGATTGTCTCTGCATCGAGAGGTTATTTTACCCGGCGAATCGAAACGGCCGAAGCGTCTCCGCTCCGGCCGTTGTCACAATCTGCCTCGTGGTTCAGCGCGATTCGATGTCGATGTAATCGCGCTGCGTGTTGCCGAGGTAAAGCTGCCGGGGGCGACCGATCTTGTTCTGCGGATCGTTCAGCATCTCTTTCCACTGGCTGACCCAGCCCACCGTCCGCGACAGCGCGAAGATCGGCGTGAACATCGAGGTCGGGAAGCCCATCGCCTCGAGAATGATGCCGGAATAGAAGTCCACGTTCGGGAACAGCTTCTTTTCGGCGAAGTAGGGGTCCTTCAGCGCCGCCTGCTCCAGCTCCTTCGCGGTGGCGAGGATCGGATTATTCTCGACGCCCAGAAGGTCCAGCACCTCGTCGGCGGATTGCTTCATGACCTTCGCGCGCGGATCGAAGTTCTTGTAGACCCGGTGACCGAAGCCCATCAGGCGGAACGGATCGTTCTTGTCCTTGGCGCGCGCGATATATTCCGGGATCCGGTCGGGCGTGCCGATTTCCTTCAGCATCTCGAGGCAGGCCTGGTTCGCACCGCCATGCGCAGGCCCCCAGAGGCAGGCCACACCGGCCGCGATGCAGGCGAACGGGTTCGCACCCGAGCTTGAGGCCAAGCGCACGGTCGAGGTCGAGGCGTTCTGTTCGTGATCCGCGTGCAGCGTGAAGATACGGTCCATCGCGCGGGCGAGGATCGGATCGACCACATATTCCTCGGCCGGAACGGCAAAGCACATGTGCAGGAAGTTCGCCGCATAGGACAGATCGTTGCGCGGATAGACGAAGGGCTGGCCCACCGAATACTTGTAGGCCCAGGCCGCGATCGTGGGCATCTTCGCGATCAAGCGGTGCGAGGCGACCTCGCGCTGGTAGGGATCCGAGATGTCCGTGGAATCGTGATAGAAGGCCGACATCGCGCCCACGACACCCACCATGACCGCCATCGGATGCGCGTCCCGGCGGAAGCCGCGGAAGAAGTTGACCATCTGCTCGTGCAGCATCGTGTGCATGGTCACGCGGCTCTCGAAATCCTCAAGCTGATCGGCGGACGGCAATTCGCCGTAAAGCAGCAGATAGGCCACTTCGAGGAAATGCGACTTCTCGGCGAGCTGGTCGATGGGATAG
>CAZTEV010000068.1:0-12273 GCA_964612785.1 uncultured Roseivivax sp. | reverse complement strand
GCGGCCCTATGCCGATCTGATCACCTTTGTCACGGACCGGCCGGGCCATGACCTGCGCTACGCCATCGACCCGTCGAAGATCGCGCGCGATTTGGGATGGCGGCCTTCGGTGACACTCGAAGAAGGGCTGCGGAAGACAGTGGCCTGGTATCTCGAGAATGAGGATTGGTGGCGCGCGCTTCTGGAGCGTGACGGGGTTGGGCAGAGGTTGGGAAGGAGCGGATAAAGGGCTGCCCCAGCACATCTTGTTCGCAAGTTGCGTGTGTATTACCTTTACACACTCTTTCCGGAGACCCGAGATGAAGCAGCGCACAAATATCTCGCTCGACGCCGCCCTTCTGGAGGAGGCGCGCAAGCTCGATCTGAACGTGTCAGGCATTGCGGAGGCCGCGCTGCGCGAAGAGCTGCGACGCGCCCGCGCCGAGGCTTGGGCGCGCGAGAACAAGGATGCACTGGCCGCGCATCGCGCCTGGGTCGAGAAGAATGGCCTGCCCTTGGCCAAATGGCAGGTCTGGACCCCCGAATAATGGCGCAGTTCCACGTCTATCGTCTGCCCGGCGGCGCGCTGGTCCTCGATCTGCAAACAGATTTCATCGACCTGGGCACGCGGGTCGCGGCGCCGCTTATCCCGGTGGATCAAAGCCCGCCAAGCTTGCCACGGCTCAAGCCCGTCCTTCAGATCGCCGGTGAAGATTATATGCTCCACACCGCAGAGCTGGCCGCGATCCCTGCGCGGTTCTGCGCCGGCCCGCCGGTCGCGGATCTGAGCGGTCAGGATTATACGATCCGCACCGCGCTCGACATGGTCTTCTCCGGGTTTTGAAAGGACGCGCATGATCCTCGTTTTCGGCAAATCCGGGCAGGTGGCGACGGAACTGGCGCGCCTGGGCGGCGTCATGTGCCTCGGGCGGACGCAATGTGACGCGTCCGACCCGAAGGCGCCCCTCGCCGCGATTGAGGCGCATCGCCCCCGGGCCGTGATCAACGCCGCCGCCTATACCGCCGTCGACCGTGCGGAGAGCGAGGAAGCGGCGGCCTTCGCGCTCAACGCGGAAGGCCCCGGCGCGATGGCCAGGGCCTGCGCTGCGCAGGGCATCCCGTTCGTTCACATCTCGACCGATTACGTCTTCGACGGCAGCGGCGATGCGCCATGGACGCCGGATGCCGCCACCGGACCGCGCAATGTTTATGGTCGGTCCAAGCTTGCGGGCGAAGAGGCTGTCCGCGCGGCAGGTGGCATCCATGCCATTCTGCGCACCTCCTGGGTGGTTTCGGCGCATGGGGCGAACTTCGTGAAGACCATGCTGCGGCTCGGAGCCGAGCGCGACGCGCTGACCATCGTGGCCGATCAGGTGGGCGGGCCTACGCCTGCGCGCGACATTGCGGTGGCCTGCCTGTCCATCGCCGAGCAGCTCATCGCCGACCCGGGCAAGTCCGGCACCTACCATTTCGCGGGCCAGCCGCCGGTCAGCTGGGCGGACTTCGCCCGCACGATCTTCGAGCGCGCCGGACTAGACTGCAAAGTCGCCGACATTCCCACCACCGATTACCCGACGCCTGTAGAGCGCCCGCTCAATTCTCGGCTGGATTGCGGCACGACCGAGGCCGCTTTCGGTCTTCCCGCCCCCGAGTGGCGCGCAGGCCTCGACGATATCCTGAAGGAGCTTTCCTCATGACCAAGCGCAAAGGCATCATCCTCGCAGGTGGCTCGGGCACACGGCTTTACCCGATCACCATGGGGGTCTCGAAGCAGCTGCTGCCGGTCTATGACAAGCCGATGGTCTATTATCCGCTCTCGGTGCTGATGCTCGCGGGCATCCGCGAGATCTGCGTCATCACCACGCCGGAGGACCAGGATCAGTTCCGCCGGACGCTGGGCGACGGGTCGCAATGGGGCCTCACGCTCACCTATATCGAACAGCCCTCGCCCGACGGGCTGGCGCAGGCCTACCTTCTGGCCGAGGATTTCCTCGCGGGCGCGCCCTCCGCGATGGTTCTGGGCGACAACGTCTTCTTCGGCCACGGCCTGCCCGAGATGCTGGCCGAGGCCGACAGGAAAGCGACGGGCGGCACCGTCTTCGGCTACCGCGTGGCGGATCCCGAACGCTACGGCGTCGTCGATTACGACGCCGAGGGCCGCGTCACACATATCATCGAGAAGCCCGCGAACCCGCCCTCCCCCTACGCGGTCACGGGCCTCTACTTCCTCGACGGCACGGCACCCGCGCGGGCCGCCAAAGTCGAACCCTCCGACCGCGGGGAGCTGGAGATCACCACGCTGCTGGAATCGTACCTCGCCGACGGGCAACTCGACGTGCGCCGCATGGGCCGAGGGTATGCCTGGCTCGACACCGGCACCCATGGCTCCCTGCTCGACGCCGGGAACTTCGTGCGCACCCTCGTGGATCGCCAGGGCCTCCAGATCGGAAATCCCGACGAGATTGCGTTTACGGCAGGATGGATCGACGCGGAGCAGGTCAGACGCCGCGCAGACGCGTTCGGAAAGAACGATTACGGCGCGTATCTGAAGCGGCTGCTTGGGTAGGCGTCAGCGCGCCTTGCCCCTTGTCGGGCGGCACAATCAGAACATGTCCAAGGACGAAAATTCTTGGCGTTCAGGGATACAGGCTGCGGGCATTTCAGGCTATGTCGCGCGCGGCCACCCCGGAAGGCCCATGTCCTGTCCCTGCACGAACGGACATCGTCCCGTCCCTATCCCCGCCCGGCGGCGAAGGAGAGAGAAAGCATGAGTGTGAGCCGCGTTTCGCTGGCCCCCGATCTGACCCTCAGCCGTATTGTCTACGGCATGTGGCGGCTGTCCGATGACAATGACACGTCGCCCAAGCATGTGCGCGCGAAGATCGAGGCCTGCCTCGATCAGGGCATCACGAGTATGGATCAGGCCGATATCTACGGCGGCTATGAGGCCGAGGCGGTGCTGGGGCACGCCCTGCGCGGCACGGATCTGCGCGAGCGGATCGAGATCGTCACGAAATGCGGGATCGTGGCGCCGGTGGGCCGACACGCAGGGGCCCGCGTGAAGCACTACGACACGACGCGCGATCACATTCTGGCGTCGGTCGACACATCGCTGAAGCTGATGGGGATCGACCGCATCGATCTTCTGCTGATCCACCGGCCCGATCCGTTGATGGACCATCACGACACCGGGGCCGCCCTCGATGAGGTTGTCGCGTCCGGCAAGGTCGCCCATGTGGGTGTTTCGAATTTCAAGCCACAGGATTGGTCGCTCCTGCAATCGGCGATGAAGACGCCGCTTGTGACCAACCAGATCGAGATGTCGCTGCGCGCGCATGAGGCGTTCACCAATGGCGATCTGGCCTTCCTGCAGGAACGCGGCATCGCGCCGATGGCCTGGTCACCGTTGGGTGGTGGCTCGCTATTCGCCGAAAGCTCGGGTCGGCTGCGCAGGGCGCTCGATACGATTGCCACCGCGCAGGGCGTCGATGCAGCGGCGGTCGCGGTGGCCTGGCTCTTGCGGCACCCGGCGGGCATCCTGCCGGTGATGGGAACAAACAATCTCGCGCGGATCGCACGGTTGGGCGATGCGGAGAAGGTGGAGATCGACCGCGAAACCTGGTTCGACCTCTATACGCTCGCGCTTGGACATGAGGTGCCATGATGACGGAGACATCCCGGCTCGCCACGAAAAGCTTCGTGCCCGGTCCCGACACGCAGCGGGCGTTCCGCGATGCGCTCGGGCAATTCGCGACGGGCGTGACCATCGTGACCACGCAAACGGCAGAGGGTCCGCTCGCGATCACCGCGAACAGCTTCGCCTCCCTGTCGCTGGATCCGCCCCTGGTGCTCTGGTCTCCGGCGCGGGCATCGAACCGGTTCGTGCCGTTCACCGAATGCGACAGCTATTCCATTCATGTGCTGGCCGAGGATCAGGGCGATCTGTGTCATGCGGTGGCCCGCGATGGCCGTGCCCTTGGCGATGACATCCTGAGTGAGGGGGCGCATGGGGCCCCGGTGCTCGAGACGGCGCTCGCGCGCTACGATTGCATCCGCCACGCGGTGCATGACGGGGGCGATCACGCCATCGTCGTGGGGCGCGTGACGCAAGTGACCCAGCGCACGGGCAGCCCGCTTCTGTTCCTGAACGGACAGCTCGGGGGCTTTGCGGCGCGGTGATTTGGACCGTGCGGATCGGACGCGTTCAGTTCAACAAGCCCGGCAGCCATGTCGCGAGCCAGGGAAGCGTCACGATCCCGGCCAGCACCGCGAGTTTCATCGTCACATAGGGCAGCGCCGCGGCGTAGATCGTCTTGATCCCGATCTGCGGCGGGGCGACCCCGCGCATCACGAAGAGCAAGAGCCCGAAGGGCGGCGTCAAAAGGCCGATCTCCATCGTCAACAGATAGACCACGCCAAGGATCAGCGGGTCGATCCCGGCCGCCTTGGCCAGCGGCACGAAGATCGGCACGGTGATCATCAGCATCGAGACCTGATCCACGAAACATCCGAGGATCAGCAGAAGCAGGATCATCCCCATCAGCACGCCGAGCGGTCCAAGATCATAGCCCTCGATTGCGCGTACGATACCGCCCGTCGCGCCCGAGAAGCTGAGGACCTGCGCGAAGGTCTGCGAGGTCATGATGATGAACAGGATCATGACCGACAGCTTCACGGTCTCCATCAAGGCCTTCAGCAGTTTCTCGGAAGACAGGGCGCGATAGCCCGCGCCGACCAGAACCGCGGCGACACAGCCCAGGGCCGCGCTTTCCGTCGGCGTGGCCAGCCCCGTCATGAGCGAGCCGATCACCACGACGAAGATCGAGGCCAGCGGCAGAACATAGATGGCGAAGGGCCGCCAGCGTTCGGACAGCGTCATGTCGTCGGTCGTGTCGGGCGGTGCCAGTTCGGGCGAAAGCGTCGCGCGCAGGACGATCCAACCCACGAAAAGCGCGGCCAGGATCAGCGCGGGCAGAACGCCGGCGAGCAGCAGCCCCGAGATCGAAATGCCGGCGAGGCTGCCCACCAACACCGCCAGTGCCGACGGCGGGATCAGCATCGCGATGGCGCCCGAGGCCATGATCGGGCCCATGGCCAGCGTCGGCGCATAGCCCTTCTTCAGCATTCCGGGCAACAGCGTGGAGCCCAGCATCGCGGTATTGGCGATTGTCGATCCCGAAAGGGCCGCGAAGATCGTACCCCCGAAGACCGTGACCACCGACAAGCGTCCCGGAATCCGTGTCACCACCCGGTCGACCGCGTCGATCGCGCGGTGCGCGACCCCGGTCTGAAACAGGATCTCGCCCATCAGGATGAACAGCGGAATGGGGGCGAGCTGGAAGTTGGTCAGGGCCTGCGTGCCGTTTCGCGCCAGCTGGATCAGGCCGCGTTCGCCGCCCAGAACCTCGAAGGCGCCGAAAATCGTGACCGCCAGGAAGGCGAAGGCGACGGGCAGACCCATCAGCAGAAGCAGGCCGAGCCCGCTCAGCATCATTGTCAGGAGAAGCGGCCAGTCCATCGCTCAGAGCCCCGTCTTTTCCTGCGCGGCCTGCGGTGGCGTGACCAGCTGGCGCGCGAATTCGAACGTGATGAGCAGGAACGAGGCCGGCATGACCGCGAGAACCCACCATTCCGGAATGGTGAAGGCCGTGCGGATCATCGAGCCGCGCCCGTAAGAGACAAGCATCGCCTGCAGCGCGTAATAGGTCAGAGCCGCCGCCAGCACGCATCCGATGAATGCCACCACGCGCGCCAAGATACGTTTCGGTGCCTCAGGCAGCGCCCCGGTGACCAGATCCACAACCACATGCGCACTTTGCGACAAGACCCAGGGGGCGCCGGCGAAGGTCACGACCAGCAGGCCGTATTCCACCAGATCGAGAAGGCCGTGGATGGGCGTGCCCATGAGATTGCGCAGCACCACGTTGACGGAGATCGCCGTGACAATCGCCGCGAGGATCGCGCCGGCAAAAGCAGCAAAGGCAAAGAGAATGCGATCGAACATGCGACCTGGTGCTCCCTCGGGGACATGATGCGGCGTCACGACCGGGCGCCGCATCAGAGCCTTGGATCAGTCGACGAGGCAGGCCTGAAGCTCTGCCGCCACTTCGGGATCGACAGCCTCGACACCGGCCCAGCCTTCCCGCTGTGCGGCGGCAAGCCAGGTCTCGGCGGCCTCGCCCTCGAAGGTGATGGTCTCGATCCCCGCCTCGGCCTGCGCGGCCAGCTCTTCGGCGTTGATATCGAGGTTCTCGGCGTTCTTCGCCTCGATCCAGGTCGCGGCCTCTTCCAGCACCGCGCGCGCCTCGTCCGAGAGGCTGTTCCAGCGGTCGAGATTGACGAGGAAGTTCACATCGACCTGATAGAAGCCGGGGTCGACACGGTACTTGGTCTGCTCGTCCCAACCGAGATCGAGGATGCCTTGCGTGGGCCAGCCATAGCCGTCGATCGCGCCCCGCTCGAGCGAGGTATAGACCTCACCGGGGGCGGTGCGGACAAGTGTCGCGCCGAGCGCTTCGAACATGCCCCGATAGACCGGTGTGGTGCGCAGTGTCAGTCCCGACAGGTCCGGGCCGTCGACAGGCTGGGTCAGGTAGAGATGGTATTTGATGTTGTCGCCGGTCCGGGCGAGGAACTTCACGTTCATCTGCTCCTGGTGCATCGTGTCGATCTTCTCGAAACAGCCGTTTTCCCGCTGGTCCTGCACGGTATTCGTGGCCAGATGCAGCGCATCCCCCCAGGGCAGAAGGTTGGTGTAGAACGCCGTGGTGTTGTTGGCGATGTCCACGATCCCGTCCGAGACCGCATTGCCCAGCTCGAAGGTCGGGATGGCCTCGGAGCCCCCCACATATTCGATCTGAACGATGCCCTCGCCGGTCTCGTTGACGCGGTCGATGAAGGCCTCGAAGGGGCGCGAAAAGGTGGTGCCGGTGGCAAAGGCGGTGACGCCGCGCAGGACCTCTTCGGCGGCAAGCGGGGTCGCGCCGAGCGCGAAAGCGGTGACGAGTGCGATCTTCTTCATGTCATTTCCCTGTTCTGTTGCGGTTGGTTTTCAGTCGTTGTCCGTGCGTTCTGTAAAACTGCGCACGGTTTTCAGAGCGCCGTCGAGCGCCTGTCCTTGTTCGTCCTGCAGGGCGGCATTGCGCAGCCGCGCGGCCCAGTCGGCGGCATCCGCGCGGGTCTCGACCAGCGCGATGCCCCCCATGACCTTGTCGAATTTCGACTGCCCCCGCGCATGGGTGTCGGAATACCCCTTGATGAGGCGTCGGGTGCGTAGCACCTCGACCCCCAGCGCGTAATTCGTCTCGCGCGCGCTTCGGGCGCGGGACAGCCAGTCCTCGATATGGGCCCATTCCTGCGCGTGGCGCAGGGTGCGACGGCGCCAGCCCTTGAGGCCCCCGACCGCGTAAAGCGCAAGGAACGGCAGAAGCCCGTCGCTGCGCAATCTGCGGCCCCGGTTGAACAACCGGTCGATCCAAGTCATCGCCCTGGTGCTGCCCGACAGGCGGGCCCCGAGGCGCGCAGGCATCAGGCCCACGATCTCTTCCGCGCGGGGATGCATGTATTCGGTCAGATGCACGAGGCTTCCCTGCCCTGCACCCATCTCGGTGCGGATACGGTCGAAGCGCGCAGCGCGGGTCTTGAGATCGGCCACCCGAATGACATCGTCATAGGCCATCGCATTGGCCAGGTACTTCGCCGCCTCACGCGTGAAGAGGTGATCTTCCGAAGGCGTGTCCTCCGCGAGCATGCCCTCAAGCCTGTCCAGATACTCCGCGCCATAGGCCAGATCCTGGAAGTCCACGACCTTCTGCAGACCAGGGCGGGCCATCTCCGCGACGGTTTCGGGCAGCGCGTCCAGCCTGCGCTGCAGATTGGCCCACGCCTCCTGCAAGGCGGGCGGCACACGCGGCCCGGAGGGTCTGGGCGCGGTGGCCGCACCAGCCTCGTCACCCCGCTTGCCCTGCGCCGCATCGAACCCGGCCGCAAAGGCCCGGAGCGAGGCCTCCACCCCCTTGCCTGCATCGCGGATCGCCTGTTCGAAGGCCGCGCGGGGAAAGGGCAGCGCGTCCGAGCCGGCCAGCGCACCGAACAAGGACGCGGAAATCACCGATCCCTGCCCGCGCGCGAGCGCTTCCATATCCGCGAGGATCAGCCGCTGCGCCGCGATGCCCGCGGCCGCCTCGACCTCGGCTGCGGCGGCCAGCCCGTCCCCCGGTACGACCTTTTCCGAGACGGCAAGCGCACGGTGGGTGGAGGCGATAAGGGTTGTCCGATCGGGCGTGACAAAACCACGGTCGATGGCGCGGCCGGCCTCCATCAGCTCGGCAGCGATCAGGATGTCCACATCGCCCGGCGCGGGCGCCAGCGAAAAGACCGGGCGCAGACCGGCCTCGGCCGGGGCCATCTCGACGTAGTAGATCGTAGCGCCCGTGCGTTGGGCGACGCCCGCGACGCTGGTGGCTTGCGCGGCATAGCCCTGGGACCGGGCCAGCGCCTCGATCCAGCTGGCCAGCACGCCGCCACCCTGCCCGCCCACGGCCAGGATGGCGAGGCTGATGATCCCGTCGACGCGGGCGTCGCGCGGGCGCGCGGCGAGGATCGGGCTTGCATCGTTCATGCCGCACCCTCCTCGAAGACGATCCGCTTGGCGTCGCGGCGGGCCTGAAGCCAGCCGATGGCCCGGCTGCGCCATCGTGCCAGCCCTTGTTCGAACCCAGTCGGATTGTGCACCACATCCGCCCGGTAGAAGGACGGGCATAGCACGGCGGCATCCGCCACCTCGCCGCAATTTCCGCAGCCCACGCAGCTTTCATCGATGGCCGCGACCGGGTCGTCGCGCAACGGATCGTCGAGATGCTTCAGCGACAGCGATGGACAGCCCGAAAGGCGCATGCAGGCGTGATCCCCCGTACAGACCGCTTCATCCACACCGAAGCGCGGGGCCGCGACGCGCCGCCCTTCCCTGAGTGCCGCGGCACGCTGTGGCTTCTCGCGCCTCTGACGGTTCAGCATGCATTCCGAGGAGGCGACGATCACCTTCGGTCCGTCATAATCCGTCGTCAGCGCCTCGCGCAGAACGGCCACCATTTGCGGCACGTCATAGGTCCGGTCGATCTGGCGGATCCAGGTGACACCCACGCCCTTCAGCGCCTTCTCGATCGGGTTCTGCGTGGCCTTTGTCGGGTTCGAGGCGCGGCTCGAGGGGATGTCCTGCCCGCCGGTCGCCGCCGAATAGAAATTGTCGATGATCAGCGCGACCGTGTCGGATTTGTTGAACACCATGTTCCCGATCGAGGAGCTGAGCCCGTTATGCCAGAAGCCCCCGTCGCCCAGGATCGAGATCGCGCGCTTCTCTCCACCGCCGCCGAAGGCCGCGTTGGACGCGGGGCCCAGCCCGTAACCCATGGTCTGGCCACCAATCTCGAAGGGCGGCAGCGATCCGAAGAGGTGGCAGCCGATATCCCCCGAAATCTGGTGCTGACCGAGCTCCTGCTCGACGATCTTCATGGCGGCAAAGATGGGCCGCTCCGGACAGCCCGTGCAGAAACCCGGCGGACGGGCGGGCACGGTGGCGGAGAGATCCGGGATTTCCGGGGCGGGCGCGTTCGGCGCGCGAACCTGCCCGGGCAGAAACCCCGGGGCTGTTTCGCGCAGGAACCGCGTGAGCCCATCGAGCAGCACCTGCCCGGTATATTCACCCGCCATCGGCAGCATGCCCTTGCCGTAAAGCCGGACCCGACTGCCCGCGCGGTAGAGCATGGTCGAGAGGTCCTGCTCGATGAATTCGGGCTGGCCTTCCTCGACGAGCAGCAGCGCATCCTTGCCGTCCGCGAAGTCCATGAATTCGTCCTGCACCAGCGGATAGGTGATGTTCAGAACGTAAAGCGGGATCTCCGTCTTGCCTTCCAGATCGGCCAGCCCCAGCCGCTGCAACGCGCGGATCACGCCGTTATACATGCCGCCCTGACAGATGATGCCCACGGATCCGTCTTTCGGCCCGAAGAGCTCGTTCAGGCCATGTTCGCGGATGAAGGCCTCCGCTGCCGGGCGGCGCTCTTCGATCTTGGCGCGTTCATGCGCATAGCTCATGGGCGGCAGAACCACCCGGCTGAAATCCCGCTGCGGATTGGCCAGCGCCTCGGACACGGTCAAGGGCGGGCGCTGGTTGTCGCGCGTCTCGAACGCGCCCGTCACATGACAGGCCCGGATCCGCGCCATCATCATGACAGGCGTCTGGCTGGCCTCGCTGAGCGCGAAGCCGTCTCCCACCGCCTTCACGATGGAAGGCAGGTTCGGACGCGGATCGGAGACCCAGATCTGCGATTTGAGCGCGATGGCGTGGCTGCGCTCCTGCATGATCGAGGAGCCCTCGCCGTAATCCTCCCCCACGATGACGAGCGCCCCACCCTTCACGCCGGAAGACGCGAGGTTCGACAGCGCATCCGAGGCCACGTTGACACCGACCGAGCCTTTGAAGGTCACGGCCCCGCGGATCGGGTAATGCACCGAGGCCGCAAGCATCGCTGCCGCCGCAGCCTCCGAGGCATTCGCCTCGAAGCGCACGCCCAGCTCACCCATCAGGTCTTCCGCATCGGCAAGCACGTCCATCAGATGGCTGATCGGCGCGCCCTGATAGCCGCCGACATAGCCAACGCCGTTTTCCAGAAGCGCCTTCGTGATGGCGAGGATCCCTTCGCCGGTGAATGTCTCGCCCGCGCCTTTGCGCAGATGCTGGACTTCGGCTTTGAAGGAACGCTCGGCCATGAGATCTCTCAGAAATCGTGTTTGCGGACGTTTCGCAGGATGGTCTGGAGGGTCCGGGTGAAGGCCTCGCGCTCCGCTTCGGGGATGCCCTTGAACATCTGCGCGTATGACGCCGCCATATCCGGCCAGAGGCGCGCATATGTCTGCCGACCGCCCCTCGTGAGGTTCACGCGGGTGGCACGGTTGTCACTGTCATCCGGGCGCCGGGTGATGAGGCCCGCTTTCTCCAGCGCATCGAGCGCGCGCGACAGCGTGGACTGCTCGACCACCGCGTAGACCGCGAGATCGCGGCTCAGAAGCCCGTCATGGACGGCGAGCACGGCAAGCGCGCGCATCTGCGGCGTGGTGAGGCCAAGCGCCGCCATCTCGTCGCGCAGGCTGGCATTGTAGCGGCCCATGATGCGATTCATGAGGTAAGGCGGGAAATTTTCGAGACCGATCTCCGTGAGGTCCGGCGCGGCATCTGTGCGTGCCTTGCCTGAGCCAGGCGTGGCGGGCGCCGCTTGTATTTGGTCGTCGGTCATCGACAGGCCTCTATCGGTGATAGGTCGGATCGTTGTCCGAAAATCGTATGCATATGCATTATTTTAAGCAAGAACATTTTATGCGGCAAGTGACGCTACTGGGATGTCCTTTGCTTTTTCGCAGTGTGCGAGGGGCGCCTGATCGCGGTTTGGGAGGGTTGGCGCCATGAGTTAAATGACGCCTGTTACCGCATCGCCGGAAGACCGAAGCCCCCACGTTTGGACTATGGGCAAAGAGATGCGAAAACGGCGCTTAGAGTATTGTTTTTAAATTATATTCGGAAACCTCAAAAATTTCCGATATGGTTAAGTCAACCCGTGAGACCTGTTGATCAGGGCAGTTCTTCCCGGCACCTGCGAAGGGTATGCTCAGGATTCAGGCATCGGCGGATTTTTGAGCATCTGCTGGTGTCTTGATGCGGGCAAGATCTTGTCCTTCGCGACGCTTACAGGTACGCGTTCACCCATGAACGGTGCTTATCAAACATGCACTGTTAGAAACCGAGCCAAGGCATGGCCCGGTGCGGTAGCCATGGGTCATTCTGCATGACCCGCGAGGTCCACGAGGATGTCCGTTTCCGCGTGATGCGGGCCGTCGAGCAAAACCCAAATGTGAGCCAGAGACATCTTGCCCGCGAGCTGGGCGTCAGCGTCGGGATCGTAAACTACTGCCTGCAGGGTCTCGTCGAAAAGGGCCACGTCAAGGTCCGCAATTTCCAGGCCTCTTCGAACAAACTGCGCTACGCCTATGTTCTGACACCGTCAGGGATCGCGGAGCGGATTGCGTTGACGGGACGGTTTCTGAAGCGCCGAAAGGCAGAATACGAGGCGCTTCACGCGGAGATCGAAGCCTTGCAGGGTGAGTTGATCGATGAGCGCGGCGACTAGTGTGTGTGCCCTGCCTCAACGACCGATAAATCGGTTTCCGCTCTTGGCATCAATGGGTTGGCTCAGGGGATAGTAACTTTAAAAGCCTGGCCACGACCAAACTCTCGAGAGCTTG
>CAZTEV010000067.1:0-12407 GCA_964612785.1 uncultured Roseivivax sp. | reverse complement strand
ACGGTACACGGTACCAAAAACCGCTGCCTTACCGCTTGGCTACACCCCAACTGCGCGGCTATCTACGGCTTCCCCGCATGGGGATCAAGACCCGAAGACCAAAAATCCTGCGCCGGTTTCGCTTTGCCCGGATCGGCCCGCGAAACGGTGTCGACCAGGGTCGCGCGGCCCCGGCCTGCATGTTTCGAGGCATAAAGCGCGCGGTCGGCGCGGTCGATCAGCGCCTCGGGATCGGCGCCGGGGCCGCCGGGCCAGATCGCGATGCCTGCGCTGGCGGAAATTCGGGCCAAGGGCGCATCGCTCAGCTCCAGCGTGCGAATCTGGGCAATCAGCCGATCACACAGCGCGCCGAGGGAGGCCGCATCGCCGAGATCGGGAAAGATCAGCAGGAATTCGTCGCCCCCGATCCGCGCGGCACTGTCTTGCGGACGTACCAAGCGTCTGAGCATCGCGGCGGTTGCGCGCAAAACCGCGTCGCCCGCGGCGTGGCCATGGCTGTCATTGACCTCCTTGAAATGATCGAGATCGAGATGGACCAGACCGAAGGGCGCCCCATCCTCGGCCAGAGCGTCGAGCGTCAGTTGCGCCGCGCGCCGATTTGCAAGCCCCGTCAGCGTGTCGGTTGCCGCCTCCGCCTCCGCCGCGAGGCGGGCCGATTGCAGCTTGTGGTTCAGCCTGCGGGAGGCACGCATCGCCGCGCCCTGCGCCTCGATCAGGAACAGGATCTCCATCGTCAGATCCGTGGGCGCCAGATCGGACCCGGTCAGACCGTGGCGCTGCACCGCCTGCGCCACGCCGATCCCGAAACCCACATTCAGGATCGCGCCGCCATCGCATGCAGGCACCAGATGCGCGACAAGCGGCGTCTCGGGCGCGGCGGGCCCCGTAAGGTGAAGCTTGCGTCCGGCGCAGTCCAGAAGCGCCGGCAGCGTCTTCAGGCCGAACGGACGATCGACCTGCAGGACATCGAACAGGGCGCGGCCACGCACGTCGCCCACCACCTTGCGCAAGGTCGGGCCGACATGGCGCAGCGTTCCTGACGCATCGACGCGCAGATGCATCGGGCAGAGCGCGTCGATGACATCCGTGCAAGCAGCCTCGCTCATGCTTGGGCCTCGGCCACCAGATCGAAGGCGCGGCCGGGCGCGAAGGCCTCCTGCACGAGCGTCACATCGAAGACGTCCTGCCCATCCGCCCCCTCCGTGTGATCGAGCGTGACGAGCGCCCCGTAATCGTCCGCCATCGCGCGCAAAAGCCCCATCAGCACGCAGCCTGCCCCCGGGAACGGCGCCCGGCAGGAGATCCTGAAACGATCCTGCCCCAGATCGGTCAGCGTGATCTTCGGCAACTCCAGATCCGGCACGGCAAGGCGCACCCGGTCCGGCAATTCGTCGAGCCCGTGGAGGAAGTCGCGAAAATCGTTTCCGGAAAAGCGCAGGAGACGCCGAAGCGCCTGCCGTCTGGGATGGCTGACGAGATAGATGCCCACATCCTCCAGGAGGGCCGCGCGACTGCGTGCGAAGTCCTGCGCGATGGCGTTGAGAACCGCCTCGGTCACCGCGTCGTCATAGACCAGCATCGTCTCGAACATCGCCGTCTTCAGACCGCCGCGGCGCACGATGCGCGCCCAACGGTCGGCGCCGTAATTGTCCTCCACGAAGAATTGCAGCGTCGCATTTATCAGACCGTGCATGGCGGGCTCCGGAGATATCCGGGCGCATCCTTACGTTCGCAGGGTTAAGACTTTCCCAACGGCGCCCGGACCCTGGCGCCGTGATCTCAGCGGCGGTCGAGCCAAGCCGCGATCTGCCCGATATCCCGCAGGATCGCGCTGGCATGGGGGGCCAGTTCGGCCTCGCCCGCGAGGCCTGTCAGCACGCCCAGGGGCACCATGCCCGCGGCCCGCGCCCCCAGCAGATCGTGCGTGCTGTCGCCCACCATCGCGATCGCGGCGGGTGCAATCTGTACGGCCTCGGCGAAGGCCAGAAGCGGGCCGGGATCGGGCTTCGCCCCGAAGCCGCTGTCGCAGCCCGCCACGAAGTCGAACTGCGCCGAGATCCCGGCGCTGCCCAGATGCGCATGGGCGACCGCCTCGGCATCGTTGGTCATCACGCCCAGCCGCAATCCCCGCGCGCGCAACTGCCCGAGGCAGGGGTCCAGCGGCACCGGCGGCACGAGCGGCGCCTCCGCCGCCTCTCGGGCCAGGATCCCGGCGATCTCTGCGGGCGTTAGACCGGGCAGAACGGTGGCGAACATCTCGGCCATTTCGTCATTGCTTCCCGCAATCACTGGGCTGTCCGTGGCGAATTGGCCTGCCGTCAGATCGTATCGCGCCAGGCGCGCCAGCGCCGCGGTGCGGGCCGGATCTCCGCCCGACAATCGGTCGAAGACGCGCCGCGCCCAGCCGTCCCAGGTCGCGCGGAAGTCGAACAGCGTGCCATCCTTGTCGAAGAGGATCGCGCGGATGGCGCCTGAGCCCTCGCTGCCCGAGCTCATGTCCAATGGACCGCCTCGCCGCCGGGCAGGACCGCGCGGGCCTCCATCGGGGCGGAATAGGGCAGTGCCTCGGCCTCGCAGAAGGCCGCGATCCAGGCGTCGTCCATCAGCAGGAAGTCGAGCACGGAGGCCTGAAACTCCGGATCGCCCAGCCCTGCGCGGAACTGCGCCTCATCGGCCCCGGTGGCGCCAAGGAACACCGGCAGCAGCTCGTCATTGCCCGCAAGCCACCCCACGGCCCGGAGCCCCAAAACCTCTGCCTGACTTTGCGTAAACGGCATTTTCACCAAATCGGAAAGAATTTCTTAACCATCTGACCTAAACACTGGCGCGGCGGGTGGACAAGCCATGTCCGCGCAGATCGCGGCACCGGAGGACGTCGATGCACGGACGGATCATGATCGTCGAGACGGAGCCGCGCTTGCGCGCGCAGCTTCGGGTCGCGCTGGCCACGGCCTGTTACGAGACGGAGCAGGCCGAGAGCATCGAGGCCGCGTTGCGTCTGGCGCAGGTGTTCCGGCCCGACGTGGTGATCTTCAGCGACACCCTGCCCGGCGCGGATCCGGCGCGCTTCGTGACCCGCCTGGGCTCCAGATTGCCCGCGGGACAGATCCCGACGCTCTATCTGCAATCCCGGCACGATCCCCGCGCGGGCAGCCGCGCCATCGAGGCGGGCGTCGAGGATGCGATCCGCCTGCCCCTCGATACCGACTACCTGCTCGCACGGCTGCGCTGCATCTTCCGCAAGCTCGACACAGACCGCGAGGCGCTGCACCGGGACGATGCCGATCGGGCGCTCGAACTGGCCGAGGCACCCGCGCCGTTTGTCAGGGCCGGACGGATCGCGCTTGTTCCCTGCGATCCAGGCAATCCGCCTGCCGCACTGATCGACGCCTTGCAGGCGGCACTCCCCGGACCGGCCGTTCGCCAGACCCCTCAGCAAATTCTGCGCCCCGAGGCCGAGGGTCCGGCCTGCGATCTGTTCGTCCTCTTCGGCACCCTCGACAAGAATGGCGGCAGCCTTGCCCTCCTGAGCGAGCTGCGCGCACGCCACCGGACGCGGCATGCGGCAATCCTGTTCGTCGCCGCGCCGTCGCGGCAATGCGATGCGGCCTGCGCGCTCGATCTCGGCGCAGATGACGCGATCCTGTGGGACCGGGCGCAGGGCCATATCCTCGCGCTCTGCGACCGGCTCGTGGCGCGTCACCGGGCGGCTGAGGCGCATCGCCTTCGGATACAGACCGGGCTCGAGGCGGCCCTGATCGATCCTCTCACAGGCCTTTGGAACCGTCGCTATGCGCTGCCCAATCTCGACCGGATGCTCGCCTTGGCCAAGGCACGGGGCACCGCATGCAGCGTGATGATCGCCGATCTCGACCATTTCAAACGCGTGAATGACCGCCACGGCCACATGACCGGCGATGCGGTTCTGCGCGCGGTGGCGATGCGCCTCAAGGCGCAACTCGGCAACACCGACGTGATCTCCCGCATCGGCGGCGAAGAGTTTCTGATCATTCTCCCGCAATCCGGGCGCGATCACGCCGAACACACCGCCAGGCGGCTGATGACCGCCCTGGCGCAGACGCCCGTGCCCGTCCCGCAATGCGACGCAGGCATTCCGGTCTCGATCAGCATCGGGATCGCGGTGGCAGACGCCACGCACGATGCGGGCCTCGCAGCGCAGGCCTCCGGCGCTGACCTTCTGGCAGAGGCCGACCGGGCCCTCTACGGCGCCAAGGCCGACGGCCGGGCGCGCATACGCCTCGCGCGAATACCGGCCAATGACAGCGATGCTGCCCCCTCGGGCGGCACCCCCATGGAGCGCGATCAGCGCCGGGACCGCCCGGCCAGACGCACCTCGAGCCGGTCCGCATAGACCGCGCGTTCCTCGGCCGACATCGCCGCGACCCTCTCGACGAGCGCGCGCTGACCTGCCAGCCGCACCGCCTGTCCCTGCGCCTCGATCCCGCCCAGAACCTCCGACAGAGCTGCCGGCGCAAACGGATCGGCCCGCAAGACCGCAAGCAGCCGCGCCGCCGCGTCCGCCTGCGCGGCACGCGCCGCCCGGCGCTCCGCACGCAAATCCCGGAAAAGCGCGGCACGATCCGCCTCGGGAAGCGCCCGGACAAAATCCGCACCGGGCGGTCCGCCCGCCCGTCCGGGCGGACCCTCGGAGAGCCACAACCCGGCCACTAAACCCACAACAAGGAGGTTGAACCCCAGAGACAGGATCAACACCACCCGCATCCCGCGCGAGGTCCGCGGCGCATCCGTGTTCCGGTCCATGTCAGATCCTTCTGCCATCGCTCAGCCCTCCTCGAGCCAGAAGGCGATATCGCCCGCATAAAGCGCCGTCCCGACATCGGCGCCCGCACCGGTCCAGAGATCCCCGAGCGACGCCGCGATGCCCGCAGGCGGCGCGAAGCCAAGCCAGAGCCCCGCCAGACCCGCCGTGGCCAGCCCCGTCAGCGCAGGCCAGCCGCCCAGCGCCTCCCGAAGGCCCTGCCACAAGCCCGGCCGGTCCCGGTCTGCCCGCCGCGCCCGCGCCCCGTGTTGCAGGGCAAACGCCTCCGCCTCGGCCGATACCCGGGCGAGAAAGTCAGGCGCAGTTTCGGGCGGCGCTGCGCGCGCGGCTGCGAAATACTCCTCAAGCGGCGCGTCCTGCGCCCGGTCCCGATCACTCATCGCCATATCCCAACTCCTCGCGCCGCCCGGCCAGCCGCGCCTCGAGCGCGCGCCTGCCGCGTGCGATCAAGCTTTCTGCCGCCCTCGGGCCGATGTCCATGATCTGCGCGATCTCCTGCGTCGCGCAGCCCTCGATATGCTTCAGCACGACCGCCTGCCGCTGCCGCAGGGGCAAGCCCTGCAGCGCCGCCTGCAGCGCATCGGCCCGCGCGCGGTCCGTCATCGCCTCCGCCGGGCCCTGCCCCGGATCGGCCAGATCCGGCGCGGCCTCGAGCGCCGCCATACGCGGCTTGCGCAGCCGGTCGATGCACAGATTGGCCGTGACCCGGTAGAGCCATGTGCTCACCCGCGCGCCGCCCGGCTGCCAATCGGGCGCGATCCGCCACAGCCGCAAGAGCGCCTCCTGCGCGATATCCTCGGCCTCCGCCCGGTCCCCCAGAAGGCGCACGGCATGGGCAAAGATGCGCGGCGCGAGACGCAGGCTCAGCGCGCGCGCGGCCGGGCCGTCACCCGTCGCCACCCGCGCCAGCAGCGCCTCGTCGCTTTCATCGCTCATCATGTCCAGCGCCACACGCGTCGCCTCATATCCGCCGGTAGCGCGCCCCGCCGCACCGGGCAAGGGCGCGCGCCGCATTACTGCCGGTGCCGGCCCGAGCCGCCCCGATGGCCGCCGCGCATCTTGCGCAGCTCGGCGAATTCCGTCTCGCTCACCGCGCCATCGCCATCGGTATCGAGCCGCGCGAACAGAAGTGCCGGATCGCGACCCGCGGTCACCTCCGCGAAGCTCAGCCCACCATCTCCGTCCGTATCGAGCCGCTCCAGCATGCGCGCCATGCGCGCTTCATGCCTGTCTTCCATAGCGGCGCGCATCTCCTCAGACGAGATCACGCCGTCCCCATCCTTGTCCCGCGCAGCGAACCGCGCCTCGGCCCGGGCGATCAGTTCCGCCTCGCTCAGCGCACCGTCGCCGTCAGCGTCGAGCTGCGCGAAGCCGCCGCCGCCCATGGGACCGCGCGGCCCCTCCTGCGGCTGCGCAGAGGCGCCGATGGCCGCGACCGAGGCCAGCGCGGCAAGAAGCAATGTCGGGATGGTGTTCCGGGTCATGTCTGTTCTCCTGATCCTGGTGATATGCCCGGCCCCTTTCGGCCGATGCATGTCCCTTTCACGGAGCAGCGCACCAAACCCGTCGAAAAAAGATTCCACTCTCCGATCTGCGCGACATCCAGCCGCAAGGACGGGATGCCCCCTTTAAGGCGCGGCCCGCGAGCGTCATATTCCGCGCAAGCAAGCCCGGAGATGTCATGCACCCCGCCCAAGAGACCAGCGCGGATCGCGAAACCTGGCCCGCCCTCCGCAAGGGCTGGCGCAGACGCTGTCCCAATTGCGGCACCGGGCCTCTGCTCTCGGGCTATCTCAAGGTGCGCGACCGCTGCCCCGTGTGCCGCGAAGAGCTGCATCATCACCGCGCCGATGATGGACCGGCCTATCTGACCATCCTGATCGTCGGGCACCTGATGGCGCCGCTCCTGCTCGTGGTCTTCGAGACATGGCGACCCGAGCCGCTGACCCTCTTCACCATCTTTGCGGTTGGCTGCATCGGGCTTTCCCTCTACCTTCTCCCGCGACTGAAAGGGGCCATTGTCGGGTTCCAATGGGCGCGCGGCATGCACGGTTTCGGCAACGGAACACCCTGACGCGCGACGCTGCCCCGACGCGGCCCGCAAGGGCGGAGGAGGCGCCGTGCCCCCGATGGACCAGGTATCCGACAAGACCGCGATCCGCGACGCAGCGACGGTGATCGTGTTGCGCGACCGCATGAGCCGACCTCGTATCCTGATGGGTCAGCGCGGCGCGGGCGCGGCCTTCATGCCCTCGAAATTCGTCTTTCCGGGCGGCGCGCGCGATGTCGCGGACGCCGATATCCCGCTCGACCGCCCCCTGCCCGCAATCTGCCAGGACCGCCTCGCCGAGGATGCGCCGGACCCGGTTGCCCGCGCCCTGCCACTGACCGCCATCCGGGAATTGTTCGAGGAAACCGGTCAGATCCTGGGCGTGCCGGGCGACTGGCCCGATGCGCCGCCCGATTGGCGCGACTTCGCAGCCACGGGTCACCGGCCCTCCGCCGAAGCGCTGCAATTCGTCTTCCGCGCCATCACGCCGCCGGGTCGGCCGCGCCGCTTCGATGCCCGGTTCTTCCTGGCGGACGCGGACGCGCTGGCCTCGGATCCGGATGATTTCAGCGCCGCCTCGGACGAGCTGTCGCATCTGCGCTGGGTCGCGCTCGACGAGGTGCGCGCGCTCGACATGCCGTTCATCACCGAAGTGGTCCTGGCCGAAATCGCGGCCCGCGCCACAGATCTTGAACCACCCGCCTCGGTGCCCTTTTTCCGCAATGACGACGAAGAAAGCCTCTTCCTGCGGCTCCGGGGCGAACGGCTGATCTGAGGCGCCCCGCCCCTGTCACGACCGGACCGGAAATACCTCTCGGGGGAGTGTGAGGGGGCAGACAGCCCCCTCACGTCCGACGTCAAAGCCTGCGCCGCGCTCAGGTCTCGCGCGCAAGCGCCTCGGCCAGATCCGTCTTTTCCCAGGAAAATCCGCCATCCGCATCGGGCTCACGCCCGAAATGCCCGTAGGCCGCGGTGCGCTCATAGATCGGCTTGTTCAGATCCAGATGCGTGCGGATGCCACGCGGCGTGAGGTCCATCACCTTCGGGATCGCGCGTTCAATGGCGGCCGCATCCACTTCGCCCGTGCCGAACGTGTCGCAATAAATCGACAGGGGCTTCGCCACGCCGATGGCGTAGGACAGCTGGATCGTGCAGCGCTCGGCCAGACCCGCTGCCACCACGTTCTTCGCCAGATACCGCGCCGCATAGGCCGCCGAACGGTCCACCTTGGTTGGGTCCTTGCCGGAAAACGCCCCGCCGCCATGGGGCGCCGCACCACCATAGGTGTCCACGATGATCTTGCGGCCCGTCAGGCCCGCATCGCCGTCGGGGCCGCCGATCACGAAGGTGCCGGTGGGGTTCACCCACCATTCGGTCGCGTCGGTGATCCAGCCCTCGGGCAGAACCTCGCGGATGTAAGGCTCCACGATGGCGCGGATATCGTCCGAGCTCTGGCCCTCATCGGCATGCTGCGTCGACAGCACGATCTGCGTCACGCCCACAGGCTTGCCGTTCTCGTAGCGCACCGACAGCTGCGATTTCGCATCGGGCCGCAGAAGCGGCTCGGCGCCGGATTTGCGCACTTCGGCCAGCCGCTTCAGGATGGCGTGGCTGAACTGGATGGGCGCCGGCATCAGCGCGTCGGTCTCGTTCGTGGCATAGCCGAACATGATGCCCTGATCGCCCGCGCCCTCGTCTCCGCGCTCGCCGGTCACGCCCTGGGCGATATGTGCCGATTGCTCGTGCAGGAGGTTGGTGATCTCGCAGGTGTTCCAGTGGAACTTGTCCTGTTCATAGCCGATGTCCCGGATGCAGGCGCGGGCGATGTCGGGGATGCGCTCCATGTATTCGGCGAGTTTGGCCTGATCGGTCAGACCGACCTCGCCGCCGATGACGACGCGGTTGGTGGTGGCGAAGGTCTCGCAGGCGACGCGCGCCAGCTTGTCCTCGGCCAGAAGCGCATCGAGGATCGCATCGGAAATCCGGTCGCACACCTTGTCGGGATGCCCCTCGGACACGGATTCCGAGGTGAAGATATAGTCGTTACGGGACATGGGGATTGCTCCATTAAGGTCTGCTGCCACGCCAGGAAGCCGTTGTGACAGGGAATGTCCCCGCTTATCCGTGCCGCCGAGAAGCGTCAATGCGATTGGACCGCGCGCGGATCAGGCCCAGCCCCGCGCAGCCCAGAAGCCACAGCAGAACCGGCCAATCGCCCGTGCGCGCATAGATCGTGGGCGCCAGCGGGGACGGGATCGGCGCATCCACATGCCCGGTCTCGCCCAGCCCCAGCGAGGCGCGGATGCGCCCGTGCCCGTCGATCACCGCCGAGACCCCTGTATTGGCCGCGCGCATCACCGGCAGGCCCTGCTCGATCGCGCGCAGCCGCGCCTGCATCAGATGCTGATAGGGGCCCGACCATTGCCCGAACCAGGCGTCATTGGTCATCTGCAGGATCATGTCGGCCCGCGCGGGCGCATTGTTCACATCCTGCGGGAACACCGCCTCGTAACAGATGATCGGCAGCGCGCGGCCCAAATCGCCCAGATCCAGCAACCGCGGACCGGGCCCCGCCGAATAACCGTATTCCGCCCGCTGGGCGAGGCCCGAGACATTGATATGCCGGAAGAGCCACGCCGCGGGCATGTATTCCCCGAACGGGACGAGGTGGTGCTTGTCATAGGTGGCGCGCACCCCGCCATTCGGCCCGATCAGAACGGAGGAATTGTAATAGCGTCCGTCTTCCTCGCGCTGGATGCCCATCAGGACCGGCACGGGCCCCGCCGCCTCGGAGATGATCCGCAACGCCTCGCCCGCGTGGTTCAGCAGCATCGGCACCGCCGTTTCGGGCCAGAGGATCAGATCGGGCGCAGGTGCCGCGGCACTCGCGCGGACCTGCCGCTCGAAGAACATCTGCGCGCGGCCCGGCTGCCATTTCTCGGCCTGGGGCGCGTTGGGCTGCACGAGCCGGATGACCGGCCGCCCGGCATCGCTGTCGGGCGGGGCCATGCGCGCCCATCCGCCCCCGAAAAGAAGCGCCGCCCCGAGACAGGCGGCAAGCCCGCGGCGCCAGTCCCGCCGCGACAACGCGGTGACTGCCAGCGCCACGATGGCCAGGATCGCCGCGTTGAGCCCGTGCGGCCCGATCCAGGCCACCCATTGCACCGCTGTCGTGGGTGCCAGCACATAGCCCACCATGCCCCAGGGAAAGCCCGTCAGGATATAGGCGCGCGCCAGCTCGGACAGGGCCCAGAAGGGGACGATCAGCCAGCCCTGACCCAGCCGCGCGGCCGCCCAGGCGGGCCAGGCCCAGAACAGCGCGAAACCGCCCGCCGCCAGCACCAGCGCGAAGGGCGCCATCCAGCCGGTCACCGCCGCATCGACGAGGAACGGCTCGATCAGCCAGCTCATGGAGAAGCCGAAATAGCCCGCGCCGAAGGCCCAGCCGGTCCAGGCTGCCTGGCGCGGTGTCGCCGCCGCCCGAATGAGCCAGAGCGCGCCCCCCAGCGCCGCGAGCGCCAGATACCACAGATCGAAGGGGGCCTGCCCGGTCGCGAAGATCAGCCCGAGAAAGAGCGCGCCGCCCACGAGCTTGGCCCGGCTCGGCGCGTCCTCGGCCAGCGCCGTGTCAGCCATGGCGGTCGGCTTGCGCCCCTTGCGCGCGGGCGGGGGCCGGTGTGGTCACGGCAGAGCCGATGGCCCCGGGCATCCGCACGCGCAGCCGCTTGATCCGGCGCGGATCGGCATCCACCACCTCGAATTCCAGACCGGCGGGATGCGGCACCACCTCGCCCCGCGCGGGCACATGGCCCGCGAGCACGAAAACGAGCCCGCCCAGCGTCTCGATCTCCTCGCCGTCGATTTCCTCGTCCTGGGTGAGGTCCAGTCCGATCTCCGCCTCGAATTCCTCAAGCTGGGTCTTGGCCAGCACGAGGTAGCAGCCCGGCTTTTCGAGACGCCAGTTCTTGCCTTCCTCGGTGTCGTGTTCATCCTCGATCTCGCCGATGACCTGTTCGATCAGGTCCTCGATCGTCACGAGCCCGTCCACACCGCCATATTCGTCGATCACCAGCGCCATATGCCGCCGCTCGGTCTGCATCTTGGTGAGCAACACGCCAATCGGCATCGACGGGGGCACGAACAGAAGCGGGCGGAGCATCTTCTTCAGGTTGAAGGTCGTGCTCTTGCCGTTGAAGCCGTGCATGAGCGCGAAATCCTTCAGGTGCGCCATGCCCACAGGCGTGTCGAGCGTGCCGGAATAGACCGGCAGGCGCGTCAGCCCGGTATCGCGGAACACGGTGACCAGCTCATCTCGGGTGATCGTGTCGGGCACGGCGACGATGTCGGCCTTGGGGATCGAGACATCGTCGACCCGCATCCGCCGCAGATTTGCAAGCCCGTGGGTCTGCCGCGCCTGAACGGGCGTTGCGTGCCCGTTGACCCCGTCATCCTCCGAGCTGCCGCTCATGCCGTCGAAGAGCCAGCGGAAAAATCCCGGCCTCTCTTCTGCCTCGTCCGTCTGCGCGCTCTGCGCAGCGTTAGACGATGCGTCGCTGTCGCCCATGTCCTGATCCGTCCTTTCTTCCGGGGCCTCTCAGATGGCCCGCTCTGCCGAATATGGGTCTTCGATCCCCATTTGTCCAAGTATGCGTGCCTCCAGCGTCTCCATCAATGTGGCGTCGGCGTCACGGACGTGGTCATAGCCCAGCAAGTGCAACACGGCATGAACGATCAGATGCGTGATGTGGTGATCGGCGGATTTGCGCTGCTCCGCCGCTTCGCGCAGGCAGGTTTCGCGGGCAATGGCGATGTCCCCCAGGAAATGCGGCGCGTCATCGTCGGGCAATGGCGGCAGCGGCGTGTCGCCCGCCGCCTCGGGCGCGAGGTCCTCTTCGGGCCAGCTGAGGACGTTGGTAGGCTGTGGCTTTCCCCGGAAATCGGCGTTCAGAACGGCGATACGGGCGTCGTCGCAGCCCAGCACGGCAATCTCGAACGCGTCCGGATCGAAACCCAAAGCCGCAAGGGCGGCACGCGCGGCCTGCTCGGCCCGGGCCTCCAGATCAAGCGCAGCCCAGCCTTCATCCTCGATGATCGTTTCGGTCAGCATCGCATCACGGGCTCAGGGCGTCTCTGCATCCTTGTCGTAGGCGTTGATGATCGCCGCCACGAGCGGGTGACGGACCACATCCGCCGCGGTGAAGTAGTTGAACGAGATCTTGTCGATATTCGTCAGGATCCGTTCGGCGTCCCTGAGGCCCGATTGCACACCGCGCGGCAGGTCCACCTGAGAGCGGTCGCCGGTGATGACCATGCGCGATCCCTCGCCCAGTCGGGTTAGGAACATCTTCATCTGCATCGACGTGGCGTTCTGCGCCTCATCGAGCACCACGAAGGCATTGGCGAGCGTACGGCCCCGCATGAAGGCCAAGGGCGCAATCTCGACCGTCTTTTCCTCCATCATCTTGGCCAGCATCTTGCCCGGAAGAAAATCGTTCAGCGCATCGTAAAGCGGCTGCATGTAGGGGTCGATCTTGTCCTTCATGTCGCCCGGCAGAA
>CAZTEV010000066.1:0-12747 GCA_964612785.1 uncultured Roseivivax sp. | reverse complement strand
CAATCGGTCTTCGTCTCCGCCACGCCCGCCGCGTGGGAGCTGGAGCAGACGGGCGGCGTCTTCACCGAACAGATCATCCGGCCCACCGGCCTTCTGGACCCGCAGGTGGAAATCCGGCCCGTGGAGACGCAGGTCGACGACCTTCTGGACGAGATCCGGCAGGTCAGCCAGGCGGGCTATCGCACGCTCTGCACCGTGCTCACCAAACGCATGGCCGAGGATCTGACCGAATACCTGCACGAACAGGGCATCCGCGTGCGTTACATGCATTCCGACATCGACACGATCGAGCGGATCGAGATCCTGCGCGACCTGCGACTCGGCGCGTTCGACGTGCTGGTGGGTATCAACCTTCTGCGCGAGGGGCTGGATATTCCCGAATGCGGGCTGGTGGCCATTCTGGACGCCGACAAGGAAGGCTTCCTGCGTTCGGAGACCTCGCTCATCCAGACGATCGGCCGTGCGGCGCGGAACGCCGAGGGCCGCGTCATCATGTATGCCGACCGCATCACCGGCTCGATGGAACGTGCCATGGGCGAGACCGAGCGGCGGCGCGAAAAGCAGATCGCCTATAACGAGGAACACGGCATCACCCCCGCGACGATCAAGAAGAACGTCGAGGACATCCTGGCGGGCCTCTATCAGGGCGATGTGGACATGAACCGCGTCACCGCCCAGATCGACCCCAAGGCGCAGGGCTCGAACCTGCAGGCGGTGCTGGACGGTCTGCGCGAGGACATGCGCAAGGCCGCCGAAAACCTGGAATTCGAGGAAGCCGCGCGGCTGCGCGACGAGGTCAAACGGCTGGAAGCGGTGGATCTTGCCGTGGCCGACGATCCCATGGCCCGCCAGCAGGCGGTCGAGAAGGCCTCGGAAGAGGCGACGAAACGCTCCGGCCGCTCCACCGCAGGCCGCGGGGGGATGCGCGGGGGCAATGTGCAGCGGCGGAAGAAGCGGTAGGCGCGCGGGCGCCTACCTGCGGATCATCTGCGCAATCGCCAGCACGATCACGGCCCCCACCAGCGCCGCGGCAAGGATGACCAGAATGCCCCCCGCAGCAAGGATCCCGATCCCGAGCGCGGCCAGCAGGAACGGCAGCGCGACTGCGCCCGCCACGCCCAGCACCATGTAAAGCAGCCGGTCGCGGCCCGCGATGGTCCCGGCAATAAGGCCCGCCAGAAGGCCAACCACGACCAACAGCGTCAGCGACACCGCGCCCAGCACGTCCAGAAACGCTTCCATTCCTTACTCCTCGAAGCCTTGCCCGCTTACGAGCCGCCCGCGACCGTCAGGCCCAGAACGCGCCAGCCCTGCATGCCCCAGCGATAGTAGCTGATCTTCTCGGCCGGGAAACCCGCCTCGATGATGCGCCGGATCGCGGCGGGCGATTGCCCGCACCAAGGCCCGTTGCAGAACAGGACGATCGCGCCCACGTCGGGCCCGCATTCATAGCCCTCGAAATCCGGCGCGCATCCCAGCTCGTGCAGCCGGTCGGCCATTTCCGTATAGGGCATGGAGATCGCGCCCGGGATCGTGCCCGTCTCCCAGTCGGGACGCACGCGGCTGTCGATCACCGTGACGGCGGGATCCTGCAGGGCTGCCAGTAGCTCCAACTCGCCGATCGTGGTGACCCCCGGCGCAGGCTCCATCGGCTGGATGCAGAAGCCCGGACAGGGCCGCGAGGTGCGCGCGAACGCGCCCGTCAGCACGTTGTCCACATCCTGGATGCGCGCGATCTCGACCGGGCCGGTCGCGGTCTCGACGGTCACGGACGGGATCTCTGCAGTGATCTGCACCGCGCCCTCCGCACGGGCCTGCGGGGGCATCGCCCCCGACAGCACCGCCAGTCCCATCGCAAGGCCAAGCATGGTCGTTCGTTCAAACATGATCCCCTCCCTTTCAGGGTTGCCGAATTCATCGTGATCCCGGTGCGCGATCCGGTCCAGAAGGAACCAAAAGGTCGCACCCTCGTTATTGTGATAATGTTTTACACTTTTAGGAGATGAACAATGGAATATGGCCTTCTCGGACTGATCATTCTCGCCCTCGACATCTACGCGATCTACCAGACGCTGACCTCGGCGGCCTCGACTCTGGCCAAGGTGCTCTGGACGCTCGCCATCGTGATCCTGCCGGTGCTGGGCTTCATCGCCTGGCTGATCGCCGGGCCGCGCGGCGGCTCTGTCCGGGTCTGAGCAAGACACGGTCCGAAACAAGACACCGGGGCGCGTTGGGGCGCGCGCCCCGGCCTTCGCGGATCAGCGGATCACATGCACGCAGCAGGCTGCGTGACGGACCACCCGACCCGCGGTCGAGCCGAGAAACCAATCGCTCATATCCGGCTTGTGCGAGCGCACGATCACCAGATCCGCCCCCTGCGCCTTGATCTTGTCGAGGATCAGGGTCGGTGCATGGCCGTGCACAACCTCCAGCGTCACATCGGTTTCATCCTTGAGAGCTTCCTTCAGCGCAGTCTCCGCTTCGTCCTGAGCCTGCTCGAAGATGATCGCGGGCACTTCCGCCGCGATGTAAAGCGGCACGGCTTCGATCACCGAGACCACGGAAATCTTCGCGCCGTCTGCGGCGAGCGCGCGCGCCACCGCCATCTGTTCGGCAAGCCGTTCGGGATGGTCGGGCGCCACGGGGATGAGAATGTTCTTGTACATGAAGGGTCCTCCTTTTCCGGCATGATTGGCATGCCGGGGGGACCCGCGCTTTGATCTGGATCAGCCGCAGAAGAAAGACGTGATCCGCCCGCCCGCATCGGTGCGGACGTTCAGCCGTTCGCTGCGGTAATCCATCGTCATCATGCTGTCCGGCGCCAGAATGCGGACCGGGCCTGCGTGATCCAGGTCGATGGCTTCCGCGTCCTGCCCGATCAGATCGGCAAACCGTGCGGCATCGCAGCTATCTGCCTCCGGCGCGGGAATGGGCGGCGGCGCCTCGGGCCTTGAGGGCGCTTGTTCCGTACAGGCAGCCATCCCGGCGGTCATCATCAGGACAATGGTGGCGGAGCGGAGCATGCGCTTTCCCTTTCGCGGTTGGCGAACCACGCGTATCGTCGGACCTGAGCGCGGGAAAATCCAGAGGTCTCTCATGCGTCTTGCCGTCATTGCCACAGCCCTTCTGCTGCTGGCCGCGTGTCAAAGCCCGCTCGAGCGGTGCGTCGCGCAGGCCAATCGCAGCCTCTGGGATGCGGAGGCCGAGCTGCGCGAGATCGAGGCCACCCTGGCGCGGGGCTATGCGCTGGAGACCGAAGAGCGCACGATCCCGTTCTACACCACCTGCTATGACGAATTCGCCGAACGCCGCGTGCCGTGCTTCGAGGACGTGACCCACCGCCGCACGGTGCGGGTTCTGGTCGATCTGGACGTGCTGCGCGCCCGCCGCGACGCGCTGCAGGCCAGCATCCGCGACCTGCGCCCCGCGGCAGAGGCCGCTGCGCAAACCTGCCGCATGACGATCCCGGCCGAGGGCTGAGACGTGCGCGGAACCGATCTGTCCGCCCTTCGCCTTTCGGGCCAGACACGAAAAAGGCGCGGGCCCTCCCGTCCCGCGCCTTTCCCGCCATCCCGGCAGGCTATCGTCTTGGGGCCGTCCTACCGGATCGGCGATCCTTAGGCGTCCAGATCGGCGCGGTCTCCCAGCGTCACCGTCACCTCGGTCTCTTCGCCGCGGCGCAGATAGGTGATGGCAACTTCGGCGCCGGGCCGCTCGGTGGCGATGGCGCGGGTCAGGTCGCGGGGCGTCTCCACCGCCGCGCCGTTCACCGACAGCACGATGTCGCCCTTGCGGAAGCCCGCGTCAGCTGCAGGCGTGTCGGCGGTGACATCCTCGATCATGACGCCGGTGCCTTCCTCGAAGCCCAGCGCCATCGCGACCTCGTCGCTGACGGGGGCGATGCGCACACCAAGCCAGCCGCGCTCCACGCTGCCGTCATCGGCCAGATCCTCGACGATGGTCGAGGCCAGTTCGGAAGGCACCGAGAAGCCGATGCCGACCGAGCCGCCGGTGGGCGAGATGATCGCGGTGTTCACGCCGATCACCTGGCCCTGCTCATTGAAGAGCGGCCCGCCGGAATTTCCCCGGTTGATCGCCGCGTCGGTCTGGATGAAATCGTCGAACGGCCCTGCATTGATGTTGCGCCCCAGCGCCGAGACGATGCCCGTGCTGACCGACGTGCCCAGCCCGAACGGGTTGCCCACCGCGATCACGTTCTGGCCGACCTGCAGGGTGGTGCTGTCGCCGAAGGAGACGAAAGGCAGACCCTCGCCGTCGATGTCCAGCACGGCGATGTCGGTTGCACGGTCCGATCCGACCACCTCGGCGGTGAATTCGCGGCCATCCTCGAAGGTCACTTTCACCTCATCGGCGCCGTCGATGACATGCGCGTTGGTGACGATGCGGCCATCCTCGGAGATCACGAAGCCCGTGCCCGCGCCTGTCATCTCACCGCCCGGGCCGCCACGGCCGCGCGGATTGCCCGGCATCGGCATGCCGAAGCGGCGCTGGAATTCCTCCATGAAGTCGCGCTGATCCTCGGACATCTCGGCCGAGGCGGTCTGCGCGCGCTTGGTCACCTCGATGGTGACGACGGCGGGCGTCAGCTCGGCCACGAGGTCGACATAGTCGGTGCCCATCGTGGGGGCGGCCTGGGCGGGCGTGGCGCCCGAGGCCACGCTCAGCGCGCCGCCCGTGGCCACGAGGGCGGCCAGCGCAACGCCGGTCAGGTAGGTTTTCGCGGGTCTTTTTGTCTGTGTCATCTGGGTGTCTCCCGATCGTCCGGATTGATCTGTGCCGAGCGGGGGCGATGGGGGCGCCCCGCGGCTCATTCCCCAAGATCGACGCTCAAGATTGCAGCAATGTGCGCGTCTGGATTACAATTGCGCAAGGTTTCTCACGCTGGCGGACAAAGCGGGATATGGCGCGTCCCAAGCCTTGAAATGCGCCCATGCGGCCCCTTTTTAGGCCAGATCCGACACGTGCAAACCGGGATGGCACCCATGAAGATACTCGTCATCGAAGACGATGCGACCACGGCGGATTTCATCACCCGCGGCCTGACCGAAGAAGGCCACGCGGTCGATCACATGACCTCGGGACGCGAGGCGCTGAGCCTTGCGATGTCGCATCCCTATGACGTGATCGTGGTGGACCGGATGCTGCCCGATCTCGACGGGCTGTCGCTGGTCAAGGCGCTCCGGCAGGCCAAGATCACCACGCCCGCGATCTTCCTGACCGCGATGGGCGGGCTTGACGACCGGATCGAGGGGCTGTCGGCGGGCGGGGACGATTACCTCGTGAAACCTTTCGCCTTCGGGGAATTGTCCGCCCGGATTGCCGCGCTCGGACGGCGCCTGCCGATGTCCGAGGCCGCCGAGACCGTGCTGCGCGCGGGCGATCTGGAGATGGATGTGGTCCGCCGCACCGTCACGCGGGGCGGCCAGCCCATCGAGCTTCTGCCGCGGGAATTCGCCCTCCTCGAGCATCTGTTGCGCCGCAAGGGCCGCGTGCAGACCCGGACCATGCTGCTGGAGGGCGTCTGGAACATCCATTTCGACCCCCAGACCAACGTGGTCGAGACGCATATCTCGCGGCTGCGCGCCAAGGTCGACAAACCGTTCGAGCGCGATCTGATCGTCACCGTGCGCGGAGCCGGCTACAAGATCACCGAATGAATACGCCGCGTGCCAGCCTGTCGAACCTGATCCGCTCCACCCCCGTGCGGATCGCGCTGTGGCTGGTGCTGGTCTTTGCGGTGGTGAACCTCGTCACGCTGGGCGGGGCCTATGTGACGCTGAAGACCCAGGCCGAGGCGGAGATCCGGGCGGATCTGTCCTCGGAGATCGCCGGGCTCGACATCACCGCGACGCCCAGCGCCCTGCGCCGCCTGGTGGAGGTCCGCGCGGGCGCTTCCGACCCGCGCGACCGGGTCTATCTGTTTCTGGGCGATGACGGGCTGCGCGCGGGCAATGCCGATGCGCGGCTTGAAGGCGGCAACGTGATCCTGAGCGCCAAGCGTGGCGAAGCCCTGTCCCATACCGGCTACCTGCAGGAGGTGCGGCGGTTGTCCTCGGGCATCCTGGTGATCGCGCAAAGCCTTGAGCGGCTGGAGGATCTGCGCCGCACCTTCCTGTGGCTTCTGGCCCTGTCGCTGCTGCCCACGGTGGTTCTGTCGCTGGGGCTCGGGACGCTGATCGCGCGGCGGTCGGCCCGGCGGGTGGCGCGGATCGAGGCGACGCTCGGGCGGATCGCGGCCGGCGATCTGAGCGCGCGCTACGATCCCGGCACGGCCGCAGAGGACGACCTCACGCGGATCGGACGGGGCGTCAATCGCATGGCCGCACGGCAGGAAGAGGCGACGGAGGCGCTGCGTCAGGTCAGCGCCGACATTGCCCACGATCTGCGTACGCCCTTGCAGCGCATCGCCGTCCTGCTTGATGAATTGCAGTCCAAGACCGCCGAGGACGACCCGCGCGCGCCATTGGCCGACCGCGCCCGGACCGAGGCCGACCGCGCGGTGCAGGTCTTCCAGTCGCTCCTGCAGATCGCCCAGATCGAAGGGGCCGGCGCGCGCGCGGATGCAGAACCCGTGGATCTGACCGAGATCGCCCGCGAAATGGCAGAACTTTACGACCCCGCCGCCGAGGAGGCGGGCGTGACGCTGGCCACAGATCTGCCGGACTGGCCGGTGCCGGTAACAGGCGACCGCGCGCTGCTGGGGCAGGCCCTGGCGAACCTGATCGAGAACGCGCTGCGCCATGGCGGCGGCACGCCGATCACCGTCCGCGTCACGGCATCGCCCGAGGGCCCGACGCTGGGCGTCTCTGATCGCGGGCCCGGCATTCCCGAGGCCGAACGCGGGCTGGTGACCCGCCGCCTCTACCGACTTGAGGCCAGCCGCACGACGCCCGGAAACGGGCTGGGCCTCGCCCTCGTGGCGGCCATCGCGCAGGCCCATCGCGCGCGGCTTGAGCTTCAGGACAATGCCCCGGGCCTGCGCGCGGAGCTGCGCTTTCCCGCGCAGGAATAATTATTTTTGGGCGCCTCTTGCAGGGCGTTCGCGGCTCCCCATTTCCGCGCTATCGCAACCCCCGGTCCCAAGGAGACCCTTTCATGCGCACCCCCCTCGTCGCCATTGCCGCCCTTGTGGCGCTTACCCCGATGGCGGCGTTTGCCGACAAGACCGATGGTCTCGTTCTGGCCTATGACCGCGTCGAAAACGTCATCGTGCTCGGCGACAAATCCGTCTGGTCGCTCGAGACGCTGGCCGAGGTGCCCGCAGACCTCGCCGCCGGAAAGCATGTCGAGATCGACTATCTGTCGAACGGCGATAATGGCTGGTCCAAGATAAACGCGCTGGTCGTGTCCGAGCACAAGTAAGGCACAGGCTCGCGCGGCCGCTGCCCCCTGCGGCCCCGCCTTCTGCCTTTGCGACATGCGCAAAAGAAAAGACGCGCGGCACCGGACTGGGCCGCGCGTCTTCTTGTGTCAAACCAAAGGACCGGCTCCGCTCAGTGCAGGCCCTGCGGTCCGTTATCCAGGATGACCGGCACGATCAGCTCTTCCTCGTCGTTCAGGTGCCGGTCGAGCAGCGCTTCGAAGGACAGAAGCTCCTCGCGGAACCGCCCGGTCTCGGTCTTCCCCTGCAACACGCCATTCGCGCTTTCGGCAAAGCGGTGCAGCAGCCCGTCCATGTCGTCGTGATCGGCCTCGAGGATGTCGAAGCCCCGGCTCACCCGGCCATCAAGGCCCACGAGTTTCGGGAAGTAATGGTGATCCTCGATCTGATGGTGGCCATGCAGCTCGTTCAGAAGCATTCCGCCATACCGCGACAGGCGCTGGTTGCGCATCCGGGGATCGAGCTTGCCATCCATCTCGGCCTCCGCGTCATTGCGCAGGGCCTCGCAGATCTGCCGGAACATGCCATGCCGCCCCAGCCAGAACTCGACGAGCCCGGTGAAATTCTTGTGTTCTTCCCAGCCGGTGCGGGGATATTCCTTGACCAGCACCCGCAACGCGTCGGGCAAGCCCGTGCGCGTGCCGAGCCGCAGGTCATCCGCGATCTTGATCGCCATGAAAGTCCTTTCCTTCGTGCAGATCGCCCGGTTTGGCGGGTCAGACGGGTCCGTAGACCACGCTCCACCGGCGCAGCAAGGCTTGTTGTAGGCGTTTTGCCTTCCCGTTCCAGGTCCGACCGCCCGGCGGGCGTTCGCGCTCCTCGACCGAAAGCGCCGCGCGGCGGCCCAGATCGGCGGAGAAGATCGCGAAGGCAAGCTCGGTTCCGTCGGACAGCGTCTGGAACCCCGCAAGCCCCGAGACGAAGTTGAGCGTCCCGGTCTTGGCGCGGATGTCCACTAGGGAATTTGGCAGCGGGGTCCGCGTGTCATCCTCGAGCGGGATCTCCTTGAGGATGGGTTTCAACGTGCCCCGATCGCGCAGACGGATCAGCGCGTGGACCATGTCCTGCGCCGAGATGCGGCTGGCATCGCCGAGGCCCGAATGATCGACAAAGGCGATCCGGTCGAGGCCCAGCGCCTCGCGCGCCCAGCTATTCATGGCCTCCGCCGAGGCCACGAGCGTCTCGGGCGGCGTGCCGGTGCGCGCGGCACTGGCCGACAGGCCCACCACCTCGGCGGTGATGTTGGTCGAATAGAGCAGCATATCCTCCAGGATATCGCGCAACGGGCCGCTTTCGACGCGGGCCACCTCGACCGGATCGTCGGGCAGCGTGTCCAGAAGCGCGGGGGCTTTCAGGCGGATGCCCTGCGCGCCCGCCATGGTCTGGAAGACCTCGCCCGCATAGAGCTCCGGCTGGCGCACGGGCAGCCAGCGCGCGCCTCCATTGCCCAGCGCGGCTTTCGCCACGGTCCAGTCGTCGCGGCCATCCGCTTCGCGGTAGGTGTAGATCGGCGCACGGCGCGCCACCACGACCATGCGCGCCATCGACACCTCGGGCCGGAACCGCGCAGATCGGCCATCCATGGTGATGCTGTAATCGTTCCCGGCCCGCCGCCATTCGAAATGCACGCGGTTGTAGTTCAGGTTCAGCCCCGAGATCGCGGGATTGTAGCCCACATGGTCGGGCTGCTGATCGTCGATCCCGTCAAGCCGCGGCAGCGCGCCGCCCCAGACCAGGAAACGCCCGCGCACCTCTCGCAGACCCGCGGCCTTCATCGCCGCCGCCAGATCCGACATCCGGTCGGTATCAAGCGTGGGATCTCCCCCGCCCGCAAGGATCAGATCGCCGTCCAGCACACCGTCCGAAGATAGCGGAGCCGTGGCCAGTAGCCGGGTTGCGAATCGGTGCTCGGGCCCAAGTGCCTCCAACGCGTAGGCCGCAGTCAGGGCTTTGGCGACGCTGGCGGGTGGCAGGGCCAGCCCGCCTGCATGCGCCTCGAGGATCTGATCGGAGGCCACATAGGCCACCGCCACGCTGGTCGCCCCGCCAAGCCCGGCCTCGGCCACCAGCGCATCGACGGTCGGGATGCTCTTGATCCGGAAATCCGGCGCGCGCGCAATGGGCCGCAGCGAAGTCTCGGGCGCCTCCGCCAGCGCGGGACCTGCAGCGAGGCTCGCGGCCAGTCCGGCCAGCAGCCGTCTTCGGGAAATCGTCGGTGTCATGGCCCGGAGTTAATACCTGCCGCTTCGGCAGAACAAGGACGAGAGCAGGGCAATTTCCCGCAAGCGCGGCCCGGGTAGCGCAATTGTCATCGGCTGGCCTTGGCCCCTGGCCGCCCCGCCCGGATCGCGGAGGACGAAAGCGGCGACATCGGCATGTTCACGAAGCACCAGGCGGGCGGGGTCTGCCCCGGCAAAAGCCCGGCGGCGTCTTGCGGCAGGCGCGCGGGCCGCAGGATGCGCGCCGCCGGGGCATGAAGCGCCGCCATCCGCGATCCGGGCCGGGCGAGGATCCCGAGCGGCACAGAGGCCGCGATCCCGCGCCAATCCTCCCAGCGGTCAAACTGCGCAAGATTGTCCGCGCCCATGAGCCAGGTGAAGGCCACGCGCGGGAAGCGCCTTTGCAGGGCGCGGATCGTGTCGGCCGTGTAGCGCGTGCCGATCCGCGCCTCGATATCCGAGACGGCGATGCGCGGATGCGCAATCATGGCGCGCGCGGCGGCCATACGCTCCGGCAGCGGCGCGGGGCCATGGGCCTTCAGCGGATTGCCGGGCGAGACGAGCCAGATCACCCGATCGAGGCGGAAGCGTTTCAGCGCCTCCCGGCTCAGGTGCAGATGGCCCGCATGGGGCGGATCGAACGAGCCCCCCAGAAGCCCGATCCGGGCGCCCGGCGGCAGCAATAGCCCCAGATCTGCGCGCTGACATGTCATCGCAGACGGTGAAACACCGGATCGCGCCGGGATGCAATCACGGCGCCATGTCCTCCGCAGGGCAGACCGCATCTCCGAGTGCGACGCGCCCCGGCACCAGCACCTCGGCGCACCAGCCGCCATGGCCGCGCACGGCAGCGTAGCCGCCATGGCCCAGCGCCTCTTCCATCCGGGAACACGGCGCGCAGGGCACGCTTGGACGCAAGACGGCATCGCCCAGCCGCAACGGCCGCCCTCGGAATCCTGCGAGGTTCAGACCCGACACGACGATGTTGCGGCGCAGGATGTCGGGCGGCACCGCGCCCTGCCCCAGATAGGCCGCGATGGCGGGCAGATGTTCAGCCTGCAGCAGCGTGACCGCGCGTTTTCCGGGGCGGCCATGATCGCCCGAGAGGCCATCGGGCGCGATCTGCGCCTCGGGCATCGCGACCATTCCCGCGCGGCGTTCCGGGCGCAGGCCGATCCAGACGATCCGGCCCGGCTGCGCGTTCCGCGCGATCATCTCGGCCAGTGGTGTCACGCGCGCATTGCCCCGCTCCGCCGCCCGCATGCCACCCCTTCCAGTGCCCCGCCAAATCCCTTAGGAAGCGGCCGACACGTCACATGCGCGAACAAGGGGGGCCGGACATGGCAGCCTATCAATACGTCTACCATATGGATGGCGTCTCCAAGACCTATCCGGGCGGCAAGACCTGCTTCGAGAATATCAAGCTGAACTTCCTGCCCGGCGTGAAGATCGGCGTCGTCGGCGTCAACGGCGCGGGTAAGTCCACGCTTCTGAAGATCATGGCCGGGATGGACAAGGATTTCCAGGGCGAGGCCTGGGCCGCCGAGGGCGCCAAGGTCGGCTACCTGCCGCAGGAGCCCGAGCTCGACCCCGCGCTCGACGTGCGCGGCAACGTGATGCTGGGCGTGGCGGCCAAGAAGGCCAAGCTCGACCGTTTCAACGAGCTGGCGATGAACTACTCGGACGAAACCGCCGACGAGATGGCGCAGCTTCAGGACGAGATCGATGGCGAGAACCTGTGGGATCTCGACAGCCAGATCGACGTCGCCATGGAAGCGCTGCGCTGTCCGCCGGACAACGCGGATGTCACCACGCTGTCGGGCGGTGAGAAGCGCCGCGTGGCGCTTTGCAAGCTGCTTCTGGAAGCGCCCGACATGCTGCTTCTGGACGAACCGACCAACCACCTCGATGCCGAGACCATCGCGTGGCTGCAGCAGCACCTGATCGACTACAAGGGCACGATCCTGATCGTCACCCACGACCGCTACTTCCTCGATTCGATCACCGGCTGGATCCTCGAACTCGATCGCGGCCGCGGCATTCCCTATGAGGGCAATTACTCCTCGTGGCTGGAACAGAAGGCCAAGCGGCTCGAGCAGGAGGCGCGCGAGGACAAGGCCAAGCAGCGCACGCTGTCGCGCGAATTGGAATGGATGCGGCAGGGCCAGAAAGCCCGTCAGGCCAAGTCCAAGGCGCGGATCCAGGCCTATGAACAGATGGCAAGCCAGTCCGAGCGCGAGCGCGTCGGCAAGGCGCAGATCGTCATCCCGCATGGTCAACGTCTGGGCAACAAGGTGATCGAGGTCGCCAATCTGAACAAGGCGATGGGCGACAAGCTTCTGATCGAGGATCTGACCTTCTCGCTGCCGCCGGGCGGCATCGTGGGGGTGATCGGCCCGAACGGCGCGGGCAAGTCGACGCTGTTCAAGATGCTCACCGGCAATGAGGCCCCCGATGGCGGCACGATCGAGTTCGGCGAGACGGTGGATCTGTCCTATGTCGATCAGAGCCGCGACGACCTGAACCCCACCGACACCGTCTGGCAGGCGATCTCGGGCGGGGCGGAAGTCATCAAGCTGGGCGATGCGGAGGTGAACAGCCGCAAGTATTGCGGCGCCTTCAACTTCAAGGGCGGCGATCAGCAGAAGGTCGTGGGCCAACTCTCGGGCGGTGAGCGTAACCGGGTGCACATGGCACGCCTTCTGAAGTCGGGCGGCAACGTGCTGCTCTTGGATGAGCCGACCAACGATCTGGACGTGGAGACGCTGCGCGCGCTCGAAGATGCGCTGACGGACTTCGCGGGCTGCGCGGTGGTGATCTCGCACGACCGCTTCTTCCTCGACCGGATCTGCACGCATATCCTGGCCTTCGAGGGCGAGGCCCATGTGGAATGGTTCGAGGGCAATTTCGAGGATTACGAGGAAGACAAGAAGCGTCGCCTCGGCGCCGATGCGCTGGAGCCCAAGCGGATCAAGCACAAGAAATTCGCGCGCTGATTCTACGCGCGCTTGCGACTGAACGTCCTGCGCCCCTCGCCTCAAGGCGGGGGGCGTTTCTTTTGCCCCTAAACCACCGCGAACAGGCTGCCTTGCGCGGGTTGCGGCGCGGCGGCAGGCCTTATCTCCG
>CAZTEV010000065.1:0-13033 GCA_964612785.1 uncultured Roseivivax sp. | reverse complement strand
TCCTGCCAGATCATGCGCGTGAAGCTCGCCACACTGGTCTTGCCGTTGGTTCCGGTGACGGCGACCATCGTCTCGGGCTGACGCCCGAACCAGAGCGCTGCGGTATAGGCCAAGGCCTGACGCGGATCGGCGGCGATGATGAGCGCCGCATCCGAGGCCTCGAGCGCGTCATGGGCGATCTCGGCGCCTTCCGCGTCGGTCAGGATCGCTGCCGCCCCCTGGCGCAGCGCGTATTGGATGAACTCACCGCCGTGGACTTTCGTGCCCGGCAGGGCTGCGAACAGGTATCCCTCGCGCACCTCGCGGGAATCGACGGCCAGCCCGGTGATCGCGGCATCGCGGCCTCCGCGCGCGGTCAGACCCAGCTCCACCAGCGATTTCACGCCGCTGTCCACATTCATGCCCCTGTTTCCCTGCCCCGCGCGATCATGCGGGCGCGGCCTGCGCCCGGCTGGTCTTGTGTTGCCCTGTTTTCGGGGCCGGGTTCAAGGGCCAAGCCCGCTCAGTCCGAGGCTAGATGCAGCGGATCGGGCACGCCGTAATCGGGGCGCAGCCCCAGCAGCGGCGCGATCCGGCCGATCATCTCGGCGGCGACGGGCACGGCGGTCCAGCCCGCGGTGCGGCGCGGACGTTCGCCCATCGTGTCCACAGGCTCATCGAGCGTCACCACCAGCACGTATTTCGGCGCATGGGCCGGGAACATCGTGGCGAAGGTCGCGATCACCTTGTCGTCGTAATAGCCGCCGCCGCGTTCCTTGGGCTTGTCGGCCGTGCCGGTCTTGCCCGCGACCTGATAGCCCTTCACCTCACCGAAACTCGCAGTGCCCTCGGTCACCACCTTGCGCAGCATGACGCGCGCGCGCTCGGCGGAGGCCTCCGTCATCACGCGGGGGCCGTATTGCGGCCCGGACTGGCGCAGCAGCGTGGGTTTGACCACATGCCCGCCATTGGCAATCGCCGCATACCCCGCCGCCAGATGCAGCGGCGAGGACGACAGGCCGTGGCCGTAGGAAATGGTCACGCTCGACAGGTCGGTCCATTGCTTGGGCAGAAGCGGCTGGCCGCCCTTGGCTTCCGTGATCTCGAAGGGCGTCGGATCGAAGAAGCCCAGCTTGCGCAGGAAATCCTGCTGCCGCTCCGTGCCGATCTGCAGCGCCATCTTCGCCGTGCCCCGGTTGGAGCTTTCGATGATGATTTCCTCGGTCGTGAGCGTGCCGTAATTCTTGTTGCGGAACTCGCCGATATTGAAGCCGCCCACGCGCATGGGCGGCTTGGTGTCGATCTTCGTATGCGGCCCAACAAGGCCCAGATCCATCGCCTGCGCGGCGGTGAAGATCTTGAAGGTCGATCCAAGCTCGTAGACGCCCTGCACCGCGCGATTGAACAAGGGGCTGTCCGCGGGCGAGCCCGACACAGGCGGCATCGGCCGGTCGTTCGGATCGAAGGTCGGCAGCGAGGCGATCGAGACGACCTCGCCCGTATGCGCATCCATCAGAACCGCCGCGGCGCCCTTGGCGTTCATCAGCATCATGCCGCTTGCCAGCACCCGCTCGACCGCGGCCTGCACGGTCAGATCGAGCGACAGCGTCAGCGGCGCGCCTTCGCGGGCGGGATCGCGCAGGACATCGTCGAAATACCGCTCGATCCCGGCAGAGCCCACGACTTCGGCGGAATGCACGCCCTCCTGGCCGAAGCGCGTGCCGCCCATCACATGCGCAGCCAGCGTGCCGTTGGGGTAAAGCCGCATCTCGCGCGGGCCGAACAAGAGCCCCGGCTCACCGATATCGTGCACGGCCTGCTTCTGTTCGGGGCTCAGCTTCTTGCGCACCCAGACGAATTTCCGCTTGCCGGTGAAATCCTTGAGCAGACGCTCCTGATCGAGATCCGGGAAGATCTCGGCGAGGCGCAGGGCCGCGCGCTCGGGCTCGATCATCTGCTGGGGATGGGCGTAGAGCGAATAGGTGTCCATGTTCGTCGCAAGGATGCGTCCCTTGCGATCGACGATGTCGGCGCGCTGCGAGATGATGGAGGCGCCTTGGGTATGCGCGCGCGGCTCCGCCGGCTCGGAGGCTGCAAGGGTCGCCATGCGTGCGCCCGTGACCGCGAAGGCGCAGAAGAACGCAACGCCCAGCACCAGAAGTCGGCCCTCGGCGCGGACGCGGGCGGTGTCGCGCATCTGTTCGTGCCGGATGCGCAGGTTTTCGCGTTCGATGGCGTCGGGGTTTTCGCCCTTCTGGCGGGCCTCGAGAATGCGCGCCAGCGGACGCAGCGGGGTGCGGATCATGGTTGCAGCCCTCCATCGCTCGATAAATCAATGGGTTGGGAAAATTCGATGACCGGCGGGGCCGGGTAGGAAATCTGGTCCACGCGGCCGAATTGCTCCGGCAGGAAGGGCATCAGCCCCAGACGAGGGAAATTCAGCTCTGCCAGATCGCGCAACCTGTCGGGGCGGTTCAGGAAGGCCCATTCGGCCCGCAGGACCGCCAGCCGTTCACGATGGGCGCCGATGTCGCGGCGCAGATCCTGCACCTCGGCCAGCGCCTCCTGCGTCTTGTAATTCTCGTGATAGGCCCAGAAGGCGAGCCCGATCACCGACAGAAAGGTGAGAATATAGAGAAACGTGCGCATCAGCGTCCGCCCTTTCTGAGTTCCGGCATATTGAGGGACTTGGCGTCGATCTCGCCCGGGGGCGCGTCCGTGCGGCGGGCCACGCGCAGCTTGGCCGAGCGGGCGCGGGGATTGTCCGTCAGCTCCTGCGCATCCGGGCCGATGGCCTTTTTCGAAATCAGCTCGAATTGCGGATCGGGTTCGTGCGCCTGCGGCTGGAAACGGTTCGCGCGCCCGGTCTGGCCCGCACGGGCCTGCAGGAAGCGTTTGACCATGCGATCCTCGACCGAGTGGAAGGTCACCACGGCCAGCGCACCGCCGGGCTTCAGCGCACGTTCGGCGGCCATAAGCCCTTCATAAAGCGCGCGATATTCGTCGTTCACGGCAATGCGCAGCGCCTGAAAACTGCGGGTCGCGGGATGCGACTGGCCGGGTTTGGCCCGCGGCAGGCAGCCCTCGATGATGCCCGCAAGACGCAGGGTTGTGGTTATGGGCTCCACCTCGCGCTCGCGCAGGATGGCGCGCGCGATCCGGCGCGAAGCGCGCTCCTCGCCGTAGGTGAACAGGATGTCGGCCAGCGCCTCGGCATCGGCTTCGTTGACGATATCGGCCGCCGACGGCCCCTCCTGCCCCATCCGCATGTCGAGCGGTCCGTCGCGCATGAAGGAAAAGCCACGCTCGGCCTGATCGAGCTGCATGGACGAGACGCCCAGATCGAGCACGACGCCATCCACATCCGACGCCACGCGATCCATCTCGCTGAAATTGGCCTGCACGAGCGCGATCCGCCCGTCATAGTCGCACAGCCAGTCCGCGGCCATCCGATGCGCCATGGGATCGCGGTCGATGCCGATGACCCGGTCTGCCCCCGCCTCGATCAGCCCGCGTGCATACCCGCCCGCGCCGAAGGTGCCGTCGATCCAGACACCCGCGACCGGTGCCACCGCCGCCAGAAGCGGCCGCAGCAAAACAGGCACATGCGGCGCGTCGGGCTTGGGCGCGGCGCCCTCGGTCATGCTCTAGTCTCCCTGGCGGTTCTTCCGGGGCAGCAGTTCCAGCACATCCACGTCTTCCGGCAGATCGTCCAGAAGCGCCTCGGTGCGGAGCTGTTCACGGTCATAGGTTTCGGGGTTCCAGATCTGGAACGTGTCGCCGGACGCGATGAAGAACGCTTCGGAATCGAGCCCGACGCCGATCTTCTCGCGCAGCTTCTGGGTCAGCACGAAGCGGCCTGTCTCATCGACGGTGGCATCTGTCGAGAGACCCGAGAAGGTCCGCTCCAGCAGCTTGCGCTCTTTCGAGCCGCGGGGCATCTCCTCGATCTGCTCCTCGACCTCCTCGATCGCGGTGATCGTGTAGCATTCCAGATAATTGCGGCGGTGATCGCCATAGACGATGACGAATTCGGGCAGCTTGCCGGCATCCCAGCCCGGATCACCCGCTTCGAGGACACGGCGAAAAGAGGCCGGGATAGACACCCGCCCCTTCTTGTCGACCTTCTGCCGACCTTCGCCTCTGAACCTCAGCCTGCGGCCCACTGCCCGGCCCTTTCACTGTCCGCCCCCGGTAAACGTAAAAACGGCGGGTTGATCCGCTGCCATCGATCAACCCGCCGCCTTGGTCCCGCTTGGGCGGGAGGATCCCAGCTGCGCGCGCCACCTGGGGGGATGTCTGCTCGCCCGCGCGCCGGAATTCCGTTTTTGGTCGACGAGAGCGAGGTGCCTGTATGAAACCCGCTCTTTTATTTTTGTGTTCGGGAGAAGTGTCGCGGCTGGTTTTTGTGTCCGCTGTCTTCCCTGCCCTCGTCGATGAAATATGGATGACATGGGAAATCATGGGACGCAAGAAATTTTTTCACAGTTTCTTCGAAATGTTGTTTGGGAAGGGTTGGGAAAACAACATCTTGTGGCATGCTGACGCTATGAATTTCGCCTATTTTGATGTCCTATCTGAAATTATTCCCATATTTAGTATGTGTGCAGCGCCCCAGTGCGATCCCATGAATTCCAAGAATTTGGGCGGTTCTGGCATCGCTCATCCCTATCGCCCGCTCTGACAGACCCTATCCCGGACCGCCAGAGCCCGCATAGCAGCGGGAATTCTTGCACCCTCATGTGATTCCGAAGGGCCACAGATCTCGCGCAGCGACCGCCTGATCGCTCTGCCCATCCATTCCCAAACGCACGCCGATCGCGGCGCGCCCACCCATTCCCGCCCTGGATCAACGGGCCGGACCGCATACCGGCCGGGCAGCCGCGCGCCTTTTCCCATCTCATCCCAATGCGCCCCTGCACGGGCGGCGCATTCCGCCCTTGCTTTCACGGTCGCACGCTCTTACGCAGTTTGTGCCTCGGTCCGGGCCTTGCCCGGTGAAAAGGGAACGTGGTGCGATTCCACGGCTGCCCCCGCAACTGTCAGCGGCGAGCGCGCATGGCACATGCCACTGGGCTCAGGCCCGGGAAGGCCCATGCAGCGTGACGACCCGCGAAGCCAGGAGACCTGCCGCGGCGATCACCCTTTCTGGGCGCGGGGCGCGTCCCGGGAAACGGTCCTTCCGGAGTGGTGACATTTCACGCCGTTCACCGGGAGGGACATCGTCCTTTCCAAGAACACCATAAAAATCGCCGTGGTCTGCCGGATGCGCGCCATGGCCAAGACGAGGGAAAGGATACCCATGTCCCGCCTGTTCTCCGGCGTCAGCGTTCTTGCGCTGTCGCTTCCCCTATCCGTTCACGCGCAAGACGTGCTCGAGCTTGCGCCGATCACCATCTACGGCAACGTGACCGACCTGCCGCTGTCGCGCACGGGAGCCACGGTGGACGTCATCGACGAGGAAACGCTCGAGGAGGCGCCGTCGCAGACGCTGGCCCAGACCATCGCGAACGCGCCCGGCGTCAGCTACACGCAGACGGGTGGTCCCGGTCAGCCCGCCTTCGTGCGCCTGCGCGGCCTGCCCCAGCGCTATGCGCCGGTTCTGGTCAACGGCATCGACGTCACCGACCCCTCCAGCACGCAAAGCCAGTTCGACTGGTCGAATATCCTGGCAGGCGGCGTCAGCGGCGCTGAAATCGTCAAGGGCTCGCAATCGGCCATCTACGGCGCGGACGCGGTCGCAGGCGTGATCGCTCTGACAGCCGCAGATGCCCCTGACGCGCCGGGCCGCGAGGGCGAGCTGACCGTTGAGGCCGGCGCCTATGAGACGCAGACCGCCACCCTGTCCTACGGCATCGCCACCGAACGGGCGGGCTTTGCGTTCACCCTGGGCGGGACGCGCTCGGACGGCTACAGCGCGGTCGATCTGCCGGGTTATGACGAAGAGGACGGCTTCGAGGGCCGGCAAGCCAGCTTCGACGCCTATGTGGACGTGACCGACACGCTGCGCCTTGGCCTGACGGGGATCTACAATGCCTCCGAGGGCGATTTCGATCCGACCTTCGGCCTGACCCCCGCAGACGTGGAAGACGGCGAGTACGAGACCTACCAGCGCGGCTATCGCGGCTATGCGGAGTTGCAGACCGGTCCCGTGACCCACACGCTGGAGCTGTCGCAGTTTCAGATCGGCCGCGAGTCCGAAAACAGCTTCGGGGCCTCCCTCTTTGAGGGCGAGCGCAAGAAGATCGGCTATCTGGGCGAATGGGACCTGGGCGGCGGCACGCTTCTGTCCTTCGGTCTCGACCGCACCATCGAGGAGGCCAACGTGGCCTCGGACGAGGTGGAAATCGACGGCGCCTTCGCCGAACTGGTCTATGCGGCCACGCCCGATCTGGACCTTGCGCTGTCAGTGCGCAACGACACCCATTCGGAATTCGGCGACTTCACCGCCGCGCGCGGTGCGCTGACATGGCGCGCGACGCCCGACATCACTGTCCGCGCCAGCGTGTCGAACGGGTACCGCGCCCCCTCGCTTTATGAACTTTACGATCCCACCTATGGCGACGCCTCCCTCGATCCCGAGGAAAGCGTCAGCTACGACCTCGGCATCGAGAAAGTCTATGCCAATGGCGCCCAGGTCTCGGCCACGCTCTTCAAGACCGAGATCGACGATCTGATCGTGTTCGACGGCACCATCGCCCCCTTCGGCGCCTATGCGCAGTCGAGCGGCACGGCGACGACCGAGGGTGTGGAGCTTGCGGCGTTCCTGCCCGTGGGGGACCGGATCGGCCTGACCGGCGCCTTCACCTACACCGATGCACGCGACGCCTCGGACGATCCGCAACTCAACGTGCCGCGCTACGATCTGGCCTTGGGCGTCGATGCGGAGATCACCGACCGGCTGGCAGGCGGGCTGACCTTGCGCCACGTCGCGGATTTCCCCAAGACGTTCAACGCCGATTTCTCGAGCGTCGAGACGGTCGAGGATTACACCGTGGTCAATGCGCGCCTGTCCTACGACGTCACCGACAGCATCGAGGCCTATCTGAGGGTCGAGAACCTGTTCGACGCGGATTACGAGATCATTCCCGATTACGAGGCACCGGGCCGTTCGGCCTATTTCGGGGTCCGTGCGTCCTTCTGATCTCCGCCGTCTCGGGGTCGCGCTGGCATTGGTCTGCGCGGCCCTCGGCGCGCCCGTCCGGGCCGCGCCCGAGCGGGTCGTGTCGCTCAATGTGTGCACCGATCAGCTTGCCTTTCTGCTGGCCGGACCGGGCCAGCTCGTCTCCGTCTCCGCGCTGGCCCACGATCCGCGCTCCTCGGCCTATGCGGAGGAGATGTCAGGCCTCCCCGCCAATGGCGGCGGCGCGGAGGAGGTCGTGCGGCTCGAGCCCGATCTGATCCTCGCGGGCACCTTCACCACCCGCGCGACCGTGCAGATGCTGGAACGGTTGGGCTACGAGGTCGCGCTGTTCGCGCCCGTCACGAGCCTCTCCGAGGTCACCGCGCACATGACCCGCATGGGCACGCTTCTGGGCCGGGAGGCGGAGGCGGCGCGGCTCATTTCCGAATTCGAGGCCGGTCTGGCGGCGATCCCGCCCCTGCCGGACGGGCCCCGGACGCTTCTTTATTATCCCCAGGGCAGCACGGCGGGGCGCGGGACCATGGCCGATGCGCTTCTGGACGCGGCGGGGCTGCGCAATATCGCCGCCGAAATGGGCCTGAGCTACGGCAAGCTGCATCTGGAGGAGGCGGTGCGCGCCGCGCCCGATCTGATCCTGACGCCCGCGCCCTATGCGCGGCCCACGCGCGCCACCGACCTGCCAAGCCACCCCGCGCTCGCCGACGTCGCCCCCATCCACCGGATCGAGGCGGGCGCGAGCTGGAGCTGCGAAACGCCTGCCCTGCTGGACGCCATCGCAGATCTGCGAATGCTGGCCGAGGGCGCGCGATGAGGCAGGGGCTGATCCTTGCCGCGCTCGGCGCGCTCGTTCTCGCGATGCTGCTGGCCTCGCTGCTCGTGGGATATGCACCGCTTTCCCCGGGCCGCGCGCTTGCGGCACTTGCGGGACGGGGCGATGCGCTCGACATCATCGTCATGCAGGAGATCCGACTGCCCCGCGCGCTTCTGGCCGCGCTGGTGGGCGCGGCGCTTGGCATGGCGGGGGCGGCGATGCAGGGGCTCTTGCGCAATCCCCTGGCCGAGCCGGGCCTCATCGGCGTGTCGGGCAGCGCCGCGCTTGGCGCTGTGATCGCGCTGCAGACCGGGATCGCGGGCGCCTTCGCGCTGGCGCTTCCGGTGACAGCACTGGCTTTCGCCGCAGGTGCGGTCGCCCTTCTGATGGCGCTTGCCGGCGCGCGCGGCGGGTCTCTGACACTGATCCTTGCAGGCATTGCGGTCTCAGCACTTGCGGGCGCGCTGACCTCGCTGGTTCTGAACCTCTCGCCCAACCCCTATGCGGCGGCCGAGATCGTCTTCTGGCTTCTGGGCTCGGTCGCGGACCGCTCGATGGAACATGTGGCCCTGGCCGCGCCGCTGATCGTCGCCGGGATGGCCCTTCTGGCCCTGACCGCGCGCGGGCTCGATGCGCTGACGCTGGGGGAGGATGCGGCCGAGGCGCTTGGTATTTCCATGCGGCGCCTGCGATTGCTGGTCCTGACCGGCACCGCGGCAGCGGTGGGCGCGGCCACGGCTGTCGCGGGCGCCATCGGTTTCGTGGGCCTCGTGGTGCCCCATGTGCTGCGTCCGGCCATGTCCGCCCGTCCCGGCGCGCTTCTGGGGGCAAGCGCGCTTGGCGGCGCGGCAATGGTGCTGGCCGCCGATCTGGCGGTGCGCCTCGTGCTGCCCGAGCGGGACCTGAAACTCGGCGTGGTGATGGCGCTGATCGGCGCGCCGCTGTTCCTGCATCTCATCTATCGCACGCGGACGGGCCTGACATGAGCGCGCTGAGCCTCACGTCCCTCACCGTGCGTCGCGGCGCGTGCCCCGTGGTGGACGGCGTCGATCTGACCGTGGCCCCGGGCGAGGTCGTGGGCCTTCTGGGCCCCAATGGCGCGGGCAAGACCACGCTGATGCGCGGCGCGCTGGGGTTGATGCCGGCCCAGGGCACCTCCTCGCTCGCGGCTTTGCCGCCCCGCGCCCGTGCCCGCGCCGCGGCCTGGCTGCCCCAGGCGCGCGAGATCGCCTGGGGTCTCAGCGTGGCCGATGTGGTGGCGCTTGGCCGCCTGCCCCATGGCGGACACGCCCGGGCGGCGGATCGCGACGCCATATCCCGCGCGCTGGAGGCGATGGGACTGCAAGGTTTCGCGACCCGCCGCGCGACGGAGCTTTCGGGCGGCGAACAGGCCCGCGTGCTGATCGCCCGCGCACTGGCGCAGGAGGCGCCGCTTCTGATGGCGGACGAGCCGGTCGCGGGGCTCGACCCCGCCGCGCAGATCGCTACGCTCGAGACCTTTCGCCGCCTCGCCGAGGCGGGCCGCGCGGTGCTGACCTCGCTGCACGATCTGAACCTGGCCGCGCGCTATTGCACCCGGCTCGTTCTGCTGGAGCAAGGCCGCAAGGTGGCGGACGGGCCCGCCGCGGAGGTGCTGACCGAGGACAACCTGGCCCGCGTCTTCCGCCTCGATGCGCGTCTGATCGAGACCGGGCGCGGCCTTGTCATCGACCCCGAGGGCGTGCTGCCATGATCGCCTGCCCCGCCTGTAACGGAGTGCTGCCATGACGGATGTTCTTGCCTTTCTCGACCGGGGCGGTCCCGCCCTTTGGGTCATCGCGGCGCTTTCGGTGGTCACTCTGGCGGTGATCCTGTGGAAGGTCTGGGCGCTGGCGCGCATGGGCGCCTGGCGTCGCGGGCCTGCCGAACGCGCGGTGGCCCTGTGGGAGGCGCGCGATCATGCGGGAGCCGAGGCCGCGCTTGCAGGCCGCTCGGGCCTGCGCGCGCGTGTGTTGCGTGCCACGATGCAGGCCGCGCAGGACCGCCCGCCCGAGGCCGCCCGCGAAGAGACGCTGCGCGTCGCGCGCGCCACGCTGATGGAGGCCGGACGCGGGCTGCGCGCACTGGATCTCATCGCGACGATTGCGCCGCTCGTGGGGCTTCTCGGCACGATTCTGGGCATGATCGACGCCTTTCAGGCCTTGCAGGAAACCGGCGCGCGCGCCGATCCGGCGGCGCTTGCGGGCGGCATCTGGGAGGCGCTGCTGACCACGGCTGCGGGCATGGCCGTGGCGATCCCCGCCTCGGTCGCGCTGTCGTGGTTCGATTCGGTCACCGAACAGGTGGCGCATGATCTCGACGATCTGGCGAGCCGGGTGCTCAACCGCTCATGAGCCTCGGGCTCGCCCCCCGCGCCGCGCGCCGCCGCAGGCCTTCGCTGACGCCGATGATCGATGTCGTCTTCCTGCTGCTCGTCTTCTTCATGCTGGCCGCGCGCTTTGCCCCGGCGCCGCCTTTGGCCCTGTCGCACGCCTCGGGCGCGGCGCAGGCCGAGTATTCCGGCCCCCCGCGCCTGATCGAGGTCGGGGCTGAGGGCCTCTGGCTGAATGCCGCACCGATGACCGACATGTCGGCCCTTCTGTCCGCACTGGAGCCCCTGACAGGAAGCCGCGAGGACATCATCGTCCTGCGCGCGCGGGGAGGCGCCGACACCGCCGATCTGGTCGCGGTCGTCGCCGGGCTCGACCTGGCGGGATATTCCCGGCTTGCGGTGATCGAATGACCGCCCGGCGTCTCTCGCTCAGGCCCCGCCGCCGCGCGCGGGAGGCGGTCGTGCCGATGATCAACGTGGTCTTCCTGTTGCTCATCTTCTTCCTGATGACCGCGCAGATCGCGCCCGTCGCGCCCTTCGAGGTGACGCTGCCCGAGGCCGAGATGACGGAGGCCGATGGCGCCGCAGACGCGCCGCATCCGCTGTTCATCGCCGCCGACGGGCGCCTGTCCCACGGCGACGCGGCAGGCGCCGCCGCGCTGGCCGCCGCCGCCGCAGCGGGCGCGGTGCGGATCGAGGCCGACCGCGCCCTCCCCGCACGCGATCTCGCACGGATCCTGAGCGAGCTTGCCGCCGCAGGCGCGGGCCAGATCACCATCGCCACCACGGCCCCCGCACCATGACTCTGCGCGAGGCTGTCCTGTTCGGCGGGCTCGCGCTGGCGCTGCATCTGGGGGCGATCGGCTGGATCGGCGCGGATATGCGCGCAGAGACGGGCGGCAGCAGCGGCGGGGCGGGCGGCGAGGCGGATGTCACCGTGCTGGCCGCCCCAGGCGAGATTGCCGCGCTCGTTGCCCGCTGGACCGCGCCGCCCGAGGTTGCGACCGGCCTCGCCACGCCCGCCCCCTCCGGGCCACCGGATCGATTAGAGGCAGCCCTGCCCCGTACGGATGCAACGCCACGCCGGGTCAGGCCGCCCGACGATCTGAGCCCGGCGCCCGCACGGTCAGAGGCCACCCCCGACAGGCCTGCCGCGCCGCGGCCTGCACCGAGCCTGCCCGCAATCCCTGAAAATCCCGATACGATCACCGCCCCATCCCGCGATCTGTCCGAGGCGCCCCGCCTCGCGCAGCCTGCGCCCGATGCCGCGCCGGGCAGACGCGCAGGCCAGCCCGCAGCCTTGCCGTCCCCGCCACGTCAGACACCCGAGGCGGCCCCCGATATCGCCACAGCGCCCGCCGCGCGGCCGACAGCGCCCGTGAATTCGGAGGCCGCCGCGCCCCGCACCTCGGCACGACCGGCATTGCGCCCTGCGGGACTTGCACCGGAGCGCCCAGCCCAGCCAGCCACGCGCGCGACACCAGCGCCGCGTCCGGCTCCGCAAACGAGCCAGGGGGCCACAAGTCGGACCGCGCGCGGCACGGGCGACGCACCAAGCGCCGGCCAGACGCCGCCCCGTGCGCAGGATACCGGCTTGTCGCCGGGGGCTGTCGCGCAGGCGCGAGCCCAATGGGGCGGACGGATCCGCAACGCGGTGGCACGCGCCCAGCGCTATCCGCGCGGCAGCCGGGCCACCGGACAGGTGGTTATCCGACTGCGCGTGGCACCCGCCGGTCGTCTGATGTCGGCCGGGATCGTCGCCTCCTCCGGAGACGCTGCGCTGGACCGGGCCGCGCTCGAGGCGGCGCGCCGCGCCCGCCTGCCTGCCGCGCCCCGGGGTTTGACCGATGCGGGATACAGCTTCGATCTGCCGCTCAACTTTGCCCGGCGCTGAGGGCCAGGCGCCCCCGACGCTTCTGCTGCAGCGCAGCACCGGAACCTCGCAAAAACGCTCACCAGGCCTGCGAAAATTGTCTAAATTACGTAGGGTCAATCGCGGGAACCAAATCAGATCTTCCTGCAGCACCTTGAATTCACGGTACTTTATTTATGCACAGACCGCATGGCAGCCTTGTCGAACCGGGCATTGTGCACGCGCAGCATCCGGCCCATCTTTGCATCAACGCAACGACGCATATGCGAAGGAACATCCCAATGTCCTATGCACAGATTCAACAAGGCGCTGCCGATCACGGCCTGTTTGCCCGCCTCAAAGCCGACCTGTACGACCGCCTGGCGCGTCGTCGGGTGTACCGCACCACGCTGAACGAGCTGTCCGCCCTGTCGAACCGCGAACTGGCCGATCTGGGCCTGACCCGGTCGATGCTGCGCGGTGTCGCATGGCAGGCGGCCTACGGCGACTGAGACACGACGCGCAACGCGCCATTATAGTGGCGCGGGCGCAACAGATAAAACTTTCGGCAACACTCGGGAAACCGAACAGACGCTCGAGAGTTACCCGATCAGATTTTGAAGGCCTTCCCTCCTCCCTTGGGTCTTCAATCCACCGCGGCGGCATCTCCCTCCTCCCTGATGTCGCCGCATCCATTCAGAGGATCGGACCCCGGCGGTCCCCTCCTCGACCGAGCTGAAGGTTCTCCTCCTCCCTTGGACCTTTGGACCCGGCGGCGGCCCTCTTTTCCTCCTCCCTTGGGGGTCGTCGCCACCAAATTCGCCCCACGGCCGGACCGGCCCCGGGGCACCGAGACGAAGGCCCTCTCCTCCTCCCTTGGGGTCTTCGATACCGGCG
>CAZTEV010000064.1:0-13095 GCA_964612785.1 uncultured Roseivivax sp. | reverse complement strand
GGAAGAAGCCCACGGCGTTGTGGCCGTACCACCATTGCGTCATGGCGTCCTGCACACCGGCGAAGACCTGCACGCTTTTCGAGCCCCAGATCGAGACCGGGATCGACAGGTTGTTGACCACATGCAGCATCGCGACGGTCACGATGAAGGCCAGGAAAAACCAGTTGGCCACATAGATATGCGGCTCGCGGCGCTTGAAGATCGTGCCGAGGAAGACTGCCAGATAGGCCAGCCAGACAAGGGTCAGCCAGATATCGACGTACCATTCCGGCTCGGCATATTCCTTGGACTGGGTCGCGCCCAGAAGATAGCCCGTGGCCGCGAGCACGATGAAAAGCTGATAGCCCCAGAAGACGAACCAGGCGAGGTTCCCGCCCCAGAGCCGCGCGGCACTGGTGCGCTGCACCACGTAGAAAGAGGTCGCGATCAGCGCATTGCCCCCGAAGGCGAAGATCACCGCCGAGGTATGCAGCGGGCGCAGGCGGCCGAAATTGGCATAGCCCTCGGACCAGTCGAAATTGAGCGCGGGCCAGGCGAGCTGGGCGGCGATGAACACGCCCACCAGAAAGCCCGCCACACCCCAGAAGGCCGTCGCAATGACGCCCGCGCGGATGGGGCCGTCCATATAGGCACCCTGATCGGCGGCGAGGCGCGGCTCGTCCACGTTGCGCAATTCCCAAAGAAAAAGACCGCCCGCGATGACCATGATGATGGCCGCATGGACGGTATAGGCGAGGTCGCGGCCCCAATTCGCGGCCATCGCCGCGATCAGTGCCACAAGGCCCAGAAGGGCAAGCCTTGCATAAACCATGTCTGTCGTTCCCTTGACGTTTTTGGGCCTGCCCGCTGGGTCGCGGGGGCGGCCTGATGCGTCCCGGGGTGCCACGAACGCCTCAGGCCCGCTTTGACATGGATCAACGATGCTGCATTGCCGCATGCCCGCGGTGGATGGGCCTCAGGAATGGTGGGCTTATGCGGTGCTGGCGGGCGTGCTGTGATGTCGTTTGGAGACGGAGTTTCGGGGGCGCGCCCGGAATTTTCCCGGAATAGAGCTGATGCATATCCGGCAGCCGGCCGGGGCGCGGAGCACTGGTCTCGGCGCCGCTTCCCTCAGCGATATGCGCCTGGCAGGCGCAATATTTTCAGGATGTGGACCCTATGGGATGCGCGCCTCGCGGGCACGCGGATCACCCAAGTCGATCTGAGCGGCCTTGCCCCGACACCGGCGAAAGGCCGACCTGTCCCGAAGCGGTCAGGCGATCACGCCGCCATCGTCGTCTTCGCCCGCTTCCAGCACCAGGCGTTCGAAATCGGGGATTCGCAATTCGCGATTCGACACCATCTCGAACAGCCCGTCCTTGCGCAGCGCGGTGAACTGGCGGCTCGTCGTCTCGATCGTGAGGCCCAGATAATCGGCCAGACCTTCGCGCGACAGCGGCAGGTGCAGCGTCAGCGCCGTGTCGGGTGTGGTCTTGCCCTCGCGCTGAGCGGCGCGGCGGGCGAGGTTCACCAGAAGCGACAGCACCTTTTCCCGCGCGGTCATGCGGCCCAGCACCACGGCCCATTCGCGCGAGGCGTCCAGCTCGTCGAGCGCCATGGTCATGAGCCGCGTTGCGATATGCGGCGTGTTGCGCACCAGCTCCTCGAAGGTACGCCGCTCGAAGCGACACAGCGTCACCTCGCTGACCGCCTCCACGTCATAGGGCGAGGTCGCGCGCCCGGGCCTGCCGATGAAATCCGAGGGCAGCAGCAGCCCCACGGTCTGCCGACGCCCATCTTCGAGCGTGCGGGACATGGTCGCGCAGCCGGTCACGAGAGAGGACAGGAAATTCAGCGGCTCGCCCGCATCCGCAAGACGGCTGCCCGCTGGCAGCGTGATATAGGATTTCGCCCGTTCGAGCACGGCCAATTCATCCGCGTCGCATTCGGCGCAGACCGCATTGTGGCGGATCGGGCAATTGCCGCATCCGGTGACAGGTTTGAGTTCTACCATACCGGAAACGCTATCAATTCCGTTGATCTGCATCAATGCAAGATGCGCTTTGCATGATGCAAAAGCCTGTCATGACACAGGATTTTTTGCGCACCACGCTGCTTGAGGCGAAAGTGCCCCGCTACACCTCCTACCCGCCCGCGACGCGCTTTACGGACGCGGTCGGGCCCGCGCTCTATCGCGACTGGCTGGCCGCCCTGCCTGAGACCAAGGCGATCTCGCTTTATGTGCATGTGCCGTTCTGCCGCAGGCTCTGCTGGTTCTGCGCCTGCCGGACACAAGGCACGGCCACCGCCGCACCGCTGTCGCGCTTTCTCGACACGCTGGAGCGGGAGACGACGCGCGTGGCCGCCGCCATCGGGCGGGCGCAACCGGTCGCGGCGCTGCATCTGGGGGGCGGCACGCCCACCCTCCTTGGCCCCGATCAGATTGCCCGGTTGGAGCTGGTCCTGCGGCGGGCCTTCGATCTGTCCCATGCGCCCGAAATATCGGTCGAGATCGATCCCTGCGAACTGGATGCGGCGCGGCTTGATGCGCTGGTGGAGATGGGCATGACGCGCGCCTCGATCGGGGTGCAGGACATCGATCCGGTCGTGCAGGACGCCATCGGCCGACAGCAAAGCGCCGAGACCACGGCCGAGGCGGTGGCGGGTCTGCGCGCGCGCGGCGTGGCTTCGGTGAACATGGATCTGCTTTACGGCCTGCCGCATCAGACGCCTGCGCGGCTGGCGGCGACGCTGGATGTGATCCTGGGCCACGCGCCCGACCGGATCGCGCTATACGGCTATGCCCATGTGCCCTGGATGGCGAAGCGTCAGAGGCTCATTCCCGAAGACGCCCTGCCCGGCCCCGAAGCGCGGGTTGCGCTGGCCGAACAGGCCCGCGACCGGCTGATCGCGGCGGGCTATGTGCCTGTGGGCATCGACCATTACGCGCGGCCCGGTGACAGCATGGCCCGCGCCGCGCGCGACGGCACGCTGCGGCGGAACTTTCAGGGCTACACGACCGATCCTGCGGAGACGCTGGTGGCCCTTGGCCCCTCGGCCATATCTCGGCTGCCGCAGGGCTATGCCCAGAACGCGGCCGCCACGCGCGACTGGGCGACCGCACTCGATGCAGGCACGCTAGCCACCGCACGGGGCTTTGCGCTGAGCGCGGCCGATCAGATGGCCGCCGCCGCCATCGAACGGCTGATGTGCGACGGGCGGGTCGATCTGGCAGCGCTTGCCCGGACCCACAGCCAGGACCCCGCGCCTCATCTTCAGCGCATCGAGGCCGCGCTGCGGGAGCTGCCGGGCATCGCGCATCTGACGGGCGGACAGCTGCAGCTGAGCGACATGCGCTACGCCCGGCTGATGGCGGCGCGTATGGATCCCGGCATGGCCGAGGATCCAAGCCGCTTCAGCATGGCCAGCTGAACGCTGCCCGAGGCGCCTTGCATCAGAACAATTCCACAGCGCCATCGCCCGCTTGCGGCGGCGCGGGTCCGCCCTGCAACGCCGCCGCAAGCGCACCCAGTCTGACTGCCCCGGCGGCGCCGCTCAGGTCGAGCATCGCACCCTCCGGCGCCACGTCTGCTGCGCGGTCGAGAAAGCCGCGCAACTCATCAAGGGTCTGAATGACCCGGTCCAGGTTTTGCAGATCCGCCAGCCCGGCACTGTGATCCACTTCACCCATCTGCGGCAGCAGCGCCGCCAGCCCGTCCTCGATCGACTGGCTTTGCGCGGCCAGTGCGCCCATCTCGGCGGCAAGGCGGCGCAGCAGATCCGGCAAGCCAACCATCTGTCCGGCGCGCGGCCCGATCCCGGGCAGTGCGGTCGTGTCTGGCGCCCCGTGCGGGCCATCGCGCGTCACAGCGGCCCGACCACGGATTGCAGACATGCCTTCATCTGCGCGGTATCGAAGGGTTTTTGCAGCACGTTGTTCAGACCGAGCTTGCGGCCCTGCGTGACGATTGCGTCATCCAACCGCCCCGAGATCAGGATGAAGCCGATCCGTTTGGTCTTCTCCGCGCTGCGGAGCGCATGCAGCAATTGCAGACCGTTCACATCGGGCATGTTGTAATCCGAGATCACCAGATGGCGGGGCTGCGCGGACAATTTCGCCAGCGCCGCGCGCCCATCGGCGCAGAAATCCACGTTCTTGATGCCGATCTCGTCGAGCGCCATCAGGATCAATCCGCGGCTCGTGCTCATGTCATCGACGACGAGAACGCTCAGTTTGTCACGCAAGGCCATGGCTCAGGTTCCTGACTGGGTTTGGCGGCGCAGATTGGCCGGGCGGCGGAAAGAGGTCTTGTCGAACAGCTCGAGCCGGTCCTCGAGCTCGGTTCCGATCCGTTCGGAATGGCCGAGAAACAGGTATCCATCCGGGTCGAGCACGGATTCGAGGCCGCGCCAGAGATGCGCCTGGGTCTCTTCGTCCATGTAGATCGCCACATTGCGGCAGAAGATCGCGTCGAAGGGGCCGCTGACCGGCCAGGGTTCGACGAAATTGAGGTAACGGAACGTGACGAGCGCGCGCAATTCGTCGCGGATCGCCATCTGGCCGCTGCCATCCTCGGCGGGGCGGAACATCAAGCTGGTCATATCGGGCGGCACCGCAGCGGCCGCGCGTCCGGGATAAAGCCCGGCTTCGGCGGTGGCGAGCACGGTGCGGTCGATATCGGTGGCGAGGATCCGAAGATCGTGACGGTTCGCATCGGGAAAGGCGCGGAGCGTCAGCGCCGCAAGGCACCACGCCTCCTCGCCCGAGGAGCAGCCCGCGGACCAGATCCGCACGCGGCTGCCCGCCCGGGCACGATTGACAAGGCGCGGCAACAGATCGCGTTCATAGATCGCGAAATGCCCGGGTTCGCGGAAGAAACGCGTCGTGTTGGTGGTCAGCGCCAGCACCATCTCGTAGCGCTCCACACGTTCCGTCGGATTGGCGACGAGCGCGCAATATTCGCGGAACGAGGCCAGACCCAGGGCGCGCAGGCGCTTGGACAGCCGCGAGACGACGAGCGAACGGTTCGCCGCCTCAAGTCGGATCCCCGCCATTTCGTGCAGAACCTCCGCGATGCGTGCAAAGCTTGCCGCATCCAGATCAGTGACGAACTCCGCGCTCAGCTTAGACATTCGGGTTCCAGACGGGTGCTGGCCCCCGCCTCCATCTCGCGCGCAGGCAGGGCCGCGGCGACATCGAGAATGCGCAAAAGGCGCGACTTTGACGTGATGACGCCCGACAGGAAAGAGGCATTCATGTCGTTGAGCGCGGGCACGGACTGTACTTCATTGCCGCCGACGCTGAGAATGTCCGAGACCGCCGAGACCAGAAATCCGGTCAACCGGTCGCCATCGGCCACGATGATGATGACGTGCCGGGGCCCGGGCTCAGTCGGTGGCAGGCCCAGCCGCGCGGCCAGGTCGATGATCGGCACGACCGCACCGCGCAGATTGATCACGCCGAGCACATAGGGCGGCGCGTAAGGCAGCACCGTCGCCTCGGACCAGCCGCGAATTTCCCGCACCAGCATGATATCCATGCTGAAATCCTGCTCGCCGATGCGGAAGGTGACCAATTCGCGGTGGTCTTTCTGCATCCCGTCGCCCGGAGGCTCGGTTCCGTGGATGGGCTCAGGCGTCGACATGGCGGTCCTCCGGTTCCTGCCGCGCGGCCCGGCTCAGCACATCGGGGATCTGATCGCTGTCGGTGGCGCTGCGGATCGCTTCTTCGGGATCGATGATGAGGGCGATACGGCCATCGCCGAGGATCGTCGCGGCGGCCACGCCGGGCACACGGCCGTAATTTTCCTCGAGGCTTTTGATGACGACCTGGCGCTGATCGCGAATTTCGTCGACCGAAAGCGCCCAATTGCGCCCCTGCTCGGTCTCGACCAGCAAAAGCACCCGGTCCCTGTCGGCGCATCGCGGGTGGGTATAGCCGAAGACCCGTCCCAGATCGACGATCGGCACCAGCCGGTCGCGCACCCGGACGACTTCAGCGCCTTCCGTCAGCGGCTCGATCTCCTCGGGGCTGGGACGCAGGGTTTCGATGACCGCGTTGATCGGGATCACCATGGTCTGCCCGACCACCTTGACGATCATCCCTTCGAGCACGGCAAGCGTCAGCGGCAGCGAGATCGAGATGGTGGTGCCACGCCCGGGCGTGGAGGCGATGTTGATGCGTCCGCCCAGTTTCTGGATCGCGCTGCGCACAACGTCCATGCCAACGCCCCTGCCGGACAGATCGGTCACCGCATCGGCGGTGGAAAATCCGGGCTGGAACAGAAGGCGGTCGATCTCTTCATCCGGGGGTGTGGCATCGGCGGGCAAGAGCCCCCGCTCCTTAGCGATGGCGAGCACTTTGGGGCGATTGATGCCGCTGCCGTCGTCCGAGACCTCGATCAAGACGCGGCCGGATCGGTGATCGGCGGCAAGGCGCACGACCCCTTCTGGGGGTTTTCCGGCCTCAATCCGTTTGTCAGCATCCTCGAGCCCGTGATCGACCGCATTGCGCAAGATGTGGGTCAGGGGATCGATGAGCCGTTCGATCACGGTGGTATCGACCTCCGTCGCCTCGCCTGACGTCTCAAAGCGCACGGGCTTATCGGCCACGGCGGAGGCTTCGCGCACGATCCGCGCCATACGCTGAAACAGGGGTTTGACCGATTGCGCCCGGATCGCCATCACCCCTTCCTGGATCTGGCGCGCCAGGTTCTTGAACTCGTCCAACCCTGCTGTCAGGTGCGGCTGGCCCGACAATCCGGCATCGGCAATGCTTTGGCTGAGAAACGACTGGTTGATGACCAGCTCGCCCACGATGTTGATCAGGTCATCGACCAGGCCCAGGTCGACCCGGACGGTCGATTTTCTGGCATTCGGGGGCGCGGCCTTGCGTTGTTCGCCCGAGGCTGCGGCTTTCGGATCCGTCGATGGCGGGCGAGCGTCGGGCTGCGCGGGATGTCGGATCTCTGCGCTTTCAGGCTCGGGGCGGGCGTCAGCTTCCTCGGGCGGCTCGGTCACGGGCGCAAGCCCCGGTTTGGTTTCCGGCACATCAATGCGGGTGATGTTGATATCGGCGAGCACCTCCACGAATTCGAAGATCTCGCGGATGTCTTCCTCATCGCAGGTGGTGCTGAGCCGGAGCGTCCACCGCAGGTAGCAATGCCCGGCATCAGGCATCTCGGGAAGGTCCGTGCTGTCGACCGCGACATCCAGCGTGCCCATCTGGGACAATTCGCGGAACAGGTGTACGGGATCGTGGCCGTTTTGGAAAAGCGTGGGATGCGCGGCGAAAGCCACTTCGAAATGGCGCAGGTCCGATGCCTGCCCCGCGTCTTCGCCGATGCCGGGGCCGTCCTGTGCTGCCTCTTCCAGATCGCCGTCGAGCCCCAGCAAAACCGGTGCAAAAACAGGCTCCGTCTCCGACCCGAGATCGAGGGGGGCGGGCTGAAAGACAGCGTCCGCGCCCTCGGGATCAGCGTCGTGATCGGGCTCGGCTTTCGCCCCGATCAGACCGGCCAGCGCCACCCGCACCTCCGCATGGCGAGCAATGTCCACAGCCGTGTCGTCCCGTGCGGCGGCAACCAGCTCCGCCAGAATATCGCCGGATTGCCGCAGAATGCGCCATTCTTCGCGATCCGGTGTCAGATGACCTGACCGCATCGCATCGAGCACGGTCTCGAAGTCATGCGCAAACCGCACGAGATCATCAAGCGCGAAAGACGCCGCCCCTCCCTTGATCGAGTGCACGGCCCGAAAGACGGCATTGACCTCCTCGAGGTCGAGAGGCGCATTCTCGTCCGTCTCGGCCAGGCGATCGAAGCCGTCATCGAGGGCCTCAAGCAGTTCGGCGCATTCAAGAAAGAATGTCCAGCGGAGTTCCTCAAGCCCGTTCATTGCGGACCGACCGAGGCGATGCGGCGGATGGCAGAGATAAGCTTGCGGTCCTCGAAGGGTTTCACGATCCAGCCGGTCGCGCCTGAACGGCGCGCCCGATCCTTCAGATCCGCGCCGCTTTCGGTGGTCAGCACGAGGATCGGGACGCTGGGATGTGTGGCGCCCTGGCGGATCCCGTCGATCACACCGAACCCGTCGAGCCGTGGCATGTTGATATCGGTGATCACAACGTCGGGGCGCGTCTTCTCGACCTCTTCGAGGCCTGCCACGCCGTCCTCCGCAACCGTGACGTCGAAGCCTTCCTGGCGCAGGCTTTGGCGCAGCATCTCCCGGATCGTGCGAGAATCGTCGATCGCTAGAATACGGATTGTCATGTCATGTCTCCGCTTTGAAACTCTGTCTGGGCGCGCGCGAGTTCGGCCAGTCCCAGGAGGCGCAGATCGTCCTGCATCGCCTGGGATGCGCGAAGCTGAAAGGGCTTGCCGTCCTGCATCGCCTTGCGTTCTGCTGCGAGCAGGGTCTGGGCGCAGAGCGTGCCCAGGCTTTGGACCCGCTGACCGTCGATCAGAAGACCGCCTTCCATGGCCGCGGCCAGGCGTTGACCAAGCCCATGGGCCATGGACGTATCCAGTTTTTCCGGCAGATCGATGATTTCGGTCATGGCCCCTCCTGGAACAGAATGACATCGCTTTGCGGGGTGGGCTTGCGCGGTCCGGCCAGATCTGGATCGTGGTAATTGTCGATGTGCAAAAGGCTCGCGCGGCCGGTTGTGGGGCGATACCGGACCCTGCGGGCCAGCGTCCCGCCCAGATCCTCGGCCAAAATGGCAATGCCTTCTGTCTGCAGAAACTGGCGGGCGAAGGCGGCATTCGCCGCCCCGATGCGCCCCATGCCGTCGGTCATCGTCGCCCCGCCGAAGACCTTGGCCTGCAGGCGTCTTTTGTCACCGCCAAGTTTCAGAAGACCATTGATCAGGACTTCCATGGCATAAAGGCCGTAGCGTTCGGCACCTGCAGCGTCGCCTCCCCCATCGGCTACGAGGAAATGGTTCATACCGCCGATCCGGGCCACGGGATCGTGCAGGCAGGTCGCCACGCAGGAACCCAGGAGGGTCGTCAGCAGGACATCGTTGTCGCCGGTGACACGGTGTTCGCCCTGCACGACGAGGACGTTTCGAGTCGGATCTTCCTGCATCCGTTCAAATGTGGACATGCGCGCCCCCGCTTGATGCCCGCCCTGCCGATCCGAGACCCCACATCAGAAATCGACCCATTTGGCGGCCTCCCCCGGAGCGGCCATAGCGGCGGAGGGCGCCGCGCCGTTGGCGGCAACCGGCAGGTGGGTGACAGGCGCGGATTGCGGCGCCGGATCAGGGCGGGCGGGCGTTGTGCGCGCGCCCGTGCGGAAGCGCGATAAGGTCTGGACGAGCGAGACCGCATCTTTGCGCAACGCTTCGCTGGCGGCGGTCGTCTCTTCCAGCCGGGCGGCATTCTGCTGGGTCGACTGGTCGAGCTTGTTGACCGAACCATTGATCTCTTCGAGGCTGAGGCTTTGAGATTGCGCGGAGGCCGCAATCTCCGACACGAGGCCGGAGATTTCGGTGACCGAGCCCACGATGTCGCGCAGGGCGTCGCCGGTCTGACCTACAAGTTCCACGCCCTTCGCGACATGCCCGCCTGATTCCGCGATCAGCCCATTGATTTCGCGCGCGGCCTCGGAGGAGCGTTGCGCGAGCGCGCGCACCTCGGAGGCGACCACGGCAAAGCCGCGTCCTGCATCGCCTGCGCGGGCGGCTTCGACCCCTGCATTGAGCGCGAGGAGGTTGGTCTGGAAAGCTATGTCGTCGATCACGCGGATGATCGACGTGATCTGTTCGGAAGACCGCGCGATGGCATCCATGGCGGTGACGGTCTGGACCACCACATCGCCCGAGGCCTCGGCCTTGCGATGGGCACTTTTGACCACGGTATCGGCCTGAGACGCGCCTTCCGCGGCTGATTTCAACGCATTGGTCAATTCATCAAGTGCCGCGGCGGTCTGTTCCAGCGTGGCGGCCGTGCTTTCGGTGCGGCGCGAGAGCGAATCCGCGGTGGTGGTGATGTCGCCCGATTCGTTGCGAATATTCTCCGCGTTCTCGGCGATCTCGCGCAGGGCGGCGGCGAGTTTCTGGGCGGCCTGATTGAAATCGGCGCGGAGTTGTTCGTAGCGGCCGGGAAAGGTCTCGGATATGGCGGCGGTCAGGTCGCCATCCGAGAGCGTGCGCAATCCGACGCCCAGAGCCTGTACGACCTGGGATTTCTCGGCCTCCGAGGCTTCGCGTTCGCGCGCGGCCTGGGCAAGGCCACGTTCCTTTTCGGTGATGTCGGTGCCCAGAAGCAGGAAGCTGAGGCCGTGACCGTCGGTATCGCGGATGCAGGACAGCGACCCCTCGATGGTATGGATTTCCGCGCCAGTGGCGAGTTTGACCTGGCCCACGAGGGGCGTGCCGTCCCGCAACTGGCGCAACAGTGCATCCACGGATGTTCCCGTCTCTGCTTCCATGGGCGCCAGGAGCGTCTGCAGGCGCAACATATCTGGCGCAGCGGCGCCGATTGTTTGCGAGAACCGGTCATTGGATTCGCGGCAAAGGCCATCCATCGCGAAGTCCGCGCGCATCTGGATGTCGTCGATGGTGGCGATCAGCGCCTGCTGGCGCCAGATCGGGGTGACATCGGTCCATTCGACCAGATAGCCCGAGACCACGCCTTCTGCGCCGAAGATCGCGCGGATCGACACGGACATGCGGGTCTCGTCGATCTGCAGACGCCGCTCCAACGTGTCTCCGCCCAGGGTGCGCAAGCGCTGCGCAAGGTCTTCGGCGGGGAAGAACGCGCCGATCCCGACGCCCTGAAGCTGATCCAGGTCGATCTCGGGGCGAAGCTTGCGCAGCGCGTCCCGATGGGTCTGGAGCAGGCTGGCGAGTTTGGCGCTGACCTGGGTAATGGTGAAGCGGTCGTCGAGCAGCATGAGCGCGGCAGAGCTGCGATCGAGCGCTGCGCTTTTCAGGATGCTTTCGCGTGTGCTGTCCGCACCGCGCGCCAACGCATCACGCAGCCCGTCGATGGCGCGCGCCAGATGGCCGAATTCGTCGCGCCGTGCGATCCCGTTCGGCGTGAACGCGAAATCGCCTGTTTCCAGCTTGGCGATCTCGTTCTGTGCGGTGACGAGCGGGCGGCGAACAAGGCGGTAGATGGCGTATGAGGCCAGGCCCACGGCGATCAGGCAGGCGATCAGCGCGATCAGCAGAGCGCGATTCAGGATCTCCTGGCTCGCCGCGCTCAGGCCATCGGTCGACCAGAGTGTGACGAGCACGCCGATCACCGCCTGATCCTGCCCGAAGACCAAAGGTTGCGCGGTCTGCAGACCGGTGGGGTCCTGAACCTGTCGCCCCTCCTCCAATGCGCGTTGCGCCAGCGCCGCGGTATCGGCGGGAATGGCCGGATCGGACCGGAGGACGGGCGTCAGATCCGTGCGGTAGACATCGACCGCGCGAAGAGAGCCGTTCGTGGCCTCGATGAACCCGTCCACCTGCCTGGCCAGCACATCCGCCTTGTCAAACCGGACCGCACCCGCGACGGAGCGTGCGAACATGTCCGTCTCGGTCGCCGATTGCGCCTGGATTGTCCGGGCGATGACCTGGTCGAACCCGCGCATGGTGACGATTTCAAGAACCGCGACCACGGTGACGATGGCCAGGACGATCATGGCCGCCAGTTTCAGGAAGACCGAGTGCAAAGAGACGATGGGGCGGGCGGCCATGGACAGCTCCTGTTATGGGAAATTCAGAACATTTCCGCGTTCAGACCGAAGGTGACGGCGCCCAGGGGCGCGCCCGTGACGGGATCCGTCAGCGGTGCGGAGACCTGGACCTGATAGGTCTGGCTGGATTCGTCGAATTCGACCTCGCCCACATGCAGGGTGCCCGCCGGGCGTCCGAAGGTTTCGGAATGTTTGGCCTCATCGCCTTGCCAGAAATCCGAGGTCACCGCGCTGATCGCGGCGTTCAGTCCGACCGTGTCCATCACGATGATTTCGGTGAGCTGGCCCGCTGCGGCCTCCTGCATCGCGCGGAGCGCGTCGGAGGCCGGATTGTCGAGCACCGTCGCGACGATGGGCCGATCCGAAAGCGCAACCTGATCGCGCCATTGCCGGTCGAGCACGAGGATATCGTCCTGCGACAGATCGGCATGCGCGCTGCCCGAAAGACGCAAAACGCGCCAGATTTCAGGCGTCGCCGCCAGGTCGTCCTGTAGTTGCGCCACATAGGCCACCATGGCGTCGCTGGCCGTGTTGGCCGCCGCCAGAGGCGCCCCGTGCAGCGCAAGGCCCGCGGCAAGCAAGCAGGACAGGGCCCTAAGGGGAGGTCTGAGCATCTTTTCATCCCGAGTTAAGAGGCCGGTCGCCCCGGCAAGATGCCCTTTCCTGACCCTCGGAGTTTAATATTGACTGAATCCCTGCCCGACCCTGCCGCCAGCCTTTCCTAAAACTTTACCGGTTGTCTGCGGCCCCCCGCCAAGCAGACAGAAAAAGGGGCCCCCGAAGGGACCCCCAGTCTTGCCAATCCGGCTCATCGTTTACCGCCCGTTTGTTTTCTGCCTGCGGCCAGATCGGCGCCGAGGCGAGCGCACCCGCCTCGTGACTCTGTTCCTCAGCTGCAGCCCGAGGTGCCGCCGCAGGTGTTGCACTTCATGCAGGTGCCGTTGCGCACCAGCGTGTAGTTGCCGCATTCGCCGCAGGCCTCACCCTCGAAGCCCTGCATGCGGGCCTTGGCGGAGGCGTCCATCCCCGCTGCCGGTCCGGTCGTCGTTTCGGACTTCATGGCGAGCGTCGTCGTGGTCTTCGTCTCGGGGATCAGCGTGGCCAGCGCCGCGGAGGCATTGTCGGGCGCGGCAAAGGCCGTGGCCTGACCGCCCTGAAGCACCACCAATTCCTGCGGCACGCGCTTGCGCAGATAGCCCGAAGAGCTGATTTGCTTCAGCACTTCCAAGGACTTGGAGGCAGCGCTTTCGGACAGCTCCTTGACGTTGGACACGCCCTCTTCCTCGCCGCGGCCCAGATCGTCGAAGGTGGCGCCTTCGGGCTTCACATGGGCCAGATCGGTCCGGTCGAGATAGGACACGGCCAGTTCGCGGAAGATGTAGTCGAGGATCGAGGTCGCGTTCTTGATCGAGTCGTTGCCCT
>CAZTEV010000063.1:0-13397 GCA_964612785.1 uncultured Roseivivax sp. | reverse complement strand
TGGACCTCGGCGGTGTCGACGGCCTGCTGCACGTCACCGACATGGCATGGCGCCGGGTGAACCACCCCTCCGAGATCCTCGCCATCGGCGAGACGGTCAAGGTGCAGGTCATCAAGATCAACCGCGAGACGCACCGCATCAGCCTCGGCATGAAGCAGCTGCAGGAAGATCCGTGGGATCTGGTGGGCGCGAAGTACCCGCTGGGCTCCGTGCATCAGGGCCGCGTGACGAACATCACCGATTACGGTGCCTTCGTTGAGCTGGAGCCGGGTGTCGAGGGCCTCGTGCACGTCTCCGAGATGTCCTGGACCAAGAAGAACGTCCATCCGGGCAAGATCGTCTCCACCTCGCAGGAAGTGGAAGTCATGGTCCTCGAGATCGACGCCGCGAAGCGTCGCGTTTCGCTGGGTCTGAAGCAGACCATGCGCAACCCGTGGGAAGTCTTCGCGGAGACGCATCCCTCGGGCACCGAGGTCGAAGGCGAGGTCAAGAACATCACCGAATTCGGTCTGTTCATCGGTCTCGACGGCGACATCGACGGCATGGTTCACCTGTCGGACCTCAGCTGGGACGAGCGTGGCGAAGACGCCATCCAGAACTACCGCAAGGGCGACGTCGTCCAGGCGGTCGTGCAGGAAACCGATGTTGAGAAAGAGCGCATCTCGCTCTCCATCAAGGCGCTCGGCGGCGACAAGTTCGCGGAAGCCGTGGGTGGCACGAAGCGCGGCTCGATCATCACGGTGGAAGTCACCGCGATCGAGGATGGCGGCATCGAGGTCGAGTATGAGGGCATGAAGTCCTTCATCCGTCGCTCGGACCTGTCGCGCGACCGCGCAGAGCAGCGCCCCGAGCGCTTCTCGGTCGGTGACAAGGTCGATGTGCGCGTGACCAACGTGGACAGCAAGACCCGTCGTCTGGGCCTCTCGATCAAGGCGCGCGAGATCGCCGAAGAGAAGGAAGCGGTCGAACAGTACGGCTCCTCCGACTCCGGCGCATCGCTGGGCGACATCCTTGGCGCGGCCCTGGGCGGCAACAAGGACGACTGATCGAAGCGATCCGCTTCATCGAAGATGACAGGACCCCGGTGCGCCCGCCGCTCCGGGGTCTTTTTCTGTCCCGAATCGGGCAGCTCGTCCGCCCCTGACGGCGCGGCCTCGCGGTCGTCGGTCGCGGGGCAGGGGGGATCGCGGGGCAGAACGCGCCCCTTAAACCCCCGATTTCCCTGCTCAAAGCCCATGGAAACAGTTTCGGTCTGCCCAAGCAGCGCCTATAGTGCTGGTCAGCAAACGCGCTTCAAGACGCCTTCAGGGGGAGATGTGGATGATCCGGTCCGAACTGATCCAGAAAATTGCGGATGACAATCCGCACCTCTATCAGCGCGACGTGGAGCGCATCGTGAACACCATTTTCGACGAGATCACGGGCGCCATGGCGCGTGGCGATCGTGTCGAGCTGCGCGGCTTCGGGGCGTTCTCGGTCAAGAAGCGTGATGCGCGCACCGGACGGAACCCGCGCACCGGCGAAGCGGTTGAAGTGGAGGAAAAGCACGTTCCCTTCTTCAAGACCGGGAAGTTGCTGCGCGACCGTCTGAACGGAAAGGCCTGACCCAGACATGAGATATATCCGCTATGCATTCCTCGCCGCGGTGGCGATCGTCCTGATTTCCGTGGCGCTGGCCAATCGCGGCCTCGTCACGCTGCAGCTGCTGCCCTCGGGCCTGTCGGATCTGCTGGGCCTGCAGCGCGAGATTTCGCTGCCGCTGTTCATCGTGATCTTCGGTGGCATCGTCGCGGGGCTGATCCTGGGTTTCGTCTGGGAATGGCTGCGCGAGCACAAGCACCGCGCCGAGGCGGCGCGCAAGGACCGTGAGGTCAAGCGACTGGAGCGAGAGTTGAAGCGCACCCAGACCGAGCGCGACAAGGACAAGGACGAAGTGCTGGCCATCCTCGATCAGGCGAGCTGACGTCCCGGGCCCCCGATCAGGGGCCCGTTACACTTTCCAAGACGACCGGACGGGACGGGTCATGACCGATATCCGTGTGAAGATCTGCGGGCTGACCCGCGCGGAAGACGTGGCGGCTGCCGCCGAAGCGGGCGCGTCCTATCTGGGCTTCGTCTTCTTCCCGAAATCGCCGCGCAATGTCAGCGTCGAACAGGCGCGCGACCTGGCCGTGGACGCGCCGTTCGGCATCGCCAAGGTGGGGCTGCTGGTTAATCCGGACGACGCGCTTCTGGAGGAGATCGCAGCCCGCGTGCCGCTCGACATGATCCAGCTTCACGGATCCGAATCGCCCGAGCGGGTGGCGGAAGTGCGCGAACGGATGGGCCTGCCGGTGATGAAGGCGCTGGGGGTGGCGACGGAGGCCGATCTGGAAAAGGTGGCAGCTTACGGGCGCGTGGCCGATCAGCTTCTGATCGACGCGAAGGCGCCCGAAGGTGCGGCGCTGCCGGGCGGCAACGGGCTGGCCTTCGACTGGCGGCTGGTGCAGGGGCGCCGCTGGCCGGTGCCGTGGATGCTGGCGGGCGGGCTGACGCCCGAGACGGCCGCGCAGGCGGTGCGGATGACCGGCGCGAAGCAGCTCGACGTGTCCTCGGGGGTGGAGGCCGCGCCGGGTCTCAAGGATGCGGAGAAGATGCGCGCCTTCGTCGCCGCCGCGCGCGATGCGGAGGCCGTGCCGCGGCTTTGAACTGGGGTGCCATGGCACCAGTGGCAGGCGTCCATATACCTAGGCAATGGTAGGCAGATCCGGGGCGTCGAGGTCCCGGGGCGAGCCCGGGACAGCGGTGTCTTGGGGCGAGCCCGGGACAGAGGGGCGCGGATCAGATGAGCTCGAGCACCCGCTCCGGCGGGCGGCCGATCACTGCCCGCTGACCTGCGATCAGCACGGGCCGTTCGATCAGCTTCGGGGCGGCGACCATCGCTGCGATCAGATCGGCCTCGGCGCTGTCGCGCGAAAGCCCTGCGGCTTTGAATTCTGGCTCCTTCACGCGCATCATCTCGATCGCCGGAAGCCCCAGCTTCGCCTGCAGATCGCGCAGGGTCTCCGCATCGGGGGCATCCTCCAGATAGCGGCGGATCTCTGGGGTGATGCCCCGATCCTCGAGCAGCGCCAGGGCCTGCCGCGATTTGGAGCAGCGGGGATTGTGCCAGAAGATCAAAGCCATGCCTCCCGTCCGGTGCCCACGGCCTCGGCGACCGAGGCGAAGCCATGGGCTTCGAGCCGGTCATCGAGCCCTTCGGTAATCTCGCGCACAAGGCTCAATCCGCCATAGACCAGTGCGGTGTAGAGTTGCAGCGCCGAGGCGCCCGCGCGGATCTTCTGCCACGCGGTCTCCGCGTTCTCGATCCCGCCGACGCCGATCAGGGGGATGTCGCCGCCCGTTAGCTGCGACAACCGGGCCAGAACGCGGGTTGACCGGTCGAAGACCGGGCGGCCCGACAGCCCGCCGACTTCACCCGCATGGGACGAGCGGAGCCCGTCGCGCGCAAGCGTCGTGTTGGTGGCGATGATCCCGTCGATGCCGGTGGCGCGGGCGACCTCAGCCACATCAGTCAGACCCTGATCGTCGAGATCCGGGGCGATCTTGAGGAAGACCGGGACGGGGCGGTCGAGCGTGTCGCGCGTCTCGAGCACACCGCCCAGAAGCGCCGAGAGCGCGTCCTTGCCCTGCAGATCGCGCAGCTTCTCGGTATTGGGCGAGGAGACGTTGACCGTGGCGAAATCCACATGCGGGCCGCAATGGGCGAGCACGGTGGCGAAATCCGCGGCGCGGTCGGCGCTGTCCTTGTTGGCGCCGAGATTGAGGCCGCACACCATGGACCGGGGGCGCTGCGAAAGCCGCGCGGCGATGGCCTCCATGCCATCATTGTTGAAGCCGAACCGGTTGATCGCGCCGCGATCCTCGGTCAGCCGGAAGAGACGCGGGCGCGGATTGCCGGGCTGCGGGCGAGGCGTGGCCGCGCCGACCTCGACGAAACCGAAACCCGCCCGCGCAAGGCCTGACAGCGCCTCGGCGTTCTTGTCGAACCCCGCGGCAAGACCCAGGGGATTGAGCAGATCGAGACCCGCGAGCCGCGTGCGCAGGCGCGGGGAGGTGAAAGGCCCCGGCGCGGGGGCAAGCCCCGCCTGCAGCGCGCGGATCGCAAGGCCATGGGCGCGTTCGGGATCGACCTGGCGCAGAAGTGCCAGGCCCGCGCGCTCCGCAAGGCTCATACCATGCCCTCGGGGAAGACGTGGCGTCCGTCCTCGAGCGGCAGATCCGCGACCCAGAGCGCCTGATCGCGGCGCAGAGGCGCGTAGAGATGCGGGAAAAGCTGCCCGCCGCGGGACGGCTCCCATGTCAGCGCGGACAGATCGTCCGCGTTATAGGCCAGCAGCTTCAAGCCGGTCTCGCCCGCGAAATGCTTTGCCGCGGTCTCGGCGGCCTGTTCGGCGGTGGAGAAGTGCACATAGCCATCGGCCACGTCGATGGGCGCGCCCGCGGTCTCGTCCGCGCGCTCCAGCTCGGCCCATTCGGAGGCCCGGAGAATTTTGTAGATCAGCATGGGGGATGCTGTGCCCGCGCGGACCGCGCCGGTCAAGAGGGCGACACGGGTTGGCCGCGCGAACGCCGCGCATCCGGGCGCAAGCGAAAATCATGGGCTCCAGCCCTCGCGTCAGCTTTGACTATGTCACGGCGCCGTTGCACGATCACGGCACAAAACAAAAAGACACATCCCGACAGAGAGGAATCACCATGTCGTTTCGTCTGCTCACCAGCGCAGCCGGTCTCGCCCTGATCGCGGGCACCGCCCAGGCGGATTATTCGCTGACCATCCTGCATACCAACGATTTTCACGCGCGCTTCGAGCCGATCAGCAAATACGATTCGACCTGCGGCTCCGAGGACAACGCCGCGGGCGAGTGCTTCGGCGGCTCCGCGCGTCTGATGACCGCGATCACCGACGCGCGCACGCGCTCGAACAATTCGATCCTTGTCGATGGCGGGGACCAGTTCCAGGGCACGCTGTTCTACACCTATTACAAGGGCAAGCTGGCCGCCGAGATGATGAACCAGATGGGCTATGACGCGATGACCGTGGGCAACCACGAATTCGACGATGGCCCGGAAGTGCTGCGCGGCTTCGTCGATGCGGTCGAGTTCCCGGTGCTGATGTCGAACGCCGATATCAGCCAGGAGCCGCAGTTGGCCAATGCGATCACCAAATCGACGGTGATCGAGCGCGGCGGCGAGCGGCTGGGCCTGATCGGTCTGACGCCCGAGGATACCGACGAGCTGGCCTCGCCCGGGCCGAACGTGACCTTCTTGGATCCGGTCGCCGCAGTGCAGGCCGAAGTCGATGCGCTGACCGCCGACGGCGTGAACAAGATCATCGTGCTGTCGCACTCGGGCTACGGCATCGATCAGCGCGTGGCCGAGGAGACCACGGGCGTCGACGTGATCGTGGGCGGGCATACCAACACGCTGCTGGGCGACATGGACGGGGCGTCCGGCCCGTACCCGACCATGGTGGGCAACACTGCCATCGTGCAGGCCTATGCCTATGGCAAGTTCCTGGGCGAGCTGAACGTGACCTTCGACGATGAGGGCAACCTGACCGAGGCGGCGGGCGCGCCGATCATCATGGATGCGGGCGTCGCGGAAGCCGAGGCTGTGGTCGCGCGGATCGCCGAGGCGGCCCAGCCGCTCGACGAGATCCGCAACGAGGTCGTCGCGGAAACTTCCGAGGCCATCGACGGCGAGCGCGACAGCTGCCGGGCCATGGAATGCGAGATGGGCAACCTCGTGGCCGATGCGATGCTCGATCGGGTGGCCGATCAGGGCATCCAGATCGCCTTCCAGAACGGCGGCGGTCTGCGGGCCTCGATCGATGCGGGCGACGTGACGATGGGCGAAGTGCTGACCGTGCTGCCGTTCCAGAACACGCTCTCGACCTTCCGCGTCTCGGGCGCGGTGATCGTCGAGGCGCTGGAGAACGGCGTCAGCCAGATCGAGGAAGGCGCGGGCCGCTTCCCGCAGGTCGCGGGCCTGTCCTTCGTCGTCGATGCGAGTGCCGAGCCGGGCGCACGTATCTCGGACGTCATGGTGGACGGCGCGCCCATCGATCCGAACACCATGTACGGTGTCGTGTCGAACAATTACGTCCGCAATGGCGGCGACGGCTATCGCATGTTCATCGACGCCCAGGACGCCTATGATTACGGCCCGGACGTCGCGGATGTGACCGCGGAATATCTGGCGGAAAACGGGCCCTACACGCCCTATACCGATGGCCGGATCACCATGAAGTAAGAGGGGTTTCGGCCCGGGCTTCGCCCGGCCCGATCCGCGCGCGCGAGGCTGCCGCCTCGCGCGCGTTTTTTTGTCCGGCGTCTATCCGGGCGGGGCGCCGCTTGGGGTCTGTCTTGTTTGCGTTTTTTCAGAAAGGTGAAGGGCAAGAGGGGGCAGTGCCTGCGGACCCGGGCAGGTTTCGGGAGAGGCGGCGGGTCCGCTGTGAGGCAAAGGACGCCGCGCAGGGCCCGGCTATCGGGACGAAGGGAAGGTGAGAGGTCGGGGCCCGACCGTGGGTCTGGTGGCGGGCGCGAAGGCGCGGGCCGGGCCGGTGCGGCCCGCTTTTCTTCGCCGGGCGGGCGGCGTAGTTTGCCCCTGCGGCAGGACAGGAGCGCGCCTTGGTCAGCGTCACCGAGCAATACGAGGTCTATCCCTATCCCGAGCGGGATCCGGCGGATGAGGCGCGCCGGCTGATCACCGGATCGCCCTCGCATCCGCTCGAGATGGATCATTTCCTCTGGGGAGGCGCGCGGGACTGGACGCAGCCCTTGAAGATCCTGGTGGCGGGCGGCGGCACCGGGGACGGGCTTGTCCAGCTGGCGCAGATCCTGACCTCGGCGGGGCGCCCTTACGAGATCACCTATGTGGATCTGTCGGGGGCCGCGCGGCGCATCGCCGAGGCGCGGATCGCGGCGCGGGGGCTGTCCGGGATCACGTTTCACACGGGCTCGCTGCTCGAGGCGCCGGATCTGGGGCGGTTCGACTACATCGACAGCTGCGGCGTGCTGCATCATCTGCCCGACCCCGATGCGGGCTTCGCGGCCTTGCGCGCGGCCCTGGCGCCCGGTGGGGCTGCGGGCATCATGGTTTATGCGCCTTACGGGCGATCCGGTGTCTATCCGTTGCAGGCGGCGTTCGGGGCGTTGTTCGCGGGGTTGCCGCCCGAAGCGCGGCTGACCCGTGCGCGGCAGATCGTGGAAAGGCTGCCCGAGGGTCATCCCTTCCGGCGCAATCAGACCCTTGTCGATCACCGCCAGAGCGATGCGGGCTTCTACGACCTGCTGCTGCATTCGCAGGACCGCGCCTACAGCGTGCCCGAGCTTCTGGCGACCTTCGCGCGGACGGGCTGGCAACTGGCGTCTTTTGCCACGCCCGGGCTTTACGATCCGATGACGGTAACGGGGGCGGCGCATGATCTGGAGGCGGAGGCGGCCATGGCCGTGGCCGAACAGCTGCGCGGCACGATCAAGGTGCACAACGCCTATCTCGTGGCCGCCGACGCCCCGCGGCCCGCACCCGCGAGCGGCCGCAATCGCGCGCTGCGCCCGCATCTGCGCGGCGTCGAGCCGCGCGCGCTGGCCCAGGCGGTGGCGGCGGGCAAGACGCCCACTATCCGCACGGGAGGAGAGGCGGTGCGGCTGAGGCTCGACCGCAAGGCAGCGCCGCTCATTGCCGCCATTGACGGGCGCCGCAGCCTGGCGGAGATCGCGTCGGGGGCGCGGCTCGATCCGCTGCGTTTCTGGCAGCTCTGGCAGCCCCTTGAGGCCGCCTTTGCGCCCTGGGGCCTGCTGCTTTATTCCGATCTTCATGCGGGGCCGCGCTGATGTGCGGGCGTTTCGCGATCACCTTGCCGACGGATGCCATGGCGCAGCTCTTCGAGGCGCGGCCCGCCAACGATCTACCCGAGGTGCCGAGTTACAACGTCTGTCCGACGAATCGCATCCATGTCATCCGCGCCCCGGGCGAGGGGGAGGCAGGGCGCAGCCTGGAGCCCATGCGCTGGGGTTTCCTGCCGCATTGGTACAAGACCGAGACCGACGGGCCGCTACTGATCAATGCCCGGGCCGAGACGGTGGCCGAGAAACCGGCCTTTCGCGCGGCTGCGCGCAATCGTCGGTGCCTGATCCCCGCAACGGGATTTTTCGAATGGACCAAGGATGCCGAGGGGCATCGCCTGCCCTGGTATATCCAGCGCCGGGACGGCGCGCCGATGGTCTTTGCAGGGCTATGGCAGGATTGGACAAAGCCGGGCGGGACGGAGACGCAGCGCAGCGCGGCCATCGTGACCTGTGCCGCGGGGGCCGACCTGTCGGAGATCCATCACCGCATGCCCGTGATCCTGGAGCCCCGCGACTGGCCCCGCTGGCTGGGCGAGACCGGGGAGAAGGCCGCGCCCTTGATGGCGGCGGCGCCCGAGGGGACGGTTCACGCCCACCGGGTCGATCCGAAGGTGAACTCGAATCGTGCGAAGGGGCCCGACCTGGTCGAGCCCCTGTAAGCCGGGTCTGGAGGACGGGCTTTAGTTCGACGCAGTCGGGACGTCGCTTTCGGTCGTGGTGGTGCCATCGGTGCTTTCGACAGCCCAGGGGCGATCTTCGGGATCGACCAGGATTTCGGACCAATCGTGGCCGTCGGCATCGCCATCGCCATCGGTGTCAAAGGAGCCCGAACCGTAGAGCGCGATGACCGTGTCGTCGTCGAGCGGCGTTGCATCGACATCCAGCAGATCGTCGGCCGCCTTGGAGACGAACATGGCCTCGTTGATGACTTCTGGCTCGGCACCCAGGAGCGGGTCGAGCGCGCTCACGCGGTTGTTGTAGACGCGTCCGCCTTCCGCGGGCAGCACGACCGTCACGCGCTCGCCCGGAAATACCCAGCCGGTGGTCCAGCTGTCATCCAGCGCGGTGGCGGCCATGGGCATTAGTCCCGCGTTATGAAAGGTGACGCTTGTGCCCTCGGCGATGTTGGCCTTGTTCGGGAAATATCCCTTGCCGAGCATGGTGATCTCGGGTCCGGTTTGGGCAAACGCGGCCACGGGCAGGGCGACGGCCGCAGACAATGCGGCAGCGATGAGCTTTGCGCGAAGCATTGGACGCTCCTATTCTTTGCACACGGCCCCCACCGGTTGCATTGGTCGTGGGATAGAGGGGGAATTTGGCAAAACTTTGTCAGACGCGGCGATTTGTCGGAAAATTCGGTCGAATTGCGGCCCGTCCTGCGCGTCCCGACCTGTCTGCGGCCCAGATATGTCCTTGACCTGAGATCGACGCTCACATACCTCAGGCGCTGCCGGGCGGGTATGGTGTAATGGTAGCGCCCTAGCCTTCCAAGCTAGTCGTGCGGGTTCGATTCCCGCTACCCGCTCCAGCTTCCTTTCAAATGATTTGCCATCGTCGCGCGGCTCAGGCGCAGGCATCCGGGGCATGTCCCGACGCGAGGCTTGAGCCCTTGCGATCAACCTGCGAAAAGCCCCCGAGGGAAGAGACGGGGAAGAATATGGCGCGAGGCATGGGCGCAGGCCAGAAGATCGAAGAGCGGGAAGCCTCGAAACGCATTGGCGCGCTCGCGCAATTATGGCCGTTTCTGGCGCCTTACCGGCTGCTTCTGACCGCGGCGGGGATCGCGTTGACCGTGACGGCGGCGATTTCGCTCGTGCTGCCGCTGGCCGTGCGGCGCGTCGTCGACAATTTCGAGGAAGGCGAGGCGGCGCTGCTGGACCTCTATTTCGGCGCCGCCGTGGGCATCGCCGCCGCGCTCGCCTTGGGCACTGCGCTGCGTTATGCGCTGGTCACGCGGCTGGGCGAGAGGGTCGTTGCGGATATCCGCAAGGCTGTGTTTGACAAGGTCATCACCCTGTCGCCCGCCTTCTACGAAAAGATCATGACCGGCGAGGTGCTGAGCCGGATCACCACCGACACCACGCTGATCCTGTCGGTTGTGGGCTCGTCCATCTCGATCGCGCTGCGCAACGTGCTGATCTTCGTGGGCGGGCTCGCGCTGATGCTGTTCACCTCGTGGAAGCTGACGCTGATGGTGCTGTTGATCGTGCCTGCCGTGATCGTGCCGATCCTGGTTCTGGGCCGTCGCCTGCGCAAACTCAGCCGCGAAAACCAGGACTGGATCGCCGCGTCTTCAGGCAATGCCTCGGAGGCGCTGTTGTCGGTGCAGGCGGTGCAGGCCTTCACCCACGAGACGATCAGCCAGGGCGCCTTCGCGCAGGTGACCGAACAGAGCTTCGACGCGGCGCGGCGGAGAATCTGGACCCGCGCGGCGATGACGGCGATCGTGATCTTCCTGGTCTTCGCGGGGATCGTGGGCGTGTTGTGGATGGGCGCCTGGGACGTGCGCGCGGGCGAGATGAGCGTGGGCGCGCTGGTGCAGTTCGTGATCTATTCGATCATGGTCGCGGGCTCCGTCGCGGCCCTGTCCGAGGTGATCGGCGAAGTCCAGCGCGCCGCGGGCGCGACCGAACGGCTTGTGGAGCTTCTGCAAAGCGAGGATGCGGTGCAGGATCCTGCGGCGCCCGTCGCGCCGCCTGCCTCCGTCACCGGGGCCATCGGGTTCGAGGATGTCTCCTTCGCCTATCCCTCGCGCCCGGATGTCGCGGCGCTCGATCGTGTCACGCTCGACGTGGCGCCGGGGGAAACCGTGGCGCTGGTGGGCCCGTCGGGTGCGGGCAAGACCACGATCATCCAGTTGCTTCTACGCTTCTACGATCCGGCCTCGGGTCGGATCACCCTGGATGGCGTGCCGCTCGATGCGATGCGGCGGGCCGATTTCCGTCAGCATATCGCGCTTGTGCCGCAGGATCCGGTGATCTTCGCCGCCTCCGCGCGGGACAATATCCGCTTCGGACGGCCCGATGCGACCGATGATGAAATCGAGGCGGCGGCAAAGGCCGCGGCGGCGCATGACTTCATCGCGGCCTTGCCCGATGGCTATGACAGCTGGCTGGGCGAGCGTGGCGTGATGCTGTCGGGCGGGCAGAAACAGCGCATCGCCATCGCGCGGGCCATCCTGCGCGACGCGCCGGTGCTGCTTCTGGACGAGGCGACATCGGCGCTTGATGCGGAAAGCGAACGCGCGGTGCAGCAGGCGGTCGACCGGCTGTCCGAGGGGCGGACCACGATCATCGTGGCGCACCGGCTGGCCACGGTGAAGAAGGCCGACCGGATCGTGGTGATGGAAGGTGGTCGGGTCGTCGCCACCGGACGGCATGACGCGCTGGTGGCCGAGGGCGGGCTTTATGCGCGGCTCGCGCGGCTGCAATTCACCGACGGGATCGCGGCGGAGTAGGGCGAAGGCTCCCGTCCGGTGCGGGCCATCGAGGCCCGCCCCTGACGGACGAGAGGCGCTGCCTCTCGTGCTCTCCGGAGGTATTTATGGTCCGGTCGTGACTGGGGGGTGGTCCTGCCGCACGGGCGTGGGACGCGCGGGCGGCGGGCGGTGTCAGCTCAGGAAGATGCCGATCACCACCATCATCAGGCCGATCACCGACAGAAAGAGCGCGGCGAGATTGAGCGGCACGACTTTCTGAAGCTCCGCGCGCAAGGCCTCGTCGGGCAGGGATTTGCGGCGGGCGCGCGCGACCTTGACGATGCAGAAGACGAGCCCCGCGAGGCCTGCGAGCGAGACCGCGGCCCCGGCCCAGATCAGCGTCTCCATGGCATCTCTCCTTCGCGCAGATTGTGCGACCGGGCGCTAAAGGATCGGATGGGCGCGCGCAAGCCCTTGCCGCCCGGCGGCCACCGCGCTACGCGACGGGTCTGTTCCACAGGAGGCATTCATGGACGACAGTCAGGGATCGGGCGATTACGGCGTCGCGGCGGGCGAGCTGCGGCAGTTCATCGAGCGGATGGAGCGGCTCGAGGAAGAGAAGAAGGACATCGCCGAGCAGCAGAAAGAGGTGATGGCCGAGGCCAAGGCGCGCGGCTATGACACCAAGGTCATGCGCAAGGTGATCGCGCTGCGGAAGCGTGACGCGGACGACATCGCCGAGGAAGAAGCGATTCTCGACATGTACAAGGCCGCGCTCGGCATGGCCTGAGGTGGATCAGAGCGCGCCGCCCAGGCGGGCGCGCTCCTCCTCCAGCACTTTCGGGGCATGGCGCGCACAGCGCAGCGCCTCCCGTTCGTCGGTGCCGTCGATCGCGGCGGCGGCCACGGCGCGCAGGCTGTAGGTCGGGACCTGGGTGAGCCCCCTGAGCGCCGCGCGCGCCAGCGATTGCACCGCGAGGTATAGCCCTTGCGCGCCCAGAACGCCCGGGCCCTGGGCAGGCGTGCCTTCGGAAATCTTCCGACAGGCCTCGGCATCGTCCGACAGATAGGTGCGGCAGATCATCGGGCGTGCCTCGTAGGCACGGCACATTCGTGTTGCGGGGTCGAGCGCGGGGCAGGCGGCGGCGTTCCAGTCCCGGCCATCGGGTGCGCCGTGCAGAGGGGCCAGCGCGGCATGCAGGCGGCGGGCCTCCATCTCGAGGATCACGCCGCCATCGTCGCCCGACAGGATGCAGCAGAAGGCGCAGCCCGGCGCGCAGGCCGCGCGTTCGACCGCAGAGCCCGGGCGCGTCGCCTGCGCCTGCAACTCCGCGCCGCCGATTCGCAACGCGGGCAGGCCCGCACGCAGCGCCTTCGCGGTCTCCTCGAAGCTTTGGCCATGGGCCTCTGCGGTCTTGAGGTAGACATCCAGCAGGCTGCGCGCGCGGGCCAGCGTCTCGCCTTCGGCCCCGGAAGCCCCGGGCGGGCGGATCCGCGCCACGGCGCGGCGCAGCGCCGCCAGATCGCGCGGCGGGCGGGGTCGGGCGGCTCGGCTCATGGGGCGATGAAGCTCACGCCGGGCAGGCGTTCGATGCGGAAGACGTCTTCCTCGTAGGCGGCTTCCATGGCCGCCACCTTGGCCTCGTCGAGACCGGGCAGGTCGAGCTCTTCCTCGATTTCCTCGTCGAGGGCGTATTTGTCCAGAAAGGCCACCATGACGCGGCGCTTCTGGCGTTCGTTGATCGTCGGATGTTGATGCAGATAGGCACGGAAGCGCTTCATGCCCTCGGGATCCATGATCTCTTGCAACAGATCGAAGGCCCCCTTGATCTTGCGGTTCGGATCGAGGCCTGCCGCTTCGCGCAGGATCTGGCCCCAGATGATCGGCGTGTCCTCGTTGCACCAGCAGGTGATCGGCACCTCGGGATGGGCCGAGCGCAGCCGTTCTATGAGGTGCGACCAGCGGAACGCGTCGGGCGTGGCGCCGTCGAGGAAGGTCTCGAAACTCGGGTAATCGCCTTCGCGATAGGCCGCCTGCAGGAAGGAGGCCGGGTCGCGCAGGCCCAGAAACACCTCGAGCCGGTCGC
>CAZTEV010000062.1:0-13489 GCA_964612785.1 uncultured Roseivivax sp. | reverse complement strand
CGAAGAACTTGATGCCGTTGTCCTGGGCCGGGTTGTGGCTGGCCGAGATCATGATGCCGAGATCGGCGCGCATGGACGGCGTCAGCAGGCCGACCGCGGGCGTGGGCACAGGGCCCAGCAGCAGCACGTTCATGCCGGTGGAGCACAGCCCCGCCGTCAGCGCGCTTTCGAACATGTAGCCCGAGCGGCGCGTATCCTTGCCGATCACCACGCGGTGCACGCCCGTGCGTTCGCGCCGGAAATAGCGCCCGGCCGCGGCGCCGATCATCAGCGCAAGCTCGGCTGTCATGGGATAGGTATTGGCGGTGCCGCGCACGCCATCGGTTCCGAAAAGTTTTCGTGTCATCGCGATTGTCCCCTGATCGCAGTCCATATCGCGCAGGCTTGCGCGGTCTCCGCCACGTCATGCACACGCAAAATCTGTACGCCCTGTGAAATACCGGCCAGGGCTGCCGCAACGGAGCCGGGCGCCCTGCGCGCCGCCTCCGTCTCTCCGCTAAGTGCGCCTATGAAACCCTTTCGCGAGACGCCAAGCAAGATCGGACAGCCAAGGCCATGAAAAACGGCAAGGTTTCGCAACAACTCAAGGTTGTGATCGAGCGTCTTGCCGAAGCCGATCCCGGGATCCACCACGATCCGTTCGCGCGGCAGGCCGAGCGCGGTGAGCCGTTCCACACGCGCGGCCAGGTGGTCGTAGATATCCAGCGTCGCATCGTCATAGGCCGGCGCGTCCTGCATCGTCTCCGGCCCGCCCTGGCTGTGCATGACGCAAATCGGCGCGCCCCGCGTGGCGGCAAGCGGCGCCATGCCCGCATCGAAATCCAGCCCCGAGACATCGTTGAGAAGATGCGCGCCCGCATCGAGCGCGGCCTCGGCCACCCCGGCCTTGCGGGTATCGACCGAGATCACCGCATCGCCGCGCGGCGCCAGGTCGCGGATCAGGGGCATGATGCGGCGGGCCTCTTCCTCGGCCGGGACCTCGGTCGCGCCGGGTCGGGTGGATTCGCCGCCGATATCGATCAGGCGCGCACCTGCTGCGATCATCGCCTCCGCATGGGCCAACGCAGGGATGTGCGCATCATAGCGGCCGCCATCGGAGAAACTGTCGGGCGTCGCGTTCAGGATGCCCATGATCTGAGGGCGATCCATGGCAAGGCCCGCCACGGGCGCACGCGGGCGGGTCAGGGCCGCGCGCCAGGCCTCGGGCAGATCGGAGACGGGCCGCCGCTCGGGCGCGGCACCGCGGGTCAAACGGACCACATGCGTGAACCAAAGCGCCGTGCCCCCAAGGCGCAGGGCGCCGTCGGGACGCTCCGGATCATCGGACAGAACGGGACGGAAATAAGCCTCTTGCATGGGCGATGCCCTGCCATCCCGCCGGGATCTTGGCAAGGCTCCTGCCTAATCGCTGAGCAATCTTTCGGCGGGTGCCCGCGCAATGACCGGCACGGGGCAATCCTGCGGGGCAGGGCCATCGACGACGACCAGGTCTCGCGCGCTCATCTGCTCGGCGAACCAGGCGACGAGGCCGATCGCGTCGCGCGGCGGCGTGGCCGGGCCGTGCGTTGCATCGAGCACGATCTTCGACGGCGCCCAGATGCAGACCTGTCCGTTCTTCATCGCCCAATCGAGCTCGGTCCGGGCCGAGACGACCTTGGCGCGGGTGTCGCGCGCGGCCAGCATCCAGCCGTTCTGTTCGATGGCCAGAAGGTCGATCCGGCGCTGGGTCATGGCGTGACCCGATTGCGGCAGGGCCACGTCATGCGGCCCGACGCACAGGATCAGCGGCGCGCCGTCCGCCCGGCATTCGTCGATCCAGCCCGGCAGGCGCGGATCGGCGATGGCGGCGTTCGACAGGAACAGGATGCGCGGATGCGGCCGTTCGGCGGCGCGCTCGTCCAGCCGCGATTCCAGCTCCTTGCGGGAGCGGACGATTTCGACGCCAAGCGCGCCCGGCCCCCGGTCGAGCTTTTCGATCCGGATGAAGGCGCGCAGGGCCTGCGGTTCGCGCAGGATCCGCTCGGCGATGCGCTCGGCCAGCGTTTCGAGAAGGTTCAGCCGCTCGGCATCGAGCTCGGCGCTGATCGCCTCGGTCACCCGGTCATAGGACAGGATGCGGTCCACGTCGTCGTCGATGGGCCGGGCGAGGGGGCGCACTTCGACCACGACATTGAAACAGATCCGCTGGGTTGTGCCGCGCTCGGCCTGGAAGGCGCCGATCTCCACCTCGCGGACATGATCGCGCAGGGAGATGCGGTCGCGCGGGTCATCCCCGGCCGTGGCGATGGACCGCTCGGCAGGATGCGAGAAGGCGAGGCGGATTTCAGAAGCCATGGCGGGGTCCGGTCAGTCGTGTTCGACCCAGCCTTATCGCAGACGCATCCGGGGGGCCACCGAAAGGCGGCAGGTCAGGGCCCGGGCGCGACACGCGGCAAAGATCCCGCAACCTGCGGCAACCCGCCCCGGGGGGCGGACCGCGCGCGGATCAGCGCTGCGACAGGCGCAGCGGTTCGCGGTAGAAGCGATGCACGCCAATCTGCGCGGTCATCGGGAACTTGCGGGCCCAACGCGGGGAGACGGCGGTCGTATGGTAATGCGTGGCGCCCTCGGTCAGCTGGCGCGGTGCGCCTTCGAGCATCAGACGCGCGACCTTGCCCACCCGCTGGAACGCGCCGCGTTCATGGATGGTCTCGGGGTTGCCGTCGCAGGCATAGCTGAATTGGCAGGCATATTTCCGGCCCGAAGACGCGCCCTGATTCACCACGCCGCAGACGGAGCCCGGATAGTTGGGGCTGTCGACGCGGTTCAGGATCACCTCGGCCACGGCGAACTGACCTTTCACGGTCTCGCCGCGCGCCTCGAAGTAGAGCGCCTCGGACAGGCACTGCCATTCGGAGCCGCCGGTGCGGAAGCGCTGCGCATCGAGCCAGCCGCGATTGTATTGCATGGCCTTGATGCCGCCCTCGGGGGCGGGCGTGACCAGTCGTTGCAGATGGGCGGTGGCGGCGGCGTTGAGGCTGCGCGCCTCCTGGTCCATCACCTTGCCCATATTCGTCGCCTTGAGTTCGGCATGCACCGGCAGCGCGGCGACGATCAGCGCCAGTGCCAGGTTGGTTATGCGACCCATTGGGACACCCTTTCGAACTGTTACCGCGGCGGGAATGCCCCGCCAAATTTCGCGGCGTCGTAGGAAAAAATGGTCAACAGGTCCAGTTTCAGGGCTGGCCGATGGGCCGAAATCCGCCCATTTCCCGACATTTTTGCGGGGGGTTCCCGCCCAAATCCCTAGGAACGTTCGATTTTGTCGTGGATCGCCGCCTGTGCGGCAGCCAGTCGCGCCACCGGAACCCGGAAGGGCGAACAGCTTGCATAATCCATCCCGAGCGTCCGGCAGAAGTGAATCGATTCGGGGTTTCCGCCATGTTCGCCGCAGATCGAGATGATCACATCGGGGTTCGCCGCGCGCGCCCGTTCGAGCCCGATCCGCAGCAATTCGCCGACCCCGTGACGGTCGAGCCGGTGGAAGGGATCTTCCTCGAAGACGCCCTGCTGGACGTAATCGTTCATGAACCGCCCGGCATCGTCGCGTGACAGGCCATAGGTCATCTGCGTCAGGTCGTTCGTGCCGAAGGACAGGAAATCCACATGCGGCGCGATCTCGCCCGCGATCAGGCAGGCGCGCGGGGTTTCGACCATGACGCCCAGACGGTATGTGAAGTCGCGCCCGCGTTCGGTGCGCACCGCGCTGGCCACCTGTTCGATCCGCGCGCGCACGATCTCCACTTCGCGGCGGGCAGAGACCAGCGGGATCATGATCTCGGGCACGACCGGATCATCGCCCTCGCGGCTCGCATCAAGCGTCGCTTCGAAGATCGCGCGGGCCTGCATGGCGTAGATCTCGGGCACGGTCACCCCGAGCCGCACGCCGCGCAGGCCCAGCATGGGGTTGTATTCGCCCATCGCCTCGACCCGGCGGGTGACGTCCGAGACAGGCAGGTTCAGCGCCTCGGCCAGATCGCGGAGCCCTGCGCGGTCGGTGGGCAGGAACTCGTGCAGGGGCGGGTCGAACAGCCGGATGCAGACCGGCTTGCCCGCCATGATCGCGAAAAGCTCGGTGAAATCCGCGCGCTGGATCGGCAGAAGCTGCGCCAAAGCCGCGCGGCGATCCTCGGGCGTGGCGGCGAAGATCATCTCCTGCATGACGGTCAGGCGGCCCGGCTCGAAGAACATGTGCTCGGTCCGGCACAGCCCGATCCCGCCCGCCGCGAAATCCCGCGCGGTCTGGGCGTCGGCCACGGTGTCGGCATTCACCCGGATCCGCAGGTCGCGCTCGGCATCGGCCCATTTCAGCAATGTGCGGAACGCATCGTCGAGCCGCGCCGCCTGCATCTTCGGCGCGCCCGCCAGCACCTCGCCCGCCGTGCCGTCCACGGTGACGATGTCGCCTTCGCGGAAGATGCGGCCATCCTCGGCCACGATCTGCTTGCGATTGAGCTGAAAGCGCAGACGGCTCGCCCCCACGACGCAAGGCCGCCCCATGCCGCGCCCGATCACGGCGGCGTGGCTGGTCATGCCGCCGCGTTCGGTCAGAACGGCGACGGCGGCATGCATGCCGCGCACGTCCTCGGGCGCGGTTTCCCGGCGCACGAGGATGCAGGGTTCTTCGCGTGCCTTCGAGGCCTGGGCCGCGGCGGCGGAAAACACGATCCGCCCCGTGGCAGCCCCGGGACTGGCGGCGATGCCCGTGCCGATCACGTCGCGCGCGGCGCCCGGGTCGACCTGCGGGTGCAGCAGCGCGGACAGCATGCGCGGCTTGATCCGCATCACCGCTTCCTGCGGCGTGATGATCCCGTCCTCGGACAGCCGTACCGCGATACGGATCGCGGCGGCGTTGCTGGCGGGCACCACGATCCCGTCGAGGATGAAAAGCTTGCCGTTCTCGATGGTGAACTCGACCTGCATCTCCGCGCGCAGACGGCGGCGCATGAGCGCGGCATGCTCGATCAGCTCCGCGAAGATCTCGGGTTCGCGATCCTGAAGCGAGGGCCCGCGCGGATCGGTGGTCAGATAGATGGCCTTCTCGCCCGCCTCCAGCGCGTCGCGCCCCTGGCTCTGGCTCAGGTAGCGGCCCGTGACCTGCTGCAGCCCGTTCTCGGGATCGACCAGCTGCAGAACGCCGGAGCCCGACTCGCCGCGCCCCAGTCCCAGCGCCATCTCCTGCACCGCAAGGCCCAGCCCCGCATCGACGGGCGCGCCCCGCGCCTCGCGCAGAAGGCGGGCCGAGACACTTTCCCAGCTGCGCGCCATCGACCGCAGCACTTCCGACAGTTGCGTGGCGGGATCCTGGGGGAAGGGCTCTTCGGCCTCGTCCTCATAGGCGCGCAAGGCCTGTTCCAGCGCATCGGGCGCCTCAGCGTCGATCTCTTCGAACGCATCGGGGTCGAGCCGGGCCACATGCACCGCGTAGGTCTGCACCCAGCGGCGATAAAGCGCGCGGGCGGCCTCGGCCCCGAGCGTGTCGGACAGCCGCGCGCAGGCCGCGTCGTTCATGCCGATATTCAGCATCGTCGTGGGCCCGCCCCAATCGGGATCCTCGGACGAGGGGCGCACGCAGACCAGCGCATCCGCGTCGAACACCGACAGCAGCAGGGCCGTGTCGGGAATCCGCCCCAGCGCGATCGCCTTCACCGTGTCGAAGGACAAGGCCACGGTGCGCGGCACCGGCAGCTTCAGCCGCACGAGACGCTGCAGGCATTTGGCCCGGTTCCCGTGGGTCGCGGGCTGGATGGGCGCCGTGGGCGTTACGAGCGTGATGTGCCGGTCCAGCTGGAACGACACTTCGTTGAGGTATTTCTGCACTGCGGCGATCCTTCGATTGGCCGCAGGATACGCCTCAAATGTGGTGAGGCAAGGGCGCTGTCACGTCACTTGGACATTGGTCGGCGTCTTATCCGTCAAGCCGCGTCAGATCGGCCACCTGCAGACAGGTGGTGCGGATCTGGCTCAGCATGTTCAGACGGTTGCGCCGCACGATGTCGTTGTCGGTATTGACCTGCACCGCTTCGAAAAACGCATCGAGCGCGGGCCGGATCGCCGCCATCGCGGCCATGGCTTCGGGGAAATCCTCGGCCTGCATGGCGGGACGGATGCGCGCATCGGCGGCGTCGAGCGCGGAGAAAAGCGCGCGTTCGGCGTCAGTCTCGGCCAGTTTCGGGTTCGCCCCGAAACTGTATTCGACCCCGTCCTTTTCCTCGGCCTGGCTGAGGATGTTGTTGGCCCGCTTGAAGCCCTGCACCAGGTTCTCGCCATCCTCGGTGGCCAGCACGTCCTGCAGCGCCCGCGCGCGCTTGACCAGAAGCGTGATGTCGTCGGCCCCGTCCATGGCCAGGCAGGCATCGATGACGTCGTGCCGAATGCCGTCGTCGCGCAGATAGACCTTCAGGCGGTCATGGATGAAGGACAGAAGATCCTTTGATTTTTCAGGCACTTCCGCGACGGTCTTCTCGACCTTGGCGTGTGCTTCGGGGTGCAGGCGTTCCCGGATCGCGGCGATGGCGGTGCCGAAGACGCCGTGATGGGCGATTTCGTGCACGAGGCTGTCGAGATGCGCGAGATGCTCGGCCTCCATGTCGTGTCCGTTCTCGGAGATTTTCGACTGCACGAGCTGCGCGCCCACATAACCGTTGAGCCCCAACCGCACATCATTGGTCACCAGAAGCCGGATCACACCCAGCGCCGCGCGGCGCAGCGCATAGGGGTCCTTCGAGCCTGTGGGCTTTTCGTCGATCGACCAGAAGCCCGCCAGCGTGTCGAGCTTGTCGGCCAGCGCCACCGCCACCGAGACGGGCGCGGTCGGCACATCGTCAGACGGCCCGAGCGGGGAGTAATGCGCCTCGCAGGCCGCCGCGACCTCGGCAGGAAGACCTGCGGCATCGCTGTAATAGCGGCCCATAAGCCCTTGAAGTTCCGGGAATTCATAGACCATCTCGGACGACAGATCCGCCTTTGCCACCCGCGCGGCCTGTTCGGCCAGATCCGCATCCGCGCCGAGCTTGGGCGCGATCTTCCGGGCCAGCGCCGCAATGCGGTCGATCCGAGCCTTCTGACTGCCCAGCTTGTTGTGGAAGGTCACGGCCTCCAGCTGGTCGAGCCAGGGCTGCATCTTTTCGTCCTTTGCGACCCGCAAGTCGTTCTCCCAGAAGAACTTTGCGTCAGACAGTCGCGCCGCCAGCACCTTTTGATTGCCCGCAAGGATCGTCGCCCCGTGATCCGCGGTTTCGCGGTTCGCGACCGTCACGAAGCGTTCGATCCCGCCCGTCTTGGGGTTCTTGACCGAGAAGAACTTCTGGTGCTCCTTCATGGAAGTTTGCAGAACTTCGGGCGGCAAGTCCATGAAATCGCTGCCGATCTCGCCCATCAGAACCACAGGCCATTCGACGAGGCCCGCAACCTCGGCCAGAAGGCCCTTGTCCTCCACGACTTCCATGCCCGCGGCGAAGGCCGCGTTCGTGGCGTCATTCCAGATCGTCTCGGCCCGCTCCTGAGCGTCGAGCACGACCTTGGCGCGCTTCAGCTTCGCGGCGTAATCCTCGAAAGACACGACGGAAAACGGCTCCGGCGCCATGAAACGGTGGCCCTCGGTCACATCGCCCGCGCGGATCCCGTCGACGTCGAGCGGGACCACCTCGGCCTCGCCCGCATCATTCGTCAGGATGCACAGGATCCGGTGCAGCGGACGCACCCAGCGCAGGCTGCCCGTGCCCCAGCGCATGCTCTTGGGCCAGGGGAAATTGCGGATCGTGTCCTCCAGCACCTCGGCAACGATCTCGGCTGCCGGGCGGCCCGGCTTCTGGATCACCGCGAAAAAGACCCGGCCCTTCTTGTCCTCGCGCTCTTCGAGATCTTCGCGCGCGATGCCCGCCCCGCGGCAGAAGCCCTCGATGGCCTTTTCGGGCGCGTCGACCTTCGGGCCGCGCCGTTCCTCGCGCATGTCAGGCGAGCGGGCCAGAAGTCCCTCGAGCGTCAGCGTCAGCCGCCGGGGCGTCGCAAACGCGCCCGCATGGGCATAGGTCAGGCCCGCCTCGACCAGCCCGTCGGTGATCCGCTGTTTCAGATCCTCCGCCGCGCGTGCCTGCATGCGTGCGGGAATTTCCTCGGAGAAGAGTTCGATCAGAAGATCAGGCATGACGCTCTCTTTTCGTGTGTTTCAAGGCGCGCGCGGATCACTCGCGCACCGGGCAATCGTCGCCCAGCGGCGTGCCGTCATAGGCCTTGTCGCCGCATTCGTTGATTTCCTGCCAGATATAGCCGCGCCCGTCCTCGGTCAGGGCGACGACGCGGTCGACCCCGAACTCGATGTTGCGGGCCATGGTGAAGACCTGCGCGGTGCCGGCGGCCATCTGGGCCGCGATGGCCTCGGCATCGAAGCAGTCGAACCAGAAGGGCGCGTTGCGCGGGGCGGCGCCGGGATAAGGCACCGCATCCAGCGCGGCGGGTCGCGCATCGGTCTCGAAACAGGCGCGGAAGCGGATCGGAGAGCTGTCCGCGTCGATGCCCTCATAGCCGCGGACGGGCAGGGGGATCTCCGCATCCTCGGGGCCCAGGACGGTGATCGTGTCGACCACCGGCGCCTCTTCGTAATAGGCGAAGACCTGCAGGTAATACATCGCCGCCCCGCCGATCAGGGCCGAGACGAGAATGATGATCGAGAGGATCTTGCCGGTCACGCGGCCTCTCCCGTTGCGGCGGGCGTGGTCACGAAGGCATCGGCGCACATCTTGGCCAGTGCACGCACCCGCCCGATATAGGCCTGCCGTTCGGTGACCGAGATCACGCCGCGCGCATCCAGAAGATTGAAGAGATGCGAGGCCTTGATGCACTGGTCATAGGCGGGATGGGCCATGACGATGCGACGATCCATCTTGGGATCGTGCTCGGGCGCGTCCAGAAGGCGGGCGCATTCGGCTTCCGCATCCTCGAAATGGCGCAGCAGCATCTCGGTCGTGGCATGATCGAAGTTGTGGCGGCTGTATTCTTCCTCGGTCTGGCGGAAGACGTCGCCATAGCTCAGCGGGATGGGCGAGGCGGGGTCGTTGAACGGCATGTCCATGACATGATCGATCCCGAGCACATACATCGCCAGACGTTCGAGCCCGTAGGTCAGCTCGCCCGAGACCGGCGCGCAATCATGCCCGCCCACCTGCTGGAAATAGGTGAACTGGCTGACTTCCATGCCATCACACCAGACCTCCCAGCCAAGGCCCCAGGCGCCGAGCGTCGGGCTTTCCCAGTCATCCTCCACGAAGCGGACGTCGTGCAGGCCAAGGTCGATCCCGATGGCCTCGAGCGATCCGAGATAAAGCGCCTGCAGATCGGGCGGGGAGGGTTTGATGATGACCTGGTACTGGTAATAATGCTGCAGCCGGTTCGGGTTCTCGCCATAGCGCCCGTCGGTCGGGCGGCGCGAGGGCTGCACATAGGCCGCGGCCCAGGGCTTCTGGCCCAAGGCGCGCAGGGTCGTTGCGGGATGAAACGTGCCCGCGCCCACTTCCATGTCGTAAGGCTGCAGGACCGCGCAGCCCTTCGAGGCCCAGTAGGCCTGGAGCCGCAGAATGATCTCCTGGAAGCTTTTCGGGGTGTCGGCTGCGTGCATTTCGGCCCTCCGGCTTGGCTGGCGCTTGATTAGGACGCCACAACCCGAGGGTCAATTGCGCGACCCACCAATTATTGAGGTGCGGGGGCCTTGCGTTTTGCTAGGAATGGGAAAACCGATTTTTGCCGTGACCAAGGGATTTTAGACGACATGACACGCTCCGTTCTGCTGGCGGGCAGCGCGCTTTGGCTTCTGGCCGGGGCCGTCTCTGCGCAAGAGGATCATTACATCCAGATCGAGGCGCATCCCGCGCTGTCCGTGGCCGAGGCGCGGGCGCGCGCGTTTGCCGCGCAATTGCCCGACGTGAACGGCTTTGCCTTGGGGGCCGGATGGTACGGCATCGCGCTTGGTCCCTACGAGGAAACGGTGGCGAACCGCCTGCGGCTGGAGCTGCGCCGCGACGGACGGATCCCCTCCGACAGTTATATCGAGGAGGCCGAGGAGTACGCCCAGCGGTTCTTCCCCGTGGGCGCCGGTGCGATCCGCACGCCCGAGCCCGCCGCCGAACCGCCCGCGCCTGCTGCGCCCGGGACCGAAGAGATCGCGGCCGCCCCCGAGGCGCAGCCCTTGCCCGATGAAACGGTCGCTGAGGCCCGCCGTTCGGAGGCGCAGCTCAGCCGGGACGAGCGCGCGGCGCTGCAGGTCGCCCTGCAATGGGCGGGCTTCTATCAGGGTCGCATCGACGCGGCCTTCGGGCGCGGCACCCGCGGCTCCATGGCGGGCTGGCAGGACGAAAACGGCTTCGAGGTGACGGGCGTTCTGACCACGCGCCAGCGGGTCGAGCTGCTGCGGCAATACAATGCCGTGCTCGAGGGGCTCGATATGACCCGCGTCGTGGACCGCCGCGCGGGTATCGAGCTTGCCATGCCGCTGGGCGCCGTGGATTTCGCCCGCGTCGAGGCGCCTTTTGTGCATTATGACGCGACGGGCGATCTGCCCGCGCGGGTGCTTCTGATCTCGCAGCCCGGCGACCGGCAGACGCTGGCAGGGCTCTATGAGATCATGCAGACGCTTGAAATAGTGCCGCTGAATGGCCCGCGGGAGCGCAATCGCGACAGCTTCACCCTGACGGGCGAGAACGGGCGCATCGTCAGCCACACCGAAGCGCGGATTGAAGATGGGGCGATCAAGGGCTTCACCCTGATCTGGCCCGCGGGCGACGAGGTACGGCGCAGCCGCGTCCTGGCGCTGATGCAGGACAGTTTCGCCGCGCTTGACGGCGTGGTGCTGGACCCTGCAGCGCTGTCCGGCGATGCGCAGGCGCTCGACCTCGTCTCCGGCCTGCAGGTGCGCCAGCCCAAGGTTGTGGCCTCGGGCTTCTTCGTCGATGCGCGCGGCCACATCCTGACCTCGGCCGAGGCCGTGGCCTCTTGCGGACGCATCACGCTTGACGAGACGACGGAGGCGGATGTGGTGGCGCGCGCGGGTGATGTGGCCCTCTTGGCGCCGCGCACGCCGCTCGCCCCGCGCGAGGTGGCGGTCTTCCGCACCGACGCGCCGCGCCTGCAATCGGAAGTGGCGGTCGCGGGCTTCTCCTATGGCGGCGTTCTGGGCGCGCCCACGCTGACCTTCGGCACGCTGGCGGATCTGAAGGGCCTCGATGGCGATCCCGGCATGGCGCGCCTCGCGGTCGCGGCCAATCCCGGCGATGCGGGCGGCCCGGTCTTCGATGGCGGCGGCTCGGTCGTGGGGATGCTGGTGGGCGCGGATGCGGAGGGCCGGCAATTGCCCGAAGGCGTCAGCTTCGCCACCGCCTCCGAACGTCTGATCGCGCTGTCCTCCGAGGCCGGTGTGCAGATCGCCACGGAACAGGGCGAGGCGTCGATGGCGCCCGAGGATCTGACGCAGATCGCGCGGGCCATGACCGTCCTGGTCAGCTGCTGGGAATAAGGCGCGTCCGGGTTTGCGGGTGAGGTGCCCGCGCCCCGGGCGATCTCGACGTCATCGCGGCGCGGGTGCTTGCATCCAGGCGCAAAGGTCAGCCGGGGTCAGCCGCGATCCCGGCCGGACGCCCGCCCGCGAAACAGCCGCGACAGCGCCCCCCATTGGCTGATGAACACGCCCGACAGGATCAGCAGCAGCGCCACCAGCAGCGACAGTCCCGCAGGCTCGTTCAGGAACAGCACGCCCAAACTCACCGACCACAGCGGCACCTGGTAATTCACCAGGCTCATGAAGACCGGCCCCGCGGTGCGGATCACGAGCACCCGCAGCAGGTTCGCGCCCGCCGTCGGCACAAGGCCCAGCAATGCCAGCCAGAACAACGTCTCGCCTTGGGGCAGCGGCGGCGGGCCCTCGACGGCCCAGGCGAAGGGGATGATGACCGCGCAGCCCGCGATCAGCGGCACGGCGGCGAGACCGATCGGATCCATGGGCGGAAGCCGCCGCATCATCACCGAGGCCGAGGCATAGCAGGCGGCAGCGCCGAGGCAGGCGAGGCGGCCCAGAGGCTCCAGCGGGTCACCGCTCGATTGCAGGGCGGCGGGGCCGATCAGGATGACGACGCCCAGAAAGCCCGTGAGGAAGCCCAGCGTGCGGCGCAGACTCATCCGCTCTCCGGGCACGAACAGATGCGCGAGCGGCAGGACCATCAGAGCCACCGCCGCCATCGACACGCCCGCAAAGCCCGAGGTCACGCGAACTTGACCCCAGGACAGCAGAAGAAACGGCAGGGCGGAATTGAACACGCCCACGATGCCGAGGATCGGCCAGGGTTTGCGGTCGGACAGAAACAGCCGCCCGCCCATGGCCTGCCAAACAAGCGTGGTCAGAAGCGTCGCGAAGCCGATCCGGTAGGCGGCAAGCCAGGCCGGGGTGATCCCCTCGAGGGCCAACTCGATCACCAGGAAGGTGGCGCCCCAGATCAGACCAAGAAGGCCCACCATGGCCCAGGACCGCCCGGTGATTTCGGGCGCGGTGGGGGCTGCCGATGCCGATGCCATTTGCACAAAACCTCATCACATGTGGGCGGATGCACAGGAATTCGGCACCGCCCGCTTTCCCGGCAGGTAGCACCGCGCTAGGGTGCCGTCCATCCAACCTGAGGAGAGAGACATGGACGCCTTTTTCATTCTGCCCGTTTTCATCCTTCTGGCGCTGCTCGGCTGGTGCGTCTACCAGCTCAAGGACTAACGGTCGCAGGGGCGGAACGCGGAGAGGCGTGGCCTCGTTTGATTGCTGAACCCGCAGTTGAACAAGGACATTATCATGACCGCGTCTTTTTTCGTGCCGCTTCTGGCGCTGTTTACCCTTTTGGCCGTGACCATTCTGGGCGTCATCGGCAAGTTCGAGATCGAACAGAAGCGCAAGGATCCGAGCGATCCCGAATCCGCGCTGGCCGCAGACGGGCCGTCGCACGGCTGATCGCGTTAGCTTGGATGCAAAATGCAGAAACGCCCCGGTCGATGCCGGGGCGTTTTGCGGTATTTGGGTCTGCGTTGCGGAGGGCGCCCCTCCGCTGCAGGGTGACGATCAGTTCTTCGCCTTGTCGACCATCTTGCCCGCGGAGATCCAGGGCATCATGCCGCGCAGCTTCTCGCCGACTTCCTCGATCTGGTGGGCGTCGTTCATGCGGCGCGTGCCTTTGAAGAAGGGCTGACCCACCTGGTTCTCGGCCATGAAGTCGCGCACGAACTTGCCGGTCTGGATGTCGTGCAGAATGGCCTTCATCTCTTTCTTGGTCTGCTCGTAGGGCAGAACGCGCGGACCCGAGACATATTCGCCATATTCGGCGGTGTTCGAGATCGAGTAGTTCATGTTCGCGATGCCGCCCTCGTAGATCAGGTCGACGATCAGCTTGAGCTCGTGCAGGCACTCGAAGTAGGCCATCTCGGGCTC
>CAZTEV010000061.1:0-13543 GCA_964612785.1 uncultured Roseivivax sp. | reverse complement strand
TGAGGCGGTCTCGGCGCTCGACGTGTCGGTGCAGGCGCAGGTGCTGAACCTGATGCTGGAGCTGCAGGCCGAGCTGGGGCTGTCGTTCCTGTTCATCTCCCACGACATGGCGGTGGTCGAGCGCGTCTCGCATTACGTGGGCGTGATGTATCTGGGCCGCATCGTCGAGATCGGCCCCCGCCGCGCGGTCTTCGAGGACCCGCGCCACCCCTATACGCAGGCGCTGATGAAGGCGGTGCCGATTGCCGACCCCGCGCGGCGCAAATCCGAGCGGGACCTGAACTTCAAGCCGATCCCGTCACCCATTCACCCGGTGGGGTATGAGCCTGTGGCGAATGTGTACGAGGAGGTGGGGCCGGGGCATCGGGTTTTGGTGTCGGAGAGTGGGTATTGATTGGTGGGCGGCGGGTTGTCGAGGTTTTTGACCCACACCAAAAATTATTGCATCTTGACGATAAGGAAAGTAACTCCGGCTTCCGATCAAAGCCAAAACTACCTTCCTAATCAAACAAAGCCTGTATATCGACGCCTTCAAAACTAGGCGTTTACAGCGTTTTTTATTGCCTGAATTATTTCATCAACTTCATCATGAAATACTTGACTCCAGGTGTTGGCAAATGCCATCTGAACGGTTTTCTCAGGAATGAACCCAAGTCGCTCTCCAATCTGACTAAAGATCACATGCTCATCCATATTTGATCTCCTAGTATCTTCTAGTATCGATTTTACTCTGTCTGTGTCGCCGAATGGTTGCAGAAGCGCGACTGTCAAGCGACCGCCGACTTCGTTCCATTTCTCCATGATGCAATCGAAGACATATGCCTCTGGCATCTCACCAGGTAATCTGAAGATAAAGTCATAAGCAGATTCGTTCAGTGAGCTATCGCCATCCAAGACGCAAATTGCTTTGGTGTCGATCGCTGGATTCTCATTGTGTGATACTGACATCTTATGAGCATTACCATCGCCTGAAAGGGAATGGATTTCCACCTGATCCAAAGTTGGCTGCGCGTTAACTCTTATTGCCGATTCAACCCATAATTTCGCAAATTCATCTTCGACAAAAATTGCAACCTTCTTTTCAATTTTTCCAGAGATTGCTCTTAAAGATCCGACGTCTAGTTTCCCTTGAAAGATCCGATCTTGGCTTGCCACCCAGACTGCTTTATCGGGCAAAGGTAGAAGGGCATCGTTCGAATGAGTGGTGAAAACAACTTGGAGACCTTTCTCCTTGGCGGCTCTAATTAAATAGTCAACCAGCCTTACGGTTGCAACGGGATGCAAGCCGTTCTCAATTTCTTCGATAAGAATAATTGCATTGTTCTGCGCAGACTCGATTTCTGATATCATTCTGATTACACTGGACTCTCCCGCGCCAAAGTGAAATTCAGAATAGGAAACATTATTTGCGGCTTCCGCCGTTAGAAGTGTTACTCGCCCACTGGCGTCAACCTTAAGTTCCTTGAATTTAGATATGTCTTTGCCAAGAACTCGGCCAGCTGCCTCAATCACTGATGTGCCAAAAAAGGCTTCATTCGCTTTGGGTACGGAGAAATTATTGCTTGCAAATCTGCGAAATTCCTTTTTTTTCAGAAGCGGGCACTGTTCGGCTTACGCCAAAGATAAGAACTTCTCTTTCCAGTGAGTCTCTGTTCCACTTTTTTTGCCTAAAACTTGCAGTCCTACTTACGGAGGAGTTCTTATTAATATTTCGGTCTATGACCTCATAACCAATTTTCCAGTCTTGCATTGTATTATCATATAGTCCGCCTTTTGAAAAAAGCGTGCAGGTGGCACGCTTTTATAGATAAGCCCGGCAGCACCCAGTATTGTAGTCTTTCCCCCGCCATTGGTTCCGATGACAGCGGTTACTGGGAAGTCAAATGAAATCCTTTGATCTCGAATACCTCGAACGTAAGTGAGATCAATTGCTGCTAGATACTTTCCATAATTTCTATCTCGCGCTTTTTCGAGGAGTTGATTTACTTCTGATGGTCGAATCTCTGAGCGGCTCATAGCTTATGTTTCCTTCCTCAATCAGTGAACTATTATCGTAGGTTTGCATAAAGTGGAAGTGCTTGGTTTGCGTATAATGTTTTCTAGATTGATTTTTCGTTTGGCGCATGGGCTTGGGCAAAAGTGAATAGAGAGGTACGCAGCGACGAACGCGTTACTTTTGCGCGGTACAGATCAGCTTTTGGGCTTCGAAATTGGGCGAACGGTTCCGTATGGCTGTGAGCGTTAATACCTTCCCCCCACCACACCCCTCCGCTAAACCCCACCCATGACCCGAACCAACATCATCTGCATCAAGTGGGGCACGCTCTTCGGGCCGGAATATGTCAACCGGCTCTATTCCGGCGTGCGGCGGAACCTCGGCACCCCCATCCGCTTCCTCTGCATGACCGAACACGCGGACGGCCTGCACCCCGATATCGAGGTGCTGAGCCTGCCCGAAGAGCCCTTCCGCGCCGAGATGGACGCGGCGCTTGCCGTCGCCAACCGGCAGGGGGCCATGCGCAAGACCTCGCTCTTCCGAGACGGCCTCATCCCCGATCTGGAGGGGCCGGTGCTGGGCTTCGATCTCGACGTGGTCATCACCGGCGATCTGCAACCGATCCTCGATCTGACGCCCGGCCATGTCGCCATGCGCCACGACTGGACCGAGAAGCGGAAGGGGCGGCCCACGGGGCATGGCTCGGTCTTCCGGTATGACCCGGGCGTGCACGGCTTTCTCTATGACGATCTGGCCGCGAACCCTTACGCGGAGGTCGAACAGGCCCGCGGGTCCGAGCAGCGCTACACCTCGCACAAGGCCATGGATCGGGGCGTCTTCACCTATATCCCCGAGGCGTGGGTCGTGTCGTTCAAATACGATTGCAACCCGTTCCCCGCCAATTACCTGCGCCCGCCGACACTGCCCGAGGACGCGCGCGTCGTGTGTTTCCACGGCCATCCCAAGATGGACGAGGCGATCGAGGGCTGGCGCGGCTCGCTCATCCGGTACTCGAAGCCGTGCCCCTGGCTGCGCGAGCACTGGATCGACCGGGCGGTGGCGGATCTGGGGCCGGACTGGGCGTGATTGTGCCGGGGCTGGGCGGTGTGCCGCCGAGGCCGTGTTTTGCGGTGTGTCGCCTGAGCTGAGTTTCGCGGCGCCCCGCCGGACCTATATTTAGCGGCCTACCGCCTGACCTATATTTCGCGGCCTACCGCCGCGGTGCAGCGCGGCCGCGGTCTTGCCCCACGCGGACACGCGCGATATGAGCCGAACCGGACAGAGATTTGAGCGAAAAGGGCCGCCTCATGCGTCGCGTTGTCGTCACCGGAATGGGCCTCGTGACCCCGCTTGCCACGGGGGTCGAGGAAACCTGGAGCCGCATCCTGGCCGGACAATCCGGCGCGGGCACCATCTCCAAATGGGACGCCTCGCATCTGGCCACCGATTACGCCTGCGAAGTGATCTGGGGCGACGGCTCGGACGGCACCTTCAACGCCGATGAATGGATGCCCGCGAAGGACCGCCGCAAGGTGGACGATTTCATCCTCTACGGCATCGCTGCCGCCGAACAGGCGGTGAAGATGGCGGGCTGGACACCCGAGGACGAAGAGGCGCGGCTGCGCACCGGCGTCATGATCGGCTCGGGCATCGGCGGTCTGAACTCCATCGCGGAGACGGCCGTGCTGATCAAGGAAAAGGGCCCGCGCAAGGTGTCGCCCTTCTTCATCCCCGGCGCGCTGATCAACCTGATCTCGGGCCAGGTGTCGATCCGCTACGGCTTCAAGGGGCCGAACCATGCGGTCGTGACCGCGTGCTCCACGGGCGCGCATGCCATCGGCGACGCCTCGCGGCTGATCCAGCATGGCGATGCGGATGTGATGATCGCGGGCGGGGCCGAAGCGGCAATCTCCGAGATCGGCATCGCGGGCTTCAACGCCTGCAAGGCGCTCTCGACCAAGCGCAGCGACGACCCGACCAAGGCCTCGCGCCCCTATGACGCGGATCGCGATGGTTTCGTGATGGGCGAGGGCGCGGGCGTCGTGGTGCTGGAAGAGTACGAGCACGCGGTCGCGCGCGGCGCCACGATCTACGCCGAAGTGTCGGGCTACGGGCTGTCGGGCGACGCCTATCACATCACCGCCCCGTCCGAGGATGGCGAAGGCGGTGAGCGCTCGATGCGCGCGGCGCTGAAGAATGCGGGGCTTGAGCCTGCCGATATCGACTATATCAACGCGCATGGCACCTCGACCATGGCCGACGTGATCGAGCTTGGCGCGGTGGAGCGGATGATGGGCGATGCGGCCTCCAAGGTCACCATGTCGTCCACGAAATCCGCCACGGGGCACCTTCTGGGGGCAGCGGGCGCGATCGAGGCGATCTTCTCGATCCTGGCGATCCGCGACCAGGTGGCGCCGCCGACGATCAACCTCGACACCCCGGCGGTGGAGACCAAGGTGGACCTCGCGCCGAATGCGAAGGTCGCGCGCGAGATCACCCACGCGCTGTCCAACTCCTTCGGCTTCGGCGGCACCAATGCGAGCGTGATCTTCTCGAAGGTCGGCTGAATTCCGCGTGTCCGGGCGGGGCTGCGGGGTTTTCCCCGGCGCCTCGACGCGGCAAAGATAGATCGAAAGGGCGCGCCTGCAGGGCCGCGCCCGTCGCAATAAGAGCAGGGCACATCCCATGTGGCGCAACATCGCCTCGAACGCACTGACCTTTCTGGTCGTGATCGTCTTCCTTTTCGGCGGCATGCTGATCTGGGCGCAACAGGAATACGAGGCGGCAGGGCCGCTCTCGGCGCCGATCTGTCTGGAAGTGCCGCGCGGCACCAATATGAGCCGCGTCTCCGAGGATCTGACCGAGCAGGGCGCCGTGTCCTCGGGCCTTCTGTTCCGGGTGGGCGCGGATTACGCCGACAAGACGCAGGAGCTGAAAGCGGGCTCCTACCTGGTGCCCGAAGGCGCGTCGATGCGAGAGATCATCGATATCGTGACGCGCGGCGGGGCCTCGACCTGCGGCACCGAGGTGGTCTACCGCATCGGCATCACCGCCGCCGAGGTCGAAGTGCGCGAGCTTGACCCCGCCACGGGCCGTTTCGTGGAAATCGCGGAGTTCGATCCGGCCGCGGAAGAGGCGCCCGAGGCCTACACGGAGGTCCGCGGCCGGGCCGATACGCGCTACCGGGTGACGCTCGCCGAAGGCGTGACGAGCTGGCAGGTCATCGAAGAGCTGAAATCGGTCGATGTGCTGACCGGTGAGGTCGATGTGCCCGCCGAAGGTTCGCTGGCGCCGGACAGCTACGAGGTGGCCGAGGGCGATACCCGCGCGAGCCTGATCGAGCGGATGCGCCGCGCGCAGGACATCATTCTGGCCGATGAATGGGCCAACCGCGCCGACGATCTGCCGCTCGAAAGCCCGACCGAGGCGCTGATCCTCGCCTCCATCGTGGAAAAGGAAACCGGCGGAGCAGAGGAGCGTCCGCAGGTGGCCTCGGTCTTCATCAACCGCCTGCGCCAGGGCATGCGGCTGCAAACGGACCCGACGGTGATCTACGGCATCACCAATGGCGAGGGCACGCTGGGCCGCGGCATCCGGCAATCGGAGCTGCGCGCCGAGACGCCCTACAACACCTACGTCATCGACGGCCTGCCGCCGACGCCCATCGCCAATCCGGGCCGTGCCTCGATCCGCGCGGCGCTGAACCCGGACGAGACAGAATATCTGTTCTTCGTGGCACGCACGCTGGATCCGGCGGATGGGCACCTTTTCGCGGAAACGCTGGCCGAGCATAACGAGAATGTCGCGGCCTATCGCCGCCTCGAGGCCGAGCGCGACAACCAGTGAGCAGGCAGGGGCAAGGCGCGATGAAAGACCTGCGGGTGATTGTGACCGGCGGCACCATCGACAAGGTGCACGACCCGGCCAGCGAGGGGCTGTCCTTCGCGCCCGATGGGGCGACGCATCTGCCCGAGATGCTGCGGATCGGGCGCTGCCACTTTCCGGTGGTCGAGAAACTGATGCTGAAGGATTCGCTCTATTTCGACGATGCGGATCGCGATGCCATCACGGAGGCCGTCCGCGCCGCGCCCGAGCCTGCGATCGTGCTGACCCATGGCACCGGCACGATGGGCCGGACCGCGCGGCATCTGGCCGGGGCCTTGGCGGACACCGACAAATGCGTTGTCCTGACCGGCGCCATGCGGCCCTTTTCGCTTTATGCCTCGGACGGAGAGTTCAACCTGGGCGGCGCGGTTCTGGCCGCGCAGATCCTGGCCCCCGGTATCTGGGGCGTGATGAACGGCCGGGTCTTCCCGGCGGAGCGGCTCGACAAGAATGTGGATCAGGGCCGCTTCGACGTCTGAGCCCGTGCCCTCGCCACCCGCGCGTCCCGCGCCTGGATAACGCGCCGCCCCCTGTCACGCCCGGACCGAAAATACCTCCGGGGAGCGCGAGGGGCAGAGCCCCTCGCTTTTCTGTGCGGGACGCGGACAGGCTGAAAACGATTCTGCGAAATTCCCATTCGCGTCACAAGAGGCGTATGGGAGCCGCATGCGTCACAGTCAGGGTTTTCAAATGAGCGTCCGGAAAGACGGCGGGGGCAGGAGCGAGGGGCTCTGCCCCTCGCGCTCCCCGGAGGTATTTATGGTCCGGTCGTGACATCGGGTTGCGCATCACCGCCAGAGGTGGGACGCGCGGATGGCAAGGCGGCCCGGCTCAGAGTTGGGCCATGACCTCGTCCGAGGCTTCGAAATTTGTCGTGACGCGCTGCACATCGTCATCGTCTTCGAGCGCATCCACCAGCTTCATCAGCGATTGCATGCCGTCGAGATCGAGCTCGGTCGTGGTAGAGGGCTTCCAGACGAGGCGGGTCGTCTCGCTTTCGCCGAGCTCGGCCTCGAGGGCGGTCGCGACCTCATTGAGGTCGGTATCGGCGCACCAGATCACATGCCCGTCCTCGGAGCTTTCCACGTCCTCGGCGCCCGCTTCGATCGCGGCCATCATCACCGTGTCGGCATCGCCCACATCCGCGGGATAGATGACCTCGCCCTTGCGGTCGAACATGAACCCCACGGAGCCCGTCTCGCCCATATTGCCGCCGTTCTTGGAGAAGGTGGACCGGACATTGGAGGCGGTGCGGTTGCGGTTGTCGGTCATCGCCTCGACGATCACCGCGACGCCGTTGGGCCCGTAGCCTTCGTAGCGGATTTCCTCGTAGGCTTCGCTGTCGCCGCCCGTGGCTTTCTTGATCGCGCGTTCGATCACGTCCTTCGGGACCGATTGCGACTTGGCTTCCTTCACCGCGAGCCTGAGGCGCGGGTTCTTCTCGGGGTCGGGATCGCCCATCTTGGCGGCGACGGTGATTTCCTTCGACAGCTTCGAGAACAGCTTGGAGCGCGCGGCGTCCTGCCGTCCCTTGCGATGCTGGATATTCGCCCATTTGGAATGGCCGGCCATGTCTGCCTCACTCACGTCTGAGATTGCGGGATCGCCGCTCATATAGGGGAGGAGGCGGGGCGGGGGCAAGCCCGTGCGGCCATGCCTGCCGATCCGGTGCTTGCGCCTGCCCTTGGGGCGGGTCATGCAGGCGCCATGCAGTCGTCTCTTGCGGGCTTCACGCTCGGACTTTCGCTGATCCTGGCCATCGGGGCGCAGAACGCTTTCGTCCTGCGGCAGGGGCTGATGCGCCTGCATGTTCTGCCCGTGGTGCTGACCTGCGCGGTCTCGGACGCGGTGCTGATCGCGGGTGGGGTCGCGGGGTTCGGTGCGCTGGTCGAGCGTCTGCCCTGGCTTGAAGGGGCGATGCGGCTTTTCGGGGCGGCGTTCCTGATCTGGTATGGCAGCCGCGCGCTTCTGTCCGCCTGGCGGGGCGGTGCGGCGCTTCAGGCGGGGCAGGGGGCGCCCAGCCTGCGGGCGTCGGTGCTGACCTGTCTCGCGCTGACCTGGCTCAACCCGCATGTCTATCTGGACACGGTGGTTCTGCTGGGCGGCATCTCGGCGCAATATCCCAGTGCGCTGCATTTCGCGCTGGGGGCGATGAGCGCCTCCTTCGTCTTCTTCTTCGCGCTGGGATATGGCGCCCGGGGCCTCGCGCCGCTTTTCGCGCGCCCCCGCGCCTGGCAGGTGCTCGATGCGGGGGTGGGGCTGCTGATGTTTGCAATCGCGGTCTCGCTTCTTCTGGGGTGAGCCCGGCCTTGCAATCCCGGGGTCCCGAAATTCAAATGGTGCCATGAGCGAAAGCATGCAGCGTCCCCTTCAAGGCATTCTGTGGATGATCGTGACGGGGATCTGCTTCGTGATGGTCACCGCGTTGGTGAAGGCGCTGGGCACCCGCATCCCCTCCACCGAGAGCGCCTTTCTGCGCTACCTTCTGGGGCTCGTCTTTCTGTTGCCCGTCTGGCGCGTGCTGGTGGCGGCCCGGCTGACGCGCCGCCAGTGGACGTTGTTTTCCATTCGCGGGCTGATGCACGGGCTGGGCGTGATCTGCTGGTTCTTCGCCATGACCCGCATTCCCATCGCCGAGGTGACGGCGATGAATTACCTCAACCCCGTCTTCGTGAGCATCCTTGCGGTCATCTTTCTGGGCGAGCGGATCCGCGCGCCGCGCATCCTGGCCATCGTCGCGGCGCTGTTGGGCGCGCTCATTATCCTGCGGCCGGGGATGCGCGTGCTCGATCCCGGCCATTTCGCGATGATGGTGACGGCGCTGACCTTCGCGGGGGGCTATCTGCTGGCGAAGATCCTGTCGGACGAGGTGTCGGCCTCGGTCGTGGTGGCGATGCTGTCGGTCTCGGTGACGCTTGTGCTGTTTCCCTTCGCGCTGGTGGGCTGGGTCTGGCCCACCTTGTGGGAGTTCGGCATCCTGTTCGCCGTCGCCTTCTTCGCCACGGCGGGGCATTACACCATGACGCGCGCCTTCGCGGCAGCGCCCGTGACGGTGACCCAGCCGGTGATCTTCCTGCAGCTTGTCTGGTCGGTGCTGATCGGCGCGGCCTTTTTCGCCGAGCCCCCCGATCCCTTCGTGATCGCCGGCGGCACGCTGATCATCGTGGCGGTAAGCTTCATGACCTGGCGCGAGGCGCGGGCGCATCGGCGGCAGGTGACCCCTGCGTTCCACGCAACGAAGCACTGATCTGCGCCCGACTGTTTCCGCTCCAGAAATGATCCCATTCCGGGCAATTTCTTGCCCTATTTTCTCGCAAACCTAGCTTTGCGGAACAAGAAGGTCCGCCGTGAGTGAACAATGGAGTGCATGGCATGTTTGCCGAGAACCAACTGACCGAGAATTTCGACGATGTCGCAAGCTTCGCCCTGGGCGAGCGCGCGAAGGTGCTGTCCGAGACCGAGTGGCGCTTCCGCATGCGTGGCTACGGCTACAATCTGCGCAAGACCGATCGCGGCTACGAAGTCGCCCGGCTGCCCCAGATGAGCGTCCTTGGAATGATCGAGGCCTGATCAACGTTATGAAAAGACTGAAAGAGTAACGCCCGGAGCCATTGGCCGCCGGGCGTTTTCCGTTTTCGGGGGACGCCCACTTCCGAATATTGATTGACGAGTCAATCAGCCCACATTACCTCTGAGTTGCAAGCAGGGGGAATGTGATGAACCGGCCCAACATCCTTGTCGTCATGGTCGACCAGCTGACCGGAACGCTGTTTCCGGACGGTCCGGCGGACTGGCTGCACGCGCCGAACCTGAAGCGGCTCGCTGCGCGGTCGACCCGATTCGCGAATGCCTATACGGCCTCGCCGCTGTGTGCGCCGGGGCGGGCGGCCTTCATGTCCGGGCAATTGCCCTCGGAGACGGGCGTCTATGACAATGCGGCGGAGTTCGCCTCGTCCATCCCGACCTATGCGCATCATCTGCGCCGCGCGGGCTATCAGACCTGCCTGTCGGGCAAGATGCATTTCGTGGGGCCCGACCAGCTGCACGGGTTTGAGAGCCGCCTGACGACCGACATCTACCCTGCCGATTTCGGCTGGACGCCGGATTACCGCAAGCCGGGCGAGAGGATCGACTGGTGGTATCACAATCTGGGCTCCGTCACCGGGGCGGGCGTCGCCGAAATCACCAACCAGATGGAATATGACGACGCGGTGGCGTTCGAGGCGGAACAGAAGCTGTACGACCTGGCGCGCGGGCAGGACGACCGGCCCTGGATGCTGACGGTCAGCTTCACCCATCCGCACGACCCGTATGTGGCGCGGCGGAAATACTGGGATCTCTATGAAGATTGCGACCATCTGCTGCCCGAGGTGGGCGCGATGGACTACGCGGATCACGATGCCCATTCGCAGCGCATTTTCGACGCCAATGACTGGCGCAGCTTCGAGATCTCCGAGGATGATATCCGCCGGTCGCGGCGCGCCTATTTCGCCAATATCTCCTATCTCGACGACAAGATCGGCGGCATCCTCGACGTGCTGGAGCGCACGCGGCAGGAGGCCATCGTGGTCTTCGTCTCGGATCACGGCGACATGCTGGGCGAGCGCGGGCTCTGGTTCAAGATGAGCTTCTACGAGGGCTCCGCGCGGGTGCCGCTGATGATCGCGGCGCCGCAGATGGCGCCCGGTCTTGTGGAAAGCCCGGTCTCGACCATCGACCTGTGCCCGACGCTTTGCGATCTGGCCGGGGTGTCCATGGCCGAGGTGATGCCCTGGACGACCGGGGAAAGCCTGATGCGGCTGGGGCAGGGCGGGGCGCGGAAAAGCCCTGTGGCGATGGAATACGCCGCCGAGGCCTCCTATTCGCCGCTGATCGCGCTTCGGCAGGGGCGGTGGAAATACACCAATTGCGCGCTCGATCCCGAGCAATTGTTCGATCTCGACGCGGATCCGCATGAACTGCGCAATCTGGCGGACGATCCGGCCCATGCAGCCACGTTGGAGGCCTTCCGGCAGGAGGCCGCCGCGCGCTGGGATCTGGAGGCCTTCGATGCGCAGGTGCGCGAAAGCCAGGCGCGCCGCTGGGTCGTCTACGAGGCGCTGCGGCAGGGCGGCTATTACCCCTGGGATTTCCAGCCGCTCCGCGACGCCTCGGACCGTTACATGCGCAATCACATGGACCTCAACGAGGTCGAAACGAACCAACGCTTCCCGAGAGGAGAGTGAGAATGGACATGCAGTACGACACGCAGCCCCAAGCCAGCCATTACGTCGACGGCGCCTATCTGGAAGATGCGGAAGGCGAGGTGATCGAGGTCGTCTATCCTGCGACGGGCGATGTCATCGGCCGCGTGCATCAGGCGACCGATGCGGTGATCGAAAAGGCCGTGGCGGCGGCCAAGCGCGCGCAGGCCGAATGGGCCAAGGTCAGCCCGCGCGAGCGCGGCCGCATCCTGACGCGCGCCGCGCAGATCATGCGCGAGCGCAACCGCGCGCTGTCGATTCTGGAGACCTATGACACTGGCAAGCCCTTGCAGGAGACGCTGGTGGCTGATGCGACCTCCGGCGCCGATGCGCTGGAATATTTCGGCGGCATCGCGGCGGGTCTGACCGGCGAGCATATCCCGCTGGGCGAGGATTGGGCCTACACGGTCCGCGAGCCACTGGGTGTCTGCGCGGGGATCGGCGCGTGGAACTATCCCACGCAGATCGCCTGCTGGAAGGCGGCGCCGGCGCTGGCCTGCGGCAACGCGATGATCTTCAAACCCTCCGAGACCACGCCGCTATGCGCGCTCAAGGTGGCCGAGATCCTGACCGAGGCGGGTCTGCCCGACGGGCTGTTCCAGGTGCTGCAGGGCATGGGGCCCGTGGGCGCGCGGCTCAGCACCCATCCCGGCATCGACAAGGTGTCGCTGACGGGCTCGGCGCCCACCGGCCAGAAGGTCTATGCCGCCGCGGCGGGTGAGCTGAAGCACGTCACCATGGAGCTCGGGGGCAAATCGCCCATGCTGGTCTTCGACGATGCCGATCTCGACGATGCCGTGGGCGGCGCGATCCTGGGGAATTTCTATTCCTCGGGGCAGATCTGTTCGAACGGCACGCGGGTCTTCGTGCAGAAGGGTCTGAAGGAGCGCTTCGTCGCACGGCTGCAGGAACGGCTGGAAGGCGCGGTGATCGGCGATCCCCTGGACGAGGCCACGAATTTCGGGCCGATGGTGAGCCGGCGGCAGATGGAGATCGTGCAAGGCTACCTCGAAAAGGGCGTGGCCGAAGGGGCGCGGCTGGTCACAGGCGGCAAGCGGCTCGACCGGGACGGCTTCTGGCTGACGCCCGCGATCTTCGACGGCGTGACCGACGAAATGACCATCGCGCGCGAGGAAATCTTCGGGCCTGTCCTGTCGGTCTTCGAGTTCGAGACCGAGGAAGAGGGCATCGCGCGGGCCAATGACACGCCCTTCGGGCTGTCGGCGGGCGTGTTCACGCGGGATATTTCCCGTGCCCACCGGGTGATCGGGGAATTGCAGGCCGGGACCTGCTTCATCAATTCCTACAACGACGCGCCGGTGGAAATGCCCTTCGGCGGGGTGAAGATGTCGGGTGTGGGTCGTGAGAACGCGAAGGCGGCCATCGAGCATTATTCGCAGGTGAAGTCGGTCTATGTGCGCATGGGCCGGGTGGAGGCGCCGTTCTGAGGCTGCTCTTCGGCCCTTGCGGGCGTCCTCGCGGTGGCTGGTGTGCCGGGCCGGAGGGCGTTCGGGCTTGGAGCTTGGGATTTTTTGCTGGGGAGGCGCTTGAGGGACAGGTCTGCCCTCAAGGCGCCATGACAAGAGTGATGCGTCTGATCTGCGCCTCAAGGACATGCCGCGGCCAGGCCGCGGTGGCCCTGACGGGCCATCCTTGACCCGCAGATCAGCCGCGCGAAGGAGCGTGAGATGCAAGCGGAGTACGTGATCGTCGGAGCGGGCAGCGCGGGCTGCGCTATGGCCTACCGGCTGGCCGAAGCGGGCCGGTCGGTGATCGTGATCGAAGAGGGCGGCTGGGATGGCGGGCCGTTCATCCAGATGCCGGGCGCGCTCAGCTATCCGATGAACATGAAGATGTACGATTGGGGCTATCGCAGCGAGCCCGAGCCCAACCTGAACGGGCGGCGTCTGGCGACGCCCAGGGGGCGGGTGATCGGCGGATCCTCGTCGATCAACGGTATGGTCTATGTGCGGGGCCACGCGCGCGATTACGACCATTGGCGCGATCAGGGCGCCGATGGCTGGGGCTACGCGGACGTGCTGCCCTATTTCAAGCGGATGGAGACCGCCCATGGCGGGCAGGCGGGTTGGCGCGGCACCAAAGGGCCGCTGCATGTCACGCGCGGGCCACGCGACAACCCGCTGACGCAGGCCTTCGTGGAGGCGGGGCGCCAGGCGGGCTACGAGACCACGGACGATTACAACGGCGAGAAGCAGGAAGGCTTCGGGCCGATGGAGGCCACGATCCACCGCGGCGTGCGCTGGTCGGCGGCCCATGCCTATCTGCGCCCCGCGCTGAAAATGGGCGCGGAGCTGGTGCGCGGCCATGCGCGCCGCGTGGTGATGGAAAACGGGCGCGCCACGGGCGTCGAGGTGCGGTTTCCGAACGGAATCGAGGTGGTGCGCGCGGGCCGGGAGGT
>CAZTEV010000060.1:0-13652 GCA_964612785.1 uncultured Roseivivax sp. | reverse complement strand
GCGTCGGTATGCGCGGCAGCCGCGTGCAGGCCGTCGTGAACGAGCTTCAGGGCGAGAAGATCGACATCATCCCGTGGAACGAGGACATGCCGACGTTCCTCGTGAACGCGCTGCAGCCCGCCGAGGTCTCCAAGGTGGTCCTCGACGAGGATGCGGAGCGCATCGAGGTCGTGGTCCCCGACGAGCAGCTGTCGCTCGCCATCGGCCGTCGCGGCCAGAACGTGCGTCTGGCCTCGCAGCTCACCGGGCTCGACATCGACATCATGACCGAGGAAGAGGAATCGGCCCGCCGTCAGAAGGAATTCGAGGAGCGCACGCAGCTCTTCGTCTCCACCCTCGACGTGGACGAATTCTTCGCCCAGCTTCTGGTCTCCGAAGGCTTCACCAACCTCGAAGAGGTGGCCTATGTGGAGCTCGACGAGTTGACAGTGATCGACGGCGTCGACGAGGACACCGCCGAGGAGCTGCAGGCGCGCGCCCGCGATATCCTCGAGGCGCAGGCGGCAGAGGCGCTGGAACGCGCCCGCGCGCTCGGTGCCGAGGACAGCCTGATTGAATTCGAAGGCCTGACCCCCCAGATGGTGGAGGCACTCGCCAAGGACGACGTCAAGACCCTCGAGGATTTCGCGACCTGCGCCGATTGGGAACTGGCGGGCGGCTGGACCACGATCGACGGCCAGCGCGTCAAGGACGATGGCGTGCTCGAGCCCTTCGATGTCAGCCTCGAAGAAGCCCAGAACATGGTCATGACGGCCCGGGTCCTTCTGGGCTGGGTCGATCCGACCGAGCTCGAAGCGGAGGTCGAGGACGAAGAGGCCCTCGCCGATGAGGGCTCGGAAGAGACCGAAGAGGTGTAACCGACATGAGCCGTGGGGGCCGCATAAAAGACCACGACGCCGGTCCGGACCGTCGCTGCATCGCCACGGGCGATTCGCAGCCCGTCTCCGGGCTCGTGCGCTTCGTGGTCGGCCCCGACGGCCAGGTCGTGCCTGATATCGCAGGCAAATTGCCCGGTCGCGGGATCTGGGTTGCGGCGGATCGCGCGGCGATGGATAAAGCTGTGTCGAAAAAGCTGTTTTCGCGCGCGGCCAAGCAGAACGTGACCGTGCCCGACGGATTGCCGGACATGGTCGAAAAGATGTTAACGCAAAGGGTGATCGATCTGATCAGCCTGGCGCGGAAATCGGGCAACGCGGTGTCCGGATATGAGAAGGTGAAGGACTGGCTTCAGAAAGAGGAAGCGGAGGTCCTGATCCAGGCCGAGGATGGCTCGGCCCGCGGAAAATCGAAACTCTCCACCCCGCATTTCGGCCATTACATCGGCTGGCTCGGGGCCGGAGAGCTCGGACAGGCCTTCGGGCGCGATAAAGTGGTCCATGCCGCGCTCGGCGCTGGCGGACTCACGAATCGTGTTGTAGAGGAGGCCCAACGTCTCAAGGGTATGCGCGCCGGGGTGACGACGCGCGATGCGGCGGCAGGGGTCGCCGGAAAGGATAAGAGAGCTTCATGAGCGATAACGACGGCAAGAAAACTCTGGGTGTACGCGGCGGTCCCCGTTCGGGATCGGTGAAGCAGAGCTTCTCTCACGGGCGCACCAAGAACGTCGTGGTCGAGACCAAGCGCAAGCGCGTCGTGGTCCCGAAAGCCGGTGCCGGTGGGGCATCGAAATCCGCATCGGGCACCGATGCCGGAGCGGCCCAGCGCGCCGCGGCGCAATCCTCGGCCAAGCGTCCCGCGGGCATCTCCGACGCGGAGATGGAACGCCGCCTGAAGGCGCTGCAGGCCGCCAAGGCCCGCGAAGCCGAAGAGGCTGCCAAGCGTGAGGCCGAAGAAAAGGCCCGCGCCGAAGAGCGCGAGCGCCTGCGCGCCGAGAAAGAACAGAAAGAGCGCGAACAGCGCGAAGCAGAAGAGCGCGCGCGCCAGAAGGCCGAGGACGAAGAGCGCAAGAAGCGCGAAGCCGAAGAGGCGGAGCTTCGTGCCAAGGCCGCGCCCGATCCGGCAGCGGCGCCTGATCCGGCAAACGCGCCGCGCGGTGCCAAGCCCGCGCCCGCGCCCTCGCGCAAACCCGATCGCGACCGCGACGATCGCGGCCGTGCGCCCAAGGCCAAGGATGGCGGACGGCGCGCCGGCAAGCTGACCGTGAACCAGGCGCTCACGGGCGGCGAAGGCGGTCGTCAGAAATCCATGGCCGCCATGAAGCGCAAGCAGGAGCGCGCGCGCCAGAAGGCGATGGGCGGCCCCGTGAGCCGCGAAAAGGTCGTGCGCGACGTGCAGCTGCCCGAGGCCATCACCGTGGCCGAGCTTGCCAACCGCATGGCCGAGCGTGTGGGCGACGTGGTCAAGTCGCTCATGAACAACGGCATCATGGCGACCCAGAACCAGACCATCGACCAGGACACCGCCGAGCTCATCATCGAGGAATTCGGCCACAAGGTGACCCGCGTCTCCGATTCGGACGTGGAACAGGTGATCGAGCAGGTCGAGGACAAGCCCGAGGATCTGAAGGACCGCGCGCCGATCATCACCGTGATGGGCCATGTCGACCACGGCAAGACCTCGCTTCTGGATGCGATCCGCAAGACCAAGGTCACGCAGGGCGAAGCGGGCGGCATCACGCAGCATATCGGCGCCTATCAGGTCGAGACGGATGGCGGCACAACGCTGACCTTCCTCGACACGCCCGGCCACGCGGCCTTCACGTCGATGCGCTCGCGCGGCGCACAGGTGACGGATATCGTCGTGCTTGTCGTGGCAGCCGATGACGCGGTCATGCCGCAGACCATCGAAGCCATCAACCACGCCAAGGCGGCCGAAGTGCCGATGATCGTGGCGATCAACAAGATCGACAAGCCCGAGGCGAACCCGACCAAGGTGCGCACCGACCTTCTGCAGCACGAGGTGATCGTGGAGCAGATGTCTGGCGACGTGCAGGATGTGGAAGTCTCCGCGGTCTCCGGGCAGGGCATCGACGAGCTTCTCGAAGCCATCGCGCTGCAATCGGAAATCCTGGAGCTGAAGGCCAACCCCGACCGTCCCGCACAGGGCGCGGTCATCGAAGCGCAGCTCGATGTGGGCCGTGGCCCCGTGGCGACCGTTCTCGTCCAGAACGGCACCCTGCGCCAGGGCGACATCTTTGTCGTCGGCGAACAATGGGGCAAGGTCCGCGCCATGGAGAACGACCAGGGCGCCCGCGTGAAAGAGGCCGGACCCTCCGTGCCGGTCGAGGTGCTGGGTCTCAACGGCACGCCCGAGGCGGGCGACGTCCTGAACGTCGTCTCGACCGAGGCGCAGGCCCGCGAAATCGCCGAGTACCGCCAGCAGGTCGCGAAGGACAAGCGCGCCGCCGCCGGTGCCGCCACCACGCTGGAGACGCTGCTGCAGCAGGCCAAGGAGAACGAAAACGTCTCGGAACTGCCGGTTCTGGTGAAGGCCGACGTGCAGGGCTCTGCCGAGGCCATCGTTCAGGCGCTCGAAAAGGTCGGCAACGAAGAGGTGCGTGTGCGCGTCCTGCATTACGGCGTGGGCGCCATCACCGAGACCGATGTGGGTCTGGCGGAGGCGTCGAACGCGCCGATCCTGGGCTTCAACGTCCGCGCCAATGCCTCGGCCCGGAACTCGGCAAACCAGAAGGGCGTGGAGCTGCGCTACTACAGCGTGATCTACGATCTTGTGGATGACGTGAAACAGGCGGCCTCGGGCCTTCTGTCGAACGAGATCCGCGAGAACTTCATCGGCTACGCCGAGATCAAGGACACGTTCCGCGTCACCGGCGTCGGCAATGTGGCGGGCTGCCTTGTGACCGAAGGCGTCGCGCGTCGTTCGGCCGGTGTGCGCCTGCTGCGCGACGACGTGGTGATCCACGAAGGCACGCTGAAGACGCTGAAGCGCTTCAAGGACGAAGTGTCCGAAGTGCAGTCCGGTCAGGAATGCGGTATGGCGTTCGAGAATTACGACGACATCCGCAAGGGCGACGTGATCGAGATCTTCACCCGCGAAGAGGTGGAGCGCACGCTGAGCTGATCTGAGGCTCTGGTGCAAGGCTAAGGGGCGGACCTTCGGGGCCGCCCTTTTTTATCGGGCGAACCCTGCCGTCATCCTCGGCCCTGACCCGAGGATCTTTTGGACTGGCGCTTGCGGCTAAAGATCCTCTGGTCAGGCCCGAGGATGACGTTTCATCGGTCCATTATTCGGAGCAAAGCACCCAGAGCACGGGATCAAGGCTGCCTGCAGCCGCCGCGCTCCACCGTCCCGCGCGCACATCATCAGAACCACCCTGCCCCGGACCTGATCCGGGGCCTCTTGCGGCCGATCTGAAGGGTCTTGGGGCAAGCCCGGGACAGCGGCGCGTCTTACAACCAATCGCGCAGGATCGGAATGATCGGCACATCCGCGGGCGGCATCGGGTAATCCGCCAAGTCGCGCGCTCGGACCCATTTCAGCACCTGCCCCTCCTGCGGCTGCGGGATGCCGTCCCATTTCCGGCACGCGAAAAGCGGCATCAGAAGGTGGAAGTCGTCATAGGAATGCGAGGCGAAGGTCAGCGGCGCGAGACAGGATGCCCAGGTGTCGATCCCAAGCTCCTCGTGCAGCTCCCGGATCAGGGCCGCCTCGGGCGTCTCACCCGTCTCGACCTTGCCGCCCGGAAACTCCCAGAGCCCTGCCATCGACTTGCCCTCGGGCCGCTGCGCCAGCAGCACGCGGCCATCGACATCGATCAGTGCGACGGCCGAGACGAGAACGGTTTTCATGGGCCAGACCTCCGGGCAACGAATGACCCGGGCGTCATGCGACGGGCGCGGGCCGGGTGCAAGCCCCGGCCCACGCCCGGATCAGCCGTACTGCCGGATCAGCCGTCCTGCCGGATCGCGGCGTTCGACGGATCGTAGGGGCTGTCTTCGGTGATGACGGCATCCCAGAGCTGGTCGAACATCTTCACCTTCAGAGCCTGGCCCGTCTGGGCCACCTCGGGCTTGACGTAGCCCATGCCGATGGACTTGCCGAAGGCCACCGAATAGCCGCCCGAGGTCAGCCGCCCGACGCGCGTGCCATCCTCCAGATACAGCGCCTCGCGGCCCCAGGGATCGGCATCGGCGGGCCCGTCGATCAGCAGCGTCACGCATTTCGACCGGATGCCCTTGGCCTCCATCTCGGCCTTGCCGTGGAAATCCTTGGACAGGTCCACGAAGCGCGGCAGATCGGCCTCCAAAGGGGTCGCATCGCGGCCCAGCTCGTTGCCGAAGGCACGGTAGGACTTCTCCTGCCGGAGCCAGTTCTGCGCCCGCGCCCCCACGGGCTTAAGACCATGAGGCGCCCCCGCCTCCATGATCCTGTCCCACAGATGCGTCGACATCTCGATCGGATGGTGCAGCTCCCAGCCAAGCTCGCCGGTATAGGCCACGCGGATCGCACGGACCGGCACCATACCCAGCTCGATGTCGCGGCAGCTGAGCCACGGGAAGCGCTTGTTCGACAGGACGGTTTCAGGCTCTGCATCGCGGACAAGCTGGTTCAGCACATCGCGCGTCTTGGGCCCGGCAATGGCGAACACGCCCCATTGCGTGGTGACGTCCTGCACCTCGATATAACCGAATTCGCCGGCCTTATCCTCGGCGGCCTTCTTCAGGTAATCGCTGTCATAGGCCTGCCAGGCGCCTGCCGAGACAAGGTAGAACGCATCCTCGGCCAGACGCACCACGGTGTATTCCGTGCGCGTCGTGCCCGCCCCGGTCAGCGCATAGGTCAGGTTGATCCGGCCCACCTTGGGCAGCTTGTTGCAGGTGAACCAATCCATGAACGCCGCGGCGCCCGGCCCCTTTACCATGTGCTTGGTGAAGGCGGTGGCGTCGATGATGCCGACACCGTTGCGGATCGCCTCGGCCTCGGCCTTGGCGTAGTCCCACCAGCCGCCCCGGCGGAAGGACCGCGCGTCGTGGTCGAAATCCTCGGGCGCATCCTTGGGCCCGTAATAATTCGGCCGCTCCCAGCCGTTCACGCAGCCGAACTGCGCGCCCAGCGCCTTCTGCCGGTCGTAATTGGGTGCGGTGCGCAGGGGCCGCGCGGCGGGGCGTTCCTCGTCTGGATGGTGGAGGATGTAGACGTGCTCATACGCCTCTTCGTTCTTCTTGATGGCGTATTCGGTGGTCTGCCACGCGCCGAAGCGCTTGGGATCGAGCGAGGCCATGTCGATCTCGGCCTCGCCCTCGACCATGAGCTGCGCAAGGTAATAGCCCGCGCCGCCCGCTGCCGTGATCCCGAAGGAAAAGCCCTCGGCCAGCCACATGTTGCGCAGCCCCGGAGCGGGGCCAATGAGCGGGTTGCCGTCCGGCGTGTAGCAGATGGGGCCGTTATAATCGTCCTTCAGACCCACCTCTTCCGAGGACGGGATCCGATGGATCATCGACATGTATTCCTCTTCGATCCGCTCCAGATCGAGCGGGAAGAGATCCGCACGGAACGAATCCGGCACGCCGTAGGCGAACCGCGCGGGCGCATTGCGCTCGTAAGGTCCAAGGATCCAGCCGCCACGCTCTTCGCGGACATACCACTTGGCGTCCGCATCGCGCAGCACCGGGTGCTCGCCATGGGTCTTGCGGTACTCGAGCAGCGCCGGGTCGGGCTCGGTCACGATGAACTGGTGCTCGACCGGGATGGCGACCGATTTAATGCCCAAAAGCTTCGCGGTGCGCTGCGCGTGGTTGCCGGTGGCGGTGACCACATGCTCGGCATGGATGACCATCTGCTCCTCGGAGGGCACGAGATTACCGCCCTTCTCGACCGTCTTGGTGACCGTCACCTCCCAGTGATCGCCCGCCCAGTGATAGCCGTCCACCTGCCATTTGCGCTCGATCGCGACACCACGCTGCCGCGCACCCTTGGCCATCGCCATGGTGACATCGGCCGGGTTAATGTAGCCGTCCGTCGGGTGGTAGATCGCACCTTCGAGGTCCGAGGTGTTCACCAGCGGCCACCGCTCCTTGATCTCTGCGGGCGTCATCCACTCGTAAGGCACGCCGCAGGTCTCGGCGGTCGTGGCATAGACCATGTATTCGTCCATGCGCGCCTTCGTCTGCGCCATGCGCAGGTTGCCCACGACCGAGAAGCCCGCATTGAGGCCGGTCTCTTCCTCGAGCGTCTTGTAGAACTTGATCGAGTAGTCGTGGATGTGGGTCGTGGCGAAGGACATGTTGAAATAGGGCAGAAGGCCCGCCGCATGCCAGGTCGAGCCAGACGTCAGCTCGTCGCGTTCGAGAAGCATCACATCCTCCCAGCCCGCGCGGGCGAGATGGTAGGCGATGGAGGTGCCGACGGCGCCGCCGCCGACGACGAGCGCTTTCACATGCGTTTTCATGGGTTGGATTCCCTGTCCGTTTGGACCCTCCTAGCGCGGGCGGGCCGGACGCCGCTTTCAGGCGCCGACACGTCACGGCAGGAAAGCGACATCGGTGATTTCACAAAGAAGATCGGGCGCAGTCGCAGGCCCAGGATCAAGGATCCTTTTGCGGAACCCGAACCACCAGCGCGCCCGCGCCTATGATCTCGCGTGTGGCCTGAGGGGCTGCGCGCAGGGCGTCCGGGGCGGGCTGGGTGAGCGGGGGCAGCGGCGTCGTGTTCCGGGCGGGCGCAGAAGGGTCAGGCTGCACGGTGGAGGCCTCTGACAGTGCCGCCAAGCCCAGCACGCCGCCGCTGATCCGGTCGAGCGCGGCAAGCTGCTCCTCGAGGCCGATGCCGTATTTCTTCTGCGCGTAGGTCTGAAAGGCGATGTTCGCGCCAATGCCAAGCGCCGAGAGGATCATCCAGGACAGCGCCATCCGGCGCAGTCGCCGCAGCGCATAGGCGCGAAAGCCCGTGCGCGCAGGCTGTGTCCGCTTTTTCGCCCGCGCGGGACGGAACACGTCGTTCAGGGCCTCTTCGCTCATCGTCTCAAACCTACATCTGCCCCCAAGGACAAGCCTCGCGGCCAATTCGGGCGCGAAGGCGGCACCGCCATGAAGAATTGACGGAGTTCCCGCCGTGCCTGCTGCGTTTTTCCGGCCGCGAAGCGCGGTTTCGTGCTACAATGGCGGCATTTCAGAACGATCATATTTTCGGAGAGACATTATGGCCGGGATCAAGATCCTCGACGCAGCCGATCTCATTCGCGACGCCTATGCGGGCGATCTGGGCGACCGGGTGCAGACCTCCATCGACATACGCGGCGTGCAGGCGCATTTCCTGAAGGACGGCACGCTTGTCATTCCGGGCACGAACGAGTTTTCCGACTGGTTCGACTTCAACCTGCGCTTCGGCCATGTGGATGTGCCGGGCCACGGCTTCGAGGTGGTGCCGGGCGACAGTGGCACGCTCTGGCATGGCGGGTTTCTGGAACATGCGCAGATCGTCTACACCTTCGCCAAGGGTCTGCGCCCGAAAGCCATCGTGGGTCACAGCCTGGGCGCGGCCTCTGCCCAGATCGTCGGCGCATCGCTGGGCGTGCCCGCCATCGCCTTCGCCTCGCCCAAGACCTGCCGCTCGCGTCAGCGCATGCCGGGTGAAGGCTGGGTGCTGAACATCTGCCGCATCGACGACGCCGTGTGCCACGTTCCGCCCTCGTTCCTGGGCTTCCGGGTCGTCGGCAGCCATTACTGGCTGACCCCCACGGAGGCCGATCCGGGCGAGGATCATCGCATCCATAATTACAAAGAGCTTCTGAAGCTCGCCCGCGTGAAGGAACGTGTGCCCACCGAATGGCCGCGATAGAGCGCGACAGGCGGGGGGCGGCAAAATCACGCTGATTCCCCTGCCGCGCACCCTTTCACCCGACCCGGGACGCCCCTATAAGGACCGCGCTCGGTCCTGCGGGGAGTCGCGGGCCGATCACGCTTATGGGGAACGCATTCATGTTTGGTTTGGACAAGCTTCTGGGCGCCTTTTCGGCGGACATGGCCATCGACCTCGGGACCGCGAACACGCTGGTCTACGTGAAGGGTCGCGGCGTGATCCTGTCAGAGCCCTCCGTGGTCGCCTATCACGTCAAGGACGGCGTGAAGAAGGTGCTGGCCGTGGGCGAGGACGCCAAGCTGATGCTGGGCCGCACCCCCGGCTCGATCGAGGCGATCCGGCCCATGCGCGAAGGCGTGATCGCCGATTTCGACACCGCCGAGGCGATGATCAAGCACTTCATCCGCAAGGTGCATCGTCGCTCGATGTTCTCCAAGCCGAAGATCATCGTCTGCGTGCCCCATGGCGCGACGCCGGTGGAAAAGCGCGCGATACGCACCTCCGTGCTCTCCGCGGGCGCGCGCAAGGCGGGCCTGATCGCGGAACCCATCGCAGCGGCCATCGGCGCGGGCATGCCGATCACCGATCCGACCGGCAACATGGTCGTGGATATCGGCGGCGGCACCACCGAGGTCGCGGTCCTGTCCTTGGGCGACATCGTCTATGCGCGTTCGGTCCGCGTGGGCGGCGACCGAATGGACGAGGCGATCATCAACTACCTGCGCCGCCAGCAGAACCTGCTGATCGGCGAATCGACCGCCGAGCGGATCAAGACCACCATCGGCACCGCCCGGATGCCCGATGACGGGCGCGGCACCTCGCTGCAGATCCGCGGTCGCGATCTGTTGAACGGCGTTCCGAAAGAGACCGAGATCAGCCAGGCCCAGGTGGCCGAGGCGCTGTCCGAGCCGGTGCAGGCGATCTGCGAGGCGGTGATGACCGCGCTCGAGGCCACACCGCCGGATCTGGCCGCCGACATCGTCGATCGCGGCGTGATGCTGACGGGTGGCGGCGCGCTTCTGGGCGATCTGGACCTCGCCCTGCGGGAACAGACCGGACTTGCCGTCTCCATCGCCGACGAGAGCCTGAATTGCGTGGCGCTCGGCACCGGCAAGGCGCTCGAATACGAAAAGCAGCTGCGCCACGCGATTGACTACGACAGCTGATCCGATGACCCTCATCTGAGAGGGAACGCACATGGCAAGAGACCGCGCCGGAAGCGACGATTATACCGGCCCGCTGAAGCGTCTGCTTCTGGCGATGCTGGTGTTGTGTCTGATCGCGATCTTCCTGCTCTGGCGCATCGACAGCCCGCGGGTGGAACGCTTCCGCGCCCAGGTCATCGACAATGTCGTGCCCAGCTTTTCCTGGGCGATGGCCCCGGTCACGGCGGTCGTGGATCTGGCCGGGGATTTCCGCAGCTATCAGCAGATCTACGAACAGAACCAGGAGCTGCGCCGCGAATTGCGCCAGATGACCGCCTGGAAAGAGGCGGCGCTGCAGCTCGAACAGGAAAACGCCCGGCTGCGCGACCTGAACAACGTGCAGCTCGATCCGAAGCTGACCTATATCACCGGCGTCGTTCTGGCCGATGCGGGATCGCCCTTTCGCCAGACCGTACTGATCAATGTGGGCTCGCGCGACGGGATCGTGGATGGCTGGGCCACGATTGACGGGATCGGGCTGGTGGGCCGGATCTCGGGCGTGGGCGCCAATACCAGCCGCGTGATCCTTCTGACCGACGCCACGAGCCGCATTCCGGCGGTGATCCAGCCGTCGGGCCAGCGCGCGCTGATCACCGGCGACAATACCTCGGCCCCGCCCATCGACTTTCTGGAGAACCCCGATCTGGTCCGCCCGGGCGACCGCATCGTGACCTCGGGCGATGGCGAGGTCTTCCCCCCCGGCCTGCTGATCGGTCAGGTGGCCGAGGATCCGGGCGGGCGGCTGCGCGTGCGGCTGGCCGCCGATTACGAGCGGCTCGAATTCCTGCGCGTTCTGCGCGACCACGGGGCGCGCCGCGTGACGCAGCCCTCGGCGCTGATCGCACCTGCCGAGCCGGTGACGGAGCCCGCGCCGGAGGCTGCCCCCGACGCCGCTGAGGTCACGCAATGATCGACGCCGCGACCTTTCGCAAATGGCTGATGCGCGTGGTGCTTCTGGCGCTCGTCATGGTGGTGATCTTCTTTCACCTTCTGCCGCTGCATCACCTGCCCCCCCGGATCGCGGGGCCGGACGTGATCACGCTTTTGATCTTCGCCTGGGCGCTCCGGCGGCCAGATTACGTGCCCGCTTGGTTCATCGCGGCGCTGGCGCTGCTGGCGGATCTGATCTTCCAGCGTCCGCCCGGGCTTTGGGCCGCACTGACGGTGGTCTTCGCGGAAGGGCTCAAATCCGGCGAGCGGCGCCAGCGCGAAACCAACTTCATGATGGAGTGGCTGAGTGTCGCGGTCAGCCTTGGTGTGATGACCCTGATCTACCAATTGGCCAAGGTCTTGCTTATCATCGAGCCCGTAGGCTGGGTGCTGGCGATCTCGTCGGCGCTGGCCTCCATCCTGTTCTACCCGGTCGTCGTGGCGATCACCCGTCTGTTCGGGATCGCACGCGCCGCGCCGGGCGATGGCGACAGATTGGGACTGGGCGCATGAAACGCACATCGAAGGAAGTCTCGGAGAGTTATGCCCGCGTCTCGCGCCGGGGCATGATCCTGGGCGGCCTTCAGCTGGGCTTTGCCGGTCTTCTGGGCCTCAGGATGCGGCACATGCAGGTCGATCAGGCCGACGAGTTCCGGCTTCTGGCCGAAGAGAACCGCATCAACCTGCGCCTCATTCCGCCGTCGCGCGGGCAGATCTTCGACCGGAACGGGCGGATCATCGCCGCGAACGAGCCCTCCTACCGGATCACGCTGGTGCGCGAGGATGCCGAGGACGTGGATGCCGTGCTGGCCCGGCTGGCCGAGCTGGTGGAGCTTGATCCCACCGACATCGAACGCGCCCGCGCCGAGATGGCGCGCTCCGCGCCCTTCCTGCCCGTGACCGTCGCCGACCGCGTCAGCTGGGAGGCCGTCAGCCGCATCGCCGTCAACGCCCCGGCCCTTCCGGGCGTCCAGCCCGAGGTGGGCCTGTCGCGGATCTATCCCGACCGCGAGACCTTCGCGCATGTGGTGGGCTATGTGGGCCCCGTCTCGGAACGCGACCTGGCGCGCTACGAGGACCCCGAGCCCGTGCTGCGCATCCCGCGCTTCCAGATCGGCAAGGTCGGCGTGGAGCGCAATTACGAGGAACAGCTGCGCGGCCGCGCGGGCGCCAAGCGCGTCGAGGTGAACGCCGTGGGCCGGGTCATGCGCGAGCTCGACCGCCGCGAGGGCGAGGCCGGATCGGACGTGCAGCTGACCGTGGACAGTGATCTGCAGAATTACGTGCAGGCGCGCCTCGGCGCGGAAAGCGCGAGCGTCGTGGTCATGGATCTCGAACATGGCGATCTGCTCGCTATCGCTTCGGCCCCATCCTACGATCCGAACAAGTTCGTGCGCGGAATTTCCGTGGCCGATTACGGCATCTACCGCGAAAACGAACGGCGTCCGCTGGCCTCGAAGACGGTGCAGGACGCCTATCCGCCGGGATCGACCTTCAAGATGGTCACGGCCCTAGCCGCGATGGATGCCGGCGTCGTCTCGCCCAACGAGACGGTCTGGTGCCCGGGCCATCTGACGGTCTCGGGCCGCCGCTTCCATTGCTGGAAGCGCGCAGGCCACGGCCACATGAACCTGGAACAATCGCTGCGCGAAAGCTGCGACGTCTATTACTACGATCTCGCCCTCAAGGTGGGCATCGAGAAGATCGCCGAGACCGCCCGCCGTCTCGGGCTGGGCGAGGTACACGACATCCCCATGTCCGCGGTGACCGAGGGGCTCATTCCCGACAAGCAGTGGAAGCTGCGCAACCGCGATGCCGCCTGGGTCGTGGGCGATACGGTCAATTCCTCGATCGGGCAGGGCTTCGTTCTGTCCTCGCCGCTGCAGCAGGCGGTGATGACCGCGCGGCTGGCCACGGGCCGGGCGATCCGGCCCCGACTGGTAAAATCCGTCGACGGCATCGAGACGCCGCGCATGTCCGGCGATCCTCTTGGCTTCAACGAAAACCACCTGCGGCAATTGCGGCAGGCGATGTATTCGGTCTCGAACAACCGCCGGGGCACGGCCTATGGCTCGCGCATCATCGACGAGGGCATGCGCATGGCGGGCAAGACCGGCACCAGCCAGGTGCGCAACATCACCGCCGCCGAGCGTGCACGCGGCGTGACCCGGAACGAGGATCTGCCGTGGCGGCGGCGCGATCATGCGCTGTTCGTGAACTTCGCCCCCTATGAGCAGCCGCAGATCGCGGTGTCGGTGGTGGTGGAGCATGGCGGCGGTGGCTCGCGCGCCGCGGCCCCGATCGCGCGCGATGTGACGCTTCAGGCGCTCTACAAGGGCGATCCGCCGCTCGAGGCCTACCCGACGAAGGACCGCGACGCGATCCGCGCCCAGCAGGAGCGCCTGGCCGAGGAACGCGAGAACCGTCTGCGCGACGGACGGAGCCGCGCATGAGCTACCTCGAATATTCCGTCAAGACTGTCCCGTCGGGCTGGCGCAAGATCCTCTATCTCAACTGGCCGGTCGTGGTGCTTCTGACCGCCGTGGCGGGCGTCGGGTTCCTGATGCTCTACTCGGTCGCGGGCGGCACGCTGCAACCCTGGGCCGAGCCGCAGATGAAGCGCTATCTGCTGGGGCTGGTGGCGATGTTCGTGGTCGCGCTGGTGCCGATCTGGTTCTGGCGAAACATGGCCTTCGTGATCTATCTCGGCGCGCTCGGGCTTCTGGTCGCGGTGGAATTCGTGGGCGCGACCGGCATGGG
>CAZTEV010000059.1:0-13927 GCA_964612785.1 uncultured Roseivivax sp. | reverse complement strand
GAATGCGCCCGATCTGGCGCGGCGTGCGGAGGGTGCGGGCGTGCGGATGGTGGTGATCCATGGCCACACGCGCTGCCAGTTCTACAAAGGCCGCGCGAAATGGGCCGCGATCCGCCGCGTGCGCGACGCGGTCGATATCCCGGTCATCGCCAATGGCGATATCGTCGATGCGGCCAGCGCGTCCGAGGCGCTGGCGCAATCCGGCGCGGCGGGCGTCATGGTCGGCCGCGGGGCGCAGGGCGCGCCCTGGAAACTGGCTGAAATCGCCGCCGGTCTGGGCTACGGCCCGGCCCCGGACATCCCGCAGGGCAACGCCTTTCTTGACATGGTATCAGGGCATTACGAAGCGATGCTCACCTTTTACGGGATCTCGCTCGGGGTGCGTGTCGCGCGCAAGCATCTGGGCTGGTACATGGATCACGCGGGCACACCTGCGGGGCTGCGCCGCGACGTGCTGACGGCCAAGACGCCCGCGGATGTCCTGGCGCTGCTGCCGTCCGCGCTGATCGGGGCGGAGGCGCGGGCCGCATGAACACCGCGCTTGCCCTGTCGCTCTGGTCCTCGCTGCCGATCCCCGCGCTGCTGATCGACGCGTCGGACAATATCGCCGACATGAACCCGGCCGCCGAGGGCTTCCTGAATAATTCCGCGAAGTGGATCACCGGTCAGCCGATCTGGGAGCGGCTCGCCGTCGAGGCTCCGATCGAGGAGAATTTCGCCCGCGCCAAAGCCAACGGCACGCCGCTTTTCGTTAACGATGTGGCCGTGGGCACCGGATCGCGCCCGCCCCGGACCTGTTCGCTGCATATCTCGCCGCTGCAGGGGCAGGCGGATTGGATGATCGTCCTGATCTCGCCGCGCGAGCTGGCGGGGCGGTTGACGCAGAACAATTCGGTCAAGGCGGCGGCGAAATCTGCCATCGGCATGGCCGAGATGCTGGCCCACGAGATCAAGAACCCGCTCGCGGGCATCGCGGGCGCTGCGCAGCTTCTGTCCATGGGGCTGAGCAAGGAAGATCTGGAGCTGACGGATCTGATCGTCAGCGAAACGCGGCGCATCGTGAAGCTGCTCGAACAGGTGGAGCAGTTCGGCAACCTCTCGGCGCCCGAACGCAAGCCCGTCAATATCCATGACGTGCTGGACCGCGCGCGCCGCTCCGCGCTTCTGGGCTTCGGCGCGCATATGACCATGATCGAGGATTACGATCCCTCGCTGCCCCTGGCGCTTGGCGACCCGGACCAGCTTCTGCAGGTGGTTCTGAACCTTCTCAAGAACGCTTCCGAGGCGGCGGATCAGAAGGAAGGCGGCAAGATCCGTCTGCACACCTTTTACGAACACAGCTTCAAGCTGCGCCGCGCCGATGGTTCGGGCCAGACGCTGCCCTTGCAGATCGAGATCATCGATGACGGGCCGGGCCTGCCCGAGGATATCCGCTCGGACGTGTTCGAGCCCTTCGTCTCGGGCCGCGAAAACGGGACGGGGCTGGGCCTCGCGCTCGTCTCGAAGATCATTTCAGACCATGACGGATGGATCTCCGTCGACAGCGTGCCGGGGCGGACCGTCTTCCGCATCTCCCTGCCGCTGGCGCCCAAAGACGCGAAGGAGAGTGAGTGATGGATGGCACGGTACTGGTTGCAGACGATGACCGCACGATCCGCACGGTCCTGACCCAGGCGCTGACGCGCGCGGGGTGCAAGGTGCACGCGACCTCGTCCTTGACGACGCTCATGCGCTGGGTCGGCGAGGGCAAGGGCGACGTGGTGATCTCGGACGTGGTCATGCCCGATGGCAACGGTCTGGAAATGCTGCCGAAGATCCAGCAGGACCGGCCCGACCTGCCGGTCATCGTGATCTCGGCGCAGAACACGATCATGACCGCGATCCAGGCGGCCGAGGCGGAAGCCTATGATTACCTGCCCAAACCCTTCGATCTGCCGGACCTGATGAAGCGCACCGCGCGCGCGCTCGAGAACCGCAACCGCGCGCCCCGGCGCGATGAGCCCGTCGAGAATGCCGACGGTCCCGAAGAGCTGCCGCTGGTCGGCAAGACGCCCGCGATGCAGGCGCTTTATCGTCTGGTGGCCAAGGTCATGAACACCGACTTGCCGGTGCTGATCTCGGGCGAGAGCGGGACCGGCAAAAGCCTGATCGCCCGCGCAATCCACGACTTCTCCGATCGTCGCACGCTGCCCTTCGTCATGGTCACGGGCTCCGAGCTGGCCGATCTCGAAGGGCCCGCGCGGGTTCTGGCCCGGGTCAAGGGCGGCACGCTTCTGATCGAGGAGGTGGGCGATATCGACGAGGAAGTGCAGGCCCGCATCGTGCGCATGATGGATGTGCCGGGCGAGCATGTTCCGCGCTTCATGGCGACCTCGCAGGGGGAATTGTCCGTCGCGATGGAAGAGGGCCGCGTGCGCCGCGATCTCTACTACCGGCTGTCGGGCGCCACGATCCATGTGCCGTCCCTGCGCGAGAGGGTGGATGACATCGCGCTTCTGACGGATCATTTCCTGACCCGCATCGACCGCGAAGGCGGCAGCGCGCGCTGGCTGTCGAAAGAGGCGGCAGAGCTGTTCCGCGCCTATTCCTGGCCCGGCAACGTGCGCCAGCTGGAAAATGCGCTGCGCCGCCTGTCGCTGACCGCCCGTACCGAAGAGATCAGCCGCACCGAGGTGGAGGCCGTCTTGGGCAACCAGCCCGAGACCGGCCCGATCCTGCGCGGCGGCGATACCGAGAAACTGGGCACGTCCGTCGCGCGGCATCTGCGGCGCTATTTCGACCTGCACGGCAACATGCTGCCGCCGCCGGGGCTTTACACCCGCATCCTGCGCGAGGTGGAGGCGCCGCTGATCGAGATCGCGCTTGATGCGACGGGCGGCAATCAGGCCAAATGCGCGGATTTGTTGGGAATCAACCGAAATACACTTCGGAAAAAGATCACCGACCTCGATATCCGCGTGACACGACGCCGCAAATTGATGTAAAACCGCAACAGAACCGTGGCCCCGTTGCCGAACGCGACGGAGAGACCACAATATATGGCGGTTGGTCGCCTCAGGTGACCACAAATGACGAGGGGCGGCTGTGGCCACTCGGGCACGGAATTGGTCCTGGGCGCGCATAGCGCAGCTCAGACGCATGCGGCGCGTCCAGAACGCGGCGACGCTGGGTCTGGTCCTTCTGGGGCCGGTCTTGGCGATTGCGACCTATATGGTGCTGGGCCCGCTTCAGGGGGCCGAACGGACCGATCTAAGCCTCCGCCTGATCCTGCTGGCCGATTTGGTCTATGTCCTGCTTCTGGCCGCCCTTGTCCTGTCGCGCGTCGCGGGCCTCGTGGCGGCACGGCGCGCCAAATCGGCCGGATCGCGGCTGCACCTGCGGCTGACAGGGGTCTTCGCGCTGATGGCGCTTTTGCCCACGATCACCGTGGCCGTCTTCGCCGTGCTGACCATCAATATCGGGCTCGAGACCTGGTTTTCGACGCGGGTGCAGAACGTGGTTGGCGCGTCGCTTTCGGCGGCCGAGGCCTATGAGCAGGAGCACCGCGCGGACCTGATCGAGGACGCAAGCGCGCTTGCCCGCTTCCTCGACGCCACCCGCCGCGCCCAGCCGTTCATGAATGACGGCGAGTTGCGTCAGCTTCTAGGCTCGGGTCAGGCACAGATCCAGCGCGGCCTGCGCGAAGCATACGTGATCGACGGCAGCCGCGAGATACGCGCGCGCGGCGACCGCTCTTACCTCTTCGATTACGAGCGGCCCGCGCTTTCGCGGCTGTCCGAGGCCCGGTCCGAGGGCGTCGCGGTGATCGAGGATTGGGATAACAACGAATTCCGCGCGCTCGTCCCGCTCGAGGCCTTCGTCGACCGCTATCTCTATGTCAGCCGCGAAGTGGATGGCGGCATCCTCAATCTGCTCGACGACACCCAGGAGACGGCGCGCTTCTACCAGCAGCAGGAAAGCGAACGGGGCAGGCGGCTGTTCGACTTCGCGCTGCTCTATCTGGGCTTCGCGGTGCTGCTGATCCTGGCGGCGGTCTGGCTGGGCCTGTGGTTCGCCGAACGTCTGTCGCGGCCGGTGGGACGGCTTGCGGGTGCCGCGCAGCGCGTGGGTGCGGGCGATCTGGACGTGCAAGTCAAGGAAGACGTGGGCGATGACGAAATCGCCATGCTGGGACGCTATTTCAACCAGATGACCCGGCAGCTGAAGGGCCAGCGCGACCGCCTGCTCGACAATACCCGCCATATCGAACGGCGCCAGCGGCTGTTCGATTCCGTTCTTAGCTCGGTCACCTCCGGTGTGGCAGGGCTCGACCCCGAAGGCCGCGTGACCTTCGTCAACCGCTCGGCCGAGCGGCTTCTGGGCATCGGGGCCACCCGCGCCGACACGCCCATCCATGTGGTCGTGCCGGAATTCGGCCCGCTCTTCGACCGGCTGATCGAAACCGGCGTCGAAGTCGCGCAGGAGGAGGTGAAGGTCAGCCGCGACGGGCGGCTCGAAAACCTGCTCGTGCGGATGTCCACGAGGCGGCGCGAGGACGGTGGGCTCGAAGGCTATGTCGTGGCCTTTGACGATGTGACGGATCTGGTCTCGGCCCAGCGGATGGCGGCCTGGGGCGATGTGGCGCGCCGCATCGCGCACGAGATCAAGAACCCGCTCACCCCCATCCAGCTTTCGGCGGAACGCATCAAGCGCAAGTTCGGGCGCGCGCTCCCCGAAGAGGATGCCGAAAAGCTCGACCAGATGACCGGCGTCATCATCCGCCAGACCGGCGATCTGCGCCGCATCGTGGATGAATTCTCGAAATTCGCGCGCATGCCGGAACCCGAACGCAAGCCCGAGGATCTGCGCGATCTGGTGCAGGGCGTGGTCCTTCTGCAGGAGGCGGGTCAGCCCGATGTGCGCATCGTCTCCGATCTGCCCGATCAGGCGGTTTCGGCAGAGCTGGACGCCACGATGATTACCCAGGCGCTGACCAACCTCGTGAAGAATGCGGGCGAGGCGACGGTCAGCCTGATCGAAGCCGACCGCGCGCCCGAAGGATACAGCCCCGAGATCCGCGTGCGCCTCACGCTGCCCGAGCCCGACCGCGCGGAGATCACCATCGCCGATAACGGCATTGGCCTGCCCGAGGATCGCGCCCGGCTCTTCGAGCCGTATGTGACAACGCGCGATAAGGGCACGGGGCTGGGCCTGCCCATCGTCAAGAAGATCATCGAGGAACATGGCGGCACGCTCACCCTCGAAGACGCGCCAAGTTTCGCCGAGACCACGCATTTCGGCGCCATGGCGGTGATCCGCCTGCCCGCGACACCGGGCCGGCCGGGCCAGGACCCGGGCGTCCGCAAAACAGAAGAAACGGTTTGAGAGAGAGGATTTGAAGATGAGCGACATTCTGATCGTCGATGACGAACGCGACATCCGCGAGCTGATCGGGGATATCCTGGAGGATGAGGGCTTCACCATCCGCCTGGCAGGCAACTCGAACGAGGCGATGGCCGAGATCAACGCCGAGCCGCCCGCGCTCATCATCCTCGACATCTGGCTGAAGGACAGCAAGATGGACGGGATCGACATCCTCAAGACCGTCAAGCGCGACAATCCCGACATCCCCGTGGTCATCATCTCCGGTCATGGCAATATCGAGATCGCGGTCGCCGCGATCCGCCAGGGCGCCTACGATTTCATCGAGAAACCGTTCAATATCGACCAGCTTCTGGTGGTGATCCGCCGCGCGATGGAGACCTCGCGCCTCCGCCGCGAAAACCACAAGCTCAAGCGCCGCGAGGCCGATGTGGCCGAAATGATCGGCGAAAGCCCGGTCTTCCGCAACCTGGTCAGCCAGCTCGACAAGGTCACGAAGTCGAACGGACGGGTGATGCTGACCGGTCCCGCGGGCTGCGGCAAGGAAGTGGCTGCGCGCTACATCCACGCCAATTCGGGCCGCGCCCAGGGTCCTTTCGTGACCGTCAATTGCGCAGGCGTGACGCCCGAGACCATGGAAGAGGTGCTGTTCGGCCGCGAAACCCCCGACCGCGGGGTCGAGCCCGGTCTCTTGGAACAGGGCCATGGCGGCATCGTCTATTTCGACGAGGTGGCCGACATGCCGCTCGGCACCCAATCGAAGATCCTGCGCGTGCTCGTGGATCAGCAATTCACCCGCGTGGGCGGGCAGGACAAGGTGCGGGTCGATCTGCGGGTGATCTCCTCGACCAATCGCGACCTCGCAACCGAGATCGAAGCGGGCCGCTTCCGTCAGGAACTCTATCACCGCCTGAACGTGGTGCCGATCGCCGTGCCTTCGCTCGAGGACCGGCGCGAGGACATCGCCCTTCTGGCCGATCACTTCATCGGGCTCTGCCACAAGGGGCAGGGGCTGCCGAAACGCGACCTGTCCGACGATGCGATTGCCCTCCTGCAGACAATGGTCTGGCCCGGCAATGTGCGTCAGCTGAAGAACCTGATCGAACGGGTGCTGATCCTGGGCGACAGCTCCGACCCGATCGAGGCCGGGGAACTGCCCCAGGACACCCCGCCGGGGGCCGAGGGCGAGGGCCGTGTGGTCCTGTCCGGCACGCTTGCCACCATGCCCCTGCGCGAAGCGCGCGAGGCGTTTGAACGCGAATACCTGCTGACTCAGATCAATCGCTTCGGCGGTAATATTTCCCGCACGGCGAATTTCGTCGGCATGGAACGCTCCGCGCTGCACCGCAAACTGAAATCCCTGGGCGTTGTGACCTCCGCGAAAGGCGGGGCGCGCATTGCCCATGTGGACGAGGACGAAGCCGAGCCCGAACGCCAGACCGCCTGACGGCGCCTCGCCCGTCTCACGCCTCGACATCTTGCACCGGCGCCTGGCCCGCGCGGCGTCCTTTTCCGGTTCGGACCCCGTCCTGACCACCCGCGCATGGCGCTGAATGACAGGGTGCGCCCCCTTCGCGCTTCACCTTTCCCGTAAACCGCCGGGAGTGAATTGGCCGCTTGCGGCCAAGAGAGGGCAGCGCCCTCTCACCGCCGGAACCGCCCGGAGGGCGGATCCGGTCAGACATGCGCGCGGGGGCGTCAGACCCCGCGCTCTGCTGGATCATGGAACGGCGCGCGCGCAGATTGACGTGCCCCGCGCCCCATGTCAGACCGGGACACCGGCCACAGATGCAGGGACATTCATGAAGATCATCATCTGCGGTGCAGGCCAGGTGGGCTGGCAGATCGCCCGGCATCTCTCGGGCGAACGCAACGATGTCACCGTGGTCGACAGCAATGCCGATCTGGTGCGCCGCGCGACCGAGGCGCTGGATGTCCAGGGCATCGCGGGCTTTGCCTCCTATCCGGACGTGCTGCAGCGCGCAGGCGCGTCGGATGCGGAGATGATCATCGCCGCCACCCATTCCGACGAGGTCAACATGGTCACCTGCCAGGTGGCCCATTCGATCTTCTCGATCCCGCGCAAGATCGCCCGTCTGCGCGCGCAAAGCTATCTCGACGCGATCTATTCCGATCTCTACCGCCGCGACCACCTGCCGATCGACGTGGTGATCTCGCCCGAGCGGGAAGTGGCGGACGCCGCACTTCAGCGTCTCGATTCCCCCGCGGCCTTCGACACCGAGACCTTCCTCGACGGGGGCGCGCAGCTTCTGGGGCTTACGATCGACGAAGATTGCGCGGTGGTGAACACGCCGCTGCGACAGCTGACCGATCTCTTTTCCACGCTCCGCGCCGTGGTCGTGGGCGTGCGCCGCGAGGGCACGCTCTTTGCGCCCGAGCCGCGCGATCAGATCTTCATCGGCGACAGCGTCTATGTGATGGTCCATGCCGATGACGTGGCCCGCACGCTCGAGATTTTCGGCAAGCCCAACCGCAAGCAGGAACGCGTTGTGCTGATCGGCGGCGGCAATGTGGGCCTCATGGTGGCCCGCGCGCTCGAGGACCGCGAGGACCGGATCCGCGCCAAGGTCATCGAAAAGAACCGCAAGATCGCCGAACGCGCCGCCGAGGAGCTGGAAAAAACCATCGTGCTGCATGGGGACGGGCTCGATACCGCGCTTCTGGCCGAGGCCAATATCGGCCGCGCCGATGCGGTTCTCTGCGTCACCGATGACGACAAGACGAACATGCTGGCGGCCGTGCGCGCGAAGAACCAGGGCTGCCCCATGGCCATCGCGCTCATCAACGATCCGACCCTGTCGCCCCTGATGGCGCCGTTGGGCATCGACGCCTATATCAATCCGCGCGCCACCACCGTCTCGTCGATCCTGCGCCACATCCGCCATGGCCGCGTGCGCGCGGTCTATTCCATCGGCGATGCGGAGGCCGAGGTGATCGAGGCCGAGGTCCTGTCGACCTCGCCCATCGCGGGCGCCAAGATCCGCGATATCGACTTTCCCGAAGGCGTGCTTGTGGGCGCGCTGCGCAAGGCGGGCAAGGTCGTCAAGATCTCCGGCGCCACCCGGGTCGAGGAGGGCGACCAGATCGTGCTTTTCGTCCTGTCGAAGGACGTGCCCGCGGTCGAGACGCTCCTGCAGGTCTCCATCGACTTCTTCTGAGCGATGGACCGGCTGCTCTCCATCCCGCTTCTGATCCTGTTCGCGGGCGTCGGCGCCCTGTCGATGCTGGCGCCTGCCGCGCTGGCGCTGGCGCAGGAAGAGTTCCACGATGCGCGCAGCTTCTTCTATTCCGCGCTTCTGGGTTTCCTGATCGCTGCCCTGATCGGCATGACGCGGGCGGGATTGCCCAACAACCGCAACGATCTGCGCCAGCTTTTCGCGCTGTTGCTGACCTTCATTCTGCTGCCCGTCATGCTGGCCGTGCCCTTCCACCAGGCGGTGCGCACGACCTCCTTCCTTAATGCCTATGTCGAGATGGTCTCAGCGCTGACCACCACGGGCGCCACGCTGTTCGCGCCCGAACGGCTGTCCATGGCCGAACATTTGTGGCGGGCTCAAGTGGGGTGGATGGGCGGTCTTCTGATGTGGATCGCAGCCGCGGCGATCCTGGCCCCCCTGACGCTGGGCGGCTTCGAGGTCACGGCCGTGAGCGAGCCCGGCCAGGCCAGCGCGCCCGGCGCCGCCCATCGCGACAAGGCCGATCCGCGCCAGCGGCTGGCGCGCGCGGCGGGGGCGCTGGTGCCCACCTATATCGGCCTCACGCTCGCGCTCTGGCTGCTGCTGATGATCGCGGGCGACGGGCCCTTCGTCGCGCTTTGCCATGCGATGTCGACCATGGCCACCTCCGGCATCTCGCCCATAGGCGGGCTGACCGAGGCGCAATCGGGCATCTGGGGCGAGGCGGTGATCTTCTGCTTCCTGTTCTTCGCCCTCTCGCGGCTGACCTTTTCCAACGACACCTCCGCCGCTCGGCGTCAGGGGCTTCTGAACGATCCGGAGTTTCGCATCGGTCTTGCCATTGTCGCCGCCGTGCCGATCGCGCTTTTCGCGCGCCACTGGGTCGCCTCCTTCGACGTGGGCACGGAAGAGAACGTGCTCATGGGCCTCAGCGCCTTCTGGGGCGCTGCCTTCACCACCTTGTCCTTCCTGACCACGACCGGGTTTGAGAGCACGGAATGGACCGAGGCGCAGGGCTGGTCGGGACTGAACACGCCGGGCCTGATCCTGATGGGGCTCGCCATCATCGGGGGTGGGGTGGCCACGACCGCGGGCGGGGTGAAGCTTCTGCGGGTCTTCATCCTCTATCTCAACGGCAAGCGCGAGCTGGAGCGCCTGATCCATCCCAGCTCCGTGGGCCGGTCGGGTCTTCTGAGCCGCCGCACCCGGCGCGAAGGCGCCTTCATCGCCTGGGTCTTCTTCATGATCTTCGCGCTGACCATCGCCGCGGTGGTGCTGGCCTTCTCGCTCCAGGGGATCCGTTTCGAGGGGGCCTTCGTCATGAGCATCGCTGCGCTGACCAATACCGGGCCGCTGGTCACGCTGGCCACCGAAATGCCTTTGGCCCTGACGCAATACAGCGCGTCGGTGAAGGCGACGCTGGCGGCTGCAATGATTCTGGGCCGTCTGGAAGTGCTGGCCATCGTGGTGATACTGTCGCCGGATTTGTGGCGCGATTGACAGCGGCCCTGCGCCCTGCGGACCGAAAAACCCGATTCCCTCTTTAAACTCTGCAATCGGCGGACCATACTCTCCGGTGGCGAGGGGCGTCGCATTTGGCGGCGCATACAAGAACAAAGGCTTTTCAATGGCTTCCGATAGACAGAATCTCCAAGACGCATTTCTTAACCATGTTCGGAAAACCAAGGTCCCGGTGACCGTTTTCCTGATCAACGGCGTCAAATTGCAGGGCGTCATCACCTGGTTCGACAACTTCTGCGTGCTTTTGCGCAGGGACGGTCAGTCGCAGCTCGTCTACAAGCATGCGATCAGCACGATCATGCCCGCGCAGCCGATCAACCTTTATGACGGCGACGGCGAGGGGTCTTGAACGAACACGACCCGCACGTCACCCGCGCCTGGGTTCTGCACCCTGACATCAAAAGCGACCGCGAGCGGCGCGATGCCGAGATCGGCCTCGCGGAAGCGGTCTCTCTCGCCGTGGCCCTGCCGGATCTCGAGGTCGTGGGCCAGACCATCGTGCCGCTGCCCAAACCCCATCCGGGCGAATTGTTCGGCTCGGGCAAGATTGCCGAACTGAAAGAGCTTTTTCACGAGCACGAGGTCGAGCTGGTGCTGGTGGACGGCCCCGTCACGCCCGTGCAGCAACGCAATCTCGAACGGGCCTGGAAGGTCAAACTGCTCGACCGGACGGGGCTGATCCTCGAGATCTTCTCGGACCGGGCGGCCACGCGCGAAGGCGTGTTGCAGGTCGAAATGGCGCATCTGAGCTATCAGCGCACGCGCCTCGTCCGCGCCTGGACGCACCTTGAACGGCAGCGGGGCGGGCTTGGCTTCGTGGGCGGTCCCGGCGAGACCCAGATCGAGGCCGACCGGCGGGCCATCGACGAACAACTCGTGCGGTTGCGCCGCCAGCTCGACAAGGTCGTGAAGACCCGCACGCTGCACCGCGCGGCGCGGGCCAAGGTGCCGTATCCGATCGTGGCGCTCGTGGGCTACACGAACGCGGGCAAATCCACGCTGTTCAACCGTCTGACCGGGGCCGACGTCATGGCCAAGGACATGCTATTCGCGACGCTCGACCCGACCATGCGCGGGGTGAAACTGGCCTCGGGGCCGGAAGTGATCCTGTCGGATACGGTTGGGTTCATCTCGGATCTGCCGACCGAACTGGTCGCGGCCTTCCGCGCCACGCTGGAAGAGGTGACCGCGGCCGATCTGATCGTGCATGTCCGCGACATCGCCCATCCCAATTCCGAGGAACAGGCCCAGGACGTGCGCAGCATCATCGCCTCGCTTGGCGTGCTGGAGACGACGCCGCAGATCGAGGTCTGGAACAAGGTCGATCTTCTGGAGCCCGAGGCGCGGGAGGGCTTCCGCATGCGGGCCGCGCGCGAGGACGACATCTATGCCTTGTCCGCCTGGACGGGCGAGGGGATGGAGGCGCTGCTCGACGGCATTGCCGAACGCCTCGAAGGAGAGACGCGCGAGGCCGATTTGCGGCTGGGCTTCGAGGAGGGGCGCAAGCGCGCCTGGCTGTTTGAGCGCGGTCTGGTCGAGGACGAGAGCCAGGACGAGGACGGCTATGCCCTGCGCGTGCGCTGGTCCGCGAAGGACGCGGCGCAGTTCGAGAAGATCTGAGGCCTGCACGGCCCGGCGGGCTTACTGTGCCGCCGGGACCAGTTCGGTGATGCCCACCGCCGCCGCGCGCGCAAGCTCGGGATCGAGGGACATGGGAATGTATTCCCCCCGCCGCCAGAGCTGACCCAGATCGTCGTAATGGCGCGACAGGAAGTGCCCCGATTGCCCGGTCGAGGTGATGAAGACCGACGAATCCGGATCGGCGAAGTCGTAGACCCCGCGATAGCCCGCGCCATGCACGTTCAGAAACGGGTTCGGCCCGCGTCCGCGCGTGGCACCCCGCTGCAGGGTGAAATCCCCGCCCGAGGTCGATTGCCGGATGTTCACGAAGGCCTGCAGCACCGGCACGTCGCCCAGCACCTGGTGGTCATGCGTGGCCTCATGCGCATCGCCCCATCGCAGCGAGGCGAGCGTGGTGTTGTACGTCTCCTCGATCCAGATCAGCGCATCGTCGAGCGCGAGGCGGGCAATGTCGGAGCAGCTTTCCTCGACGGCGGACCGGGTCACGTCGCACCACGCGGCCGCCCCGTCCACGTTGCGAAAGACGCGTTCGATGAACAGCGGCTCGATCCGGGTATATTCGTCCGCAAGCGGGCCCAGATCGTCGCGGATCAGCCGGTCCTGCAGAAAGCGCAGCCAGGCGGCGTAGATCAGCGGCTCGGGCATATGCTCGTTCATCGCGCCGTTCCATTCGGCCAGCAGGTCAAGCGCATCGCGCCTGCGGCGTTCGGGCGTGCCCTTGGGCGCGGCTTCGCCGGTGAACCACAGATCGGCCCCGACAAGCGGCAACAGCGTGCGCGCGGCTTCGGACACGGTGTCGAGCTGGAATTCGATGAAGCTGTCGCGGGTATGCACCTCGCGGCCCTGCATCAGGCTTTGCCAGCGCCGCACGCGCTGGCTGTCACCCCATTTGTAGCTGACATGCAGCGGGAAGGGCCGGTCGATCACCTTGTTGTTGGTGTTGCCGACGATGCCGCCCAGCGGATCGCGGAAGCTCGGATTGGCGGAATAGGGCAGGCGGCCCTGCCAGCGGTTGGCGGGGCTCCAGCCGGGGCTTGGCAGGCGGCCCTGGCTTTGGTGGTCGGCGTCGCGGTCGGGCATCGCGCCGATGAGCTGCATGGCAACATCGGTGCCATCGGTCAGGGTCAGCATCTGTGCGGGGGCGATGTAAACTTCGCTCTGCGCGATCGCGGCGTCGATGCTGTCGGCATACATCAGACCCACCGCCGCGCTCATGGAGGTGTCGCGTCCCGAAAGCGCGGTCCAGCCAAGCGCCATCACATGGCCCGGCGGCGTGATCGTGCCCAGATCGAACTGCGTGCCGGGCAGGACCGGGCCGTTATCGGTCCAGCGCAGGGTGACGGTGACCGGCGCCGCATCCTTGATATTGATGATCGAGCGGCGCGTCTCGAAGGCTTTCCAGCCGTCGGGGCCCTGATACTGGTCGGAATTGTCGGGGTTCAGCTTTTCGAGGAACAGGTCCTGATCGTCGAGATAGGCCGAGGTCAGCCCCCAGCCCAGCTGTTCGGACCGGCCCACCATGATCGCGGGAATGCCCGGGATCGACCCGCCGATCACCCCGCCCGAGCTGAGCTGCATCCGTGCGAGATACCAGATCGCCGGGGCCGTGAAGCCCAGATGCGGGTCATTGGCCAGAAGCGCGCCGCCCGAGGCCGAGCGCGAGGGATCGGCCGCCCAGGCGTTGGACGCGCCCGCAAGCCCCACCTCCGGCACGGGCCAGAGGGCGCCCTTTGGGGCGGCGGCGATGCGCGTCTGCCCTGTCGCGCCGGGGGCCAGCTTCGCGTATTCGGGCAGGGCCGCGACCCCCGTGCCCGGCGCGTCGGGCAGGATATCCGCCAGACGGTCGGCATCGTTCAGCGCCAGCGACGTGCGCGCGCGCAAAACCTCGTTCGACAGATGGCCCGACAGCTGCAGGGCCATCAGCTTGACGATGGCCAGCGAGTCGGCGGGCTGCCAGGGGGCCAGCTCGGCGCCGAACAGGAAGAATTCGGGCGCGCCGCGGCCCAGGCTTTCGCGATTGATCTCGTCGATCCGGGCGTTCACGCCTGCCGCATAGGCCCGCAGCGCCGCGGTCGTGCGGGCATCCTGCACAGCGACGCTTTGCCGGGCCAGCGTGTAAAGATCGAGGCGGCGCAGCAGCTTGTCCGTCTCGACCGTGCGGGCGCCGAACAGCTCGGACAGGCGGCCCTGCGCGGTGCGGCGCATCA
>CAZTEV010000058.1:7534-13934 GCA_964612785.1 uncultured Roseivivax sp. | reverse complement strand
CTGGCTCAGCGCGTAACCTGGATGGTGCGCAGATATTCGGTCAGCGCGACCAGCGTGCGCGGCGTGGGCGTCTGGATCCCGTCGCCCGTGTCGTAAGGCACCAGATCGCCTCGCAGAAGCTGGCCGAATTCCGGCATGCCCGGACCGCTCAGATCCGATTTGGTGTATCCGTCGATGGTCGAGAGCACGCGCGCGGTCGGATAGACATCGCCATTGCGCACGGCCATCAGCGTCAGATCGCGCGGCGGTTTGCGCATGGCGCGCGCCATGGGCCCGTCGCCCTTGCCCTCAACGCCGTGGCAGGCCGCGCAATATTCCTGATAGAGCCGGGCGCCGTCGGTCGCGCCGGGCATCGCGGCCTCGCTGCCATCGCCCTCGATCTGACATGCCGCAAGCCCGCTGAGTGCAAGCACGGCGATCGCTGTCCGGGTAAAGATCATCTTTCACTGCTCCTGTCCTGCCCACCCCATCTCTGGCAAGCGCATAGCTGCCGCGCAAGACCCGATGGACCGCAGCCGGGGCCGCCGCGCTTTCCGCGTGACAAGCCCGGCCCCGCGGTCCACCTTCGCCGCAACGCCCGGCCTGCGGGTGCCGACACGGGGATCCCGGAGGACGCCATGATCCATCACGCCGCCATCATGTTCGCAGCCGGAATCGGCATTCCGCTTCTGGCCGCGCTCAATGCGAGCCTCGGCGCGCGGATGGGATCGCCCTCGGCGGCGGCGCTGATCCTGTTCACGGTGGCGTTCTCGGCGGCCGCGCTTGCCACGTTGATCACCGGCCCGCAGGCGCTGGCCCGGGCGGCAGGCGCGCCGAAGCATCTGTTCCTCGCCGGGCTGTTCGTGGCCTTCTACGTGCTCTCGGTGACCTATATCGCGCCGCAATTCGGGGTCGGCAACGCGGTCTTCTTCGTGCTGATCGGTCAGCTCGTCTCGGCGGCACTGATCGACCAGTTCGGCCTTTTCGGCGCTCGGCCCGATCCGCTGACGCCGATGCGGCTGACGGGCATCGCGTTCATGGCGGTGGGCGTCTGGATCACGCAGAAGGCCTAGGGGCCTGACCCTAGTTCACCGCAAGCCCGCTGATCGCCCCCTCGATCCGGCTGTCGGTGTCGTCGCTGTCGCCCGAGACCGCGATCCCCACAAGCGCCCCCGGCGCGCCGTCACCGAAGGCGCGGGCGTAATCTGCGGCCAGATCCACCGTCTCGCCATGCTGCCCGGTGCCCGAGGGCCGCAACACGACCGTCTTGCCGCGCGCGCCCAGATAGGGGCTCGGCAGCACGTCGCCCCGGGCATGATCGCCGCCCCAGACATAGACGAGCGCGCGGATCGCCTCCTCGTTCAGAAGCCGGGTGATCGACGCGCCCTGCAGGTCCTGTGCGGCCGCTTCGGGCAGGAAGACGAAGTAGACTGCGAGATTGCGGTCATCGCCGCCTTTCCGAGTCAGATCCGTGGCAGGCACGCTTTCGCTGACCTGCCAGGACCATTCCGCCCGCCGCGCATCCCAGTTTTCGGGCGCAAGCGGCCTGTAGGCGATCGACACCGTCCCGTCCGAGACCACGGACAGCCGGTCCCCCTCGAAATCGTAATCGTTGCCGGAAAAGAGCGAGAAACGCTGCACCTTCCAGGTGTCGTTGGAAAACGGCACCGAGGCTGCTGAGACGGGATAAGCCGCGAGCGCGGCCAAGGGAAGCGCCAGGCACAGGCGGCGCCAGGCGGACTGTCTGATTGCGGGAATGCGGGTCACCGGCAGCTCCTTCCTCTCGATCTCGGGGCAGAGCCTAGAGCGAGACGAGGTTACAACGAGCCACAATGCCGTGACGCCCCGCTTACACCGCCACGAAAGAGATGTTGTCCGGGTCGAGCGGGTTCTCCACCCCCTGCAAGGTGACGCTCGTGCCGTTCGACACGGTGATCTCCAGCCCCGCATCGGTCACGTCCTGACCCAGCAGAAACAGCTCTTCGCCGATATAGCGGATCACGAGCACATCCTCCGCCGGATCGAAATCCGACACCACGGCGTTTCCGTATGGCGCGAAGACATCGGCCCCCGCGCCGCCCGTCACGACATCGCCCTCGCCGAAATAAAGCGCGTCATTGCCATCGCCGCCATCGAGCGTATCGGGGGTTTCGTCCGTCAGGTCGGTCTCGTCCTCGCCCGCGATCAGCACGTCGGACCCCGCGCCGCCCTGCAGCGTGTCGGCGCCGTCGCCCCCAGCAAGGACATCGTTGCCGTCCCCGCCATCAAGGATATCGGATCCGCCCTCGCCCAGCAGGACGTCGTTGCCGCCTTCACCGGACAGGCTGTCCATGCCGTCATCGCCCTGAAGGTAATCGTCGCCCGCTCCGCCCGACAGGCTGTCATCGCCCGCATCGCCCAGCAGAAGCTCGTCTTCGTCGGTGCCGCTCAGGATGTCGTCTTCCTCGGTCCCCGCGAGGGTGTCCGCGCCCTCCGGTGGCGATGGCACGAGCGGCGGAAGTTCGTCGGTCAGGATTTCTTCGCCATCGATCAGATCATCCACCCGGTCCGGATTGGCCCCGAATTCGTCGGTTTCTCCGGTCAGGGAGGCATCGCCTCCGATCAGGCCCGCACCCACCGCAATCGGGGTCAAGGCCAACAAAACAAAAAGAAGCTCACCACCCATGAATACTCACCGCCGCTTACTGACTAATGCGGCATGGTAAACAGGGGCAATAAGGTGAATTTAAGGCGAATTGTTTGCAGAGCTGTCGGTCCGCCCCCTTGATGCAGAGGTGTTACAGGGCCCGCAGCACCCCCTGATCGAGCGCCACCTGCCGGTCCATCCGGCGCGCCAGATCGAGGTTATGGGTGGCGATCAGGGCCGCGAGCCCCGTCTCCCGCACCAGCTGCATCAGGGTCTCGAACACCCTCTCAGAGGTCTCGGGGTCAAGGTTGCCCGTGGGCTCGTCCGCGAGAATCAGCCGCGGCGCGTTGGCCATGGCGCGGCAGAAGGCCACGCGCTGCTGCTCGCCGCCAGACAGCGCCGCGGGCCGGTGATGCGCCCGCCCGCTCAGGCCGACCGAGCCCAGAAGCGCGTCCGCGCGCGCATGGGCGTCCTTGCGGGACGCGCCATTGGCCAGCTGCGGCAGAACCACGTTTTCGGTCGCGCTGAATTCTGGCAGAAGGTGGTGGAACTGGTAGACAAAGCCCACCGCCGCGCGCCGCGTCGCAGTGCGGCGCCGGTCGGATTGGCCTGTCATGTCCTGCCCGCCGATCACCACCTGTCCCGCATCGGGCGTGTCCAGAAGCCCCGCAATGTGCAGAAGCGTCGATTTACCCGCCCCGGACGGCGCGACAAGAGCCACCGCCTCACCGGGCGCGAGCGTCAGGTCCACTTCGCGCAGAACATGAACCGCGTTCGGCAAGCCCTTGTTGTAGCTTTTGGAAATCCCGCGCAGGTCGAGGGCCGGATCACTCATAGCGCAGCGCCTCCACCGGGTTCATGCGCGCCGCGCGCCGGGCCGGAAAAATCGTCACGATGAAGGACAGGCCAAGCGACAGCGCGACCGCGGACATCACATCGCCCAGCTCAAGCTTCGCGGGCAATTGGTAAAGCCCCCGCACGGACGGGTCCCAGACACCCCCGCCTGCCACGTAGTTCACGGCCGAAAAGATCGGGTCGATATAGATCGCGAACAGGCAGCCCAGGATCACCCCCGCCACCGTGCCGATGATCCCGGTGAAGGCGCCGCAGATGAAGAAGACCCGCAGCACCGCGCCTTCGGTCAGTCCCATCGTGCGCAGGATGCCGATGTCCCGGCCCTTGTTCTTCACCAGCATGATGAGGCCCGAAGTAATGTTCATCGCCGCGATCAGCACGAGCACCGACAGGATCACGAACATCACGTTGTCCTCGATCTCGAGTGCGTTCAGAAACCCGCCCGACGCATCCTGCCAGGTCCACGTATAGGCGCCCGTGCCCACCGCCTGCTGGATCGCCGCGCGATAGTCCGATACCGCTTCGGGATCGGACAGACGCACTTCGATTTCATCGGCTTGCCCGTCGCGGTTGAAGAACAGCTGCGCCTCGGCGAAGGGCATGTAGGCCCGCGTCCGGTCGATGTCGTAGCGCCCGGCGGAGAAGATGTAGACCACCTCGTAGGACTTGGAGCGCGGGCTTTGCCCGAAGGCCGTCTTCACACCGTCGGGCGAGATGATCTTGACCGGATCGCCCACGCGCAGGCCCAGCTCGCGCGCGACGCCGGAGCCTATGGCGATGCCTTCCTGGTAGCGGGCGAAATCGCCCTGCCCGGTCTCGGGATCGACGATGCGGGGCAGCGTCTCCACGTCCGAGGCGGCCATGCCGAAGACTTCGATCCCGGAATTGCGGCCATTGGCATTGGCCATCACCTGGCCTTTGACCACGGGGGCTGCATGCGTGACCCCCGGCAGCGCCGCGACGGCCGCGGTGCGGTCCGCGAAGTTGCTGAAACTGCGGCTGACCAGACCGTTTTCGTCCCGGGTTTCCGTGGCATAGACGGTGATATGGGCATTGGCGCCCAGGATCGTGTCGACGAATTCCGCCCGGAAGCCCGAGCGCACGGCCAGCGTCGCAATGAGCGCGAAGACCGCGAGGGTAATGCCGATCAAGCTGATCCATGTCATCACGCTGACACCGCCCTCGGCCCGGCGCGCGCGCAGGTAGCGCCAGGCAATCATCCATTCGAACGGGGCAAAGGGGGGCGTCGTGCGGGCCATGCTCTCTCGCATCCGGGTGTCGGGCGATAGGTGACGGCTGCGCCCTGCCCCGTCAAGCAGGCGGGCGCCTTTTCTTCGGCGACGGATCGCTTAGCTGTTGGGGCAAAGGAGAGACGGCATGAGCAGGATTCTGGTGATCGGCGCGACCAAGGGCATTGGCCTTGAGGTGGTGAAATACGGGCTGGAGCGCGGGCATGACATCCGCGCCTTCGCGCGCTCGGCGGGTAACATGGCGCTGGCGCATGACCGGCTGGAGCCCTGGCCGGGCGACGCATTGAGTTCCGAGGATCTGGCGCCCGCGCTGGAGGGGGTCGACGCGGTCGTGATGTGCCTCGGCATCGAGGAGAGCCTGTCGATGATCTGGAAGAAGGTCACGCTGTTCTCGGACGCCACGGCGGCGCTGATCCCGTTGATGGAAGCCCGGGGGCCCAAGCGGCTTCTGGCGGTGACGGGGATCGCCGCGGGCGACTCGATCTCGGCGCTGAGCTGGGTCGAGCGGCAGGGCCATGCCTTCCTTCTGGGCGAGCCCTACAAGGACAAGACCCGTCAGGAAGAGCTGATCCGCGCCTCCGCGCTCGATTGGACCATCGCCCGGCCGGTGATTCTGACCAAACGCCCGATGACCGGCCAATACCGCGTGCTCACGGATCCGGCGGAGTGGCGCATGGGTCTGATCTCGCGCGCGGATGTCGCCCATTTCCTGATCCATGCGATCAAAGATAACGCCCATGTGCACGCGGCCCCGGTGCTTGCCCGTTGAGGCCGGGCGCGGCCCGTGGCTTGATGGCGGCGTGACGGAAAGGATCGCACCGATATGGCCCTGTTTCCCAGAATAGCCGAGCAACGCATGCAGGAGGCGGCGGAGGACGGCATGTTCGACAACCTCAAGGGTGCGGGCCAGCCGATTCCCGATCTGCAAAGCCATGACGGGCTCGATGCCGCGATGCGCGCGGGCTTCCGCATCATGTCCGAGGCGGGCGCCGTGCCTTTCGAGGTCAGCCTGAAGAAGACCCTCAATGAGACGCGGGATCGGCTGCGCGTCTGCACCGATCCCGAGGCGCGTCTGGGCCTGATGCGGCAGCTGTCGGATCTGGAGATGCGCTATGCCATGACGATGGAGAGCCGCCGCCGCGGGCGCTGACGCACGGGGCTCTTGCCTGTCGGTGCGCCTTGGGCATAGTCGGGCGCCATGACCGGACCCAGATATACCCGCCTCGCCCAGACGCTGCCCTCGGACGTGCCCTTCGTGGGGCCGGAGGTGCAGGAACGCCAGTTGGGGCGCCCGTTCCGCGCCCGCATCGGCGCCAACGAGTCGGTCTTCGGACCCTCGCCCGCCGCGCTCGAGGCGCTGCATCGCGCGGCCCCCGATGTCTGGATGTATGCCGACGCCACCAACCATGCGCTGAAAGAGGCGTTGGCCGTCGAGATGTCAGCGCGGGCGGACAATATCGTGATCGGCGGCGGGATCGACGGGCTTCTGGGTGTGCTGGTGCGCCTTCTGGTCGAGCCGGACGATGCGGTCGTGACCTCGAAAGGGGCCTATCCGACCTTCAACTACCACGTCACGGGCTTTGGCGGCGTGCTGCACAAGGTGCCCTTCCGCGACGACCGGGAGGACCTGCCCGGGCTGATCGAAACGGCGCGCAAGGTGGATGCGAAGCTGATCTACCTGTCCAACCCC
>CAZTEV010000058.1:0-7434 GCA_964612785.1 uncultured Roseivivax sp. | reverse complement strand
GCTGATCGAAACGGCGCGCAAGGTGGATGCGAAGCTGATCTACCTGTCCAACCCCGACAATCCGATGGGATCCTGGCACGAAGGGCCGGTGATCGAGGCCGCGCTCGACACCCTGCCCGAGGGCACGCTGCTTCTGCTGGACGAGGCCTATATCGAATTCGCGCCCGAGGGCACCGCGCCCCGGATCGACCCGGACGATCCGCGCGTCATCCGCATGCGCACCTTCTCGAAGGCGCGCGGCATGGCGGGGCTGCGCGTGGGCTATGCGACCGGTGCGCCCGAGCTGATCCGGTCCTTCGACAAGGTGCGCGATCATTTCGGCATGACCCGGCCCGCGCAGGAGGCGGCGTTGGCCGCGCTCGGCGATACCGGCTGGCTCGCCCATGTGCGGGCCGAGGTCGAGAAGGCGCGGGACCGGATCGGCCAGATCGCGCAGGCCAACGGGCTGACGCCCCTGCCCTCGGCCACGAATTTCGTGGCGCTCGATTGCGGGGGCGACGGGGCGCATGCGAAGGCCGTGCTGGAGGCGCTGGTCGCGCGCGGCGTCTTCGTTCGCATGCCCTTCGAGGCGCCGCAGAATCGCTGCATCCGCGTCTCCTGCGGCACGCCCGAGGATCTGGACGTCTTCGAAGAGGTGCTTCCGCAGGCACTCGCGGATGTGAAGGCGGCATCGGGCGCCTAGGACTTTTCTTGTGACGCAATCGGGATAAGCTGAGGGCGACCTGCAAGGAGCCTGCCCTCATGCGCGATCATCCCCAGGGCCGCGCGCCCGATTACACGGCCCCGGCGCTCGTCATGGCGGCGGTCAACCTGTTCTGGATGCTAGGCGTGATCTGGGCCATGTTCGGCCTGCCCGTCGTACTGGCGCTGGCCTGGGGCCTGAAATCCGGGATCGACTGGCTGGGCGCCCGCCGCGCGGGCGGCTGAGACGGCGCTCTCAGCCGCAGCAGGACGCATCCGACGGGCTGTCGGGCGCATTTGCGGGCGCGCCGGACGCCTCGGCCACGACGCGCGCCGCCGCCGCCACCCCGCCTGCATCATGCGGCACGCCGATCCCGGCCAATCCGGCCTCGACCACCCCCAACAGGCCCAGCACCATATGGGCATTCACATGCCCCATATGCCCGAAGCGAAAGAAGCCCGTCCCCTTGGGATCGCCTTCCTCGGACATGCCGAGCCCGATGCCCAGCGTCACCCCCGCCTGCCGGTCGGTCCATTCGCGCAGGCGCGCGCCATGGGGCGCGCCGATGCGCATGGCGGTGACCGCGTGACTGCGTTCCAAGGGGTCGGCCACGTTCAGCCGCAGGGGCCCGCCCTGCCCCCAGACCTCGACCGCCGCCCAGATCGCGCGGGCCAGCGTGGCGTGGCGGGTCCAGACCGCCTCCATCCCCTCCTCATGAATGAGGTCGAGCGCGGCGCGCAGACCGTAGAGGTGATGCGTGGGCGCGGTGCCGCCGAAATACTGGTAGAACATCTCGGGATTGGCGCGGGGCGACCAGTCCCAGTAGCGGCTGACCCGCGGCATTGCCCGGCGCACCGCATCGGCGCGGTCGTTGAAGAAGACAAAGCCCAGCCCCGGCGGCACCATCAGCCCCTTCTGGGACGCGGTAATCATGATATCCGCGCCCCAGGCGTCCATCTCGAAGCGGTCGCAGGCCAAAGACGCGATGCAATCGGCCATCAGAAGCGCACCATGCCCCACGGCGTCCAGCGCCTGTCTGCAGGCCGCGATATCCGACCGGATCGACGAGGACGTGTCCACATGCACCGTCAGAACCGCCTTGATCGTGCCGCCCGCATCCTGCGCGAGCCGCGCGCGCAGGCGCTCGGGGTCGATGGGCGCGGTCCGGCCGAAATCGAGGATCTCGACATCGATGCCCATGCCCTCCGCCATCTCCGCCCAGCCATGGCCGAAGCGGCCCGTGGCGCAGACCAGAACCTTCTCGCCCAGTGCGACCGTATTGGCGAGGGCAGCTTCCCAGGTGCCGTGCCCGTTGGCGATGTAGATCGCCACATGGCCCTCGGTGCGGGCCACACGCTTCAGATCAGGCACGAGGCCTGCCACCATATCCACCAACTCGCCCTCGTAGATATTGGGCGAGGCGCGGTGCATCGCCTGCAGGACCGCATCGGGCATGACCGAGGGTCCGGGGATGGCAAGATAGGGACGGCCTTTGGCAAGCGACATGGGACGGGGTTCCTGTGCAGGGGGATGCGCCTTGTGCAGGCTTGAGAACCAACCTACCTCCCCCGCACGGGGCGTCAATCGCGTCACGGCGTTCCGCGCGTTTTCCGGGAAGGGTTTCGCGCCACGCGCCAAAGGGATACACCCCGCCCGGCGTGAGCAAGGATCTGGCAACCGAGCGATGATCAAAACTGCATGGAATTGGATCGCCGCGGCGGAGCGTCGGCTGATGCGGTCGTTCGGCAAGGATATCTCCACGCCCTGGAACCGCTTTCTGTCGCGCGTGCACATGGCGCTGTTCGATCACGGCATCCTGCGCGGGCTATGGACCAATTTCTACAAGGTGGCGCCGGGTGTTTTCCGGTCGAACCACCCGACCGACCGCCGCTTCCGGCAATTCAAGGCCATGGGCATCAAGACGGTCATCAACCTGCGCGGGCCGGACAAGTTCTCGTTCTACCTGTTCGAGCGGGAAATCTGCGACGAGCTGGGCCTGACGCTGGTCGATGCGAAACTCTGGGCGCGGCTCGCGCCCTCGACCAAGAAGATCCTCGCCGCCATCGACGCGATCCGGCAGGCCGAAAAGCCGCTGGTCTTCCACTGCAAATCCGGCGCAGACCGCACGGGCTTTCTGGCGGCTGTCTACCTGATCGTCTTTGAAGGCGCGACGCCCGCGGAGGCCCGCAAGCATCTGGGCCTGCGCTATATGCATCTGAAGTTCACCAAGACAGGCATTCAGGACTACATCATCGACGTCTACGAGGCGCGGTTGGCCCTTGGCCCCATCGGGTTCGAGGACTGGGTCCGCGACGAATACCGCGCGGCCCGCCTGCAGGACGGCTTTGACCGCAAGATCCCGCCCTCAGAGCTGGCGCATCCCGAATGAGCGAGAAGACACGCCTCAAATCCTCGGACGAATACGCCGCGGGCGAAGACAATACCTTCCGCGAACGGGTGGCGCTGTTCGGCTGGATCTGGCGCGACTACCTGATCAAGCACTGGGCCTGGTTCGCCGTGGCCTTCGTGCTGATGACCCTCGAAGGGGCGATGTTCGGCGCGCTGTCCTATATGATGAAGCCGATGTTCGATCAGGTCTTCGTCGAAGGGGGCGAGCAATATATCGGCCTTGTGGGCCTCGCGTTCTTCGCGATCTTCACGATCCGGGCCCTGGCGGGCATCGGGCAGAAGACGATCATGTCCCGCGTCTCGGCCATCTCCATGATGGAGCTGCGCGAAGGGCTTCTGCGCCACATCATGACGCTCGATGGCGGGTTCCATCAGACCTACGGGCCGGGCTACCTGATGCAGCGCATCAATGGCGACGTGAACACGATCAACACGCTGTGGAAGGCCTTCATCACCGGGGCTGGGCGCGATGTGGTGGCGCTGATCTCGCTGTTCGGCGTGGCCTTCGCGATCGACTGGCGCTGGACGCTGATCGCGCTTGTGGGCGCGCCGTTGCTGGTTCTGCCGGCTTTCGCGCTGCAGCGCGTTCTGCGGGGCAATTCGCGGCGGGTGCGCGACATGGATGCGGGCCTTTCCACCCGCCTGAACGAGGTGTTTACCGGGATAGTGCCGGTGAAGCTCAACACGCTCGAAGATTATCAGGCAGGCCGGTTCCGCAGCCTCTCCGAACGGGTGGTGGGCATCAAGATCCGCACATCCGCCGCCGAGGCCGCCATTCCGGGTCTGATCGACATCATGTCGGGGCTGGGCTTTGCCGCCGTTCTCTATTTCGGCGGCGGCGAGATCCTGTCGGGCGACAAGACCGTGGGCGATTTCGTGGCCTTCTTCACGGCGATCGGGCTGGCCTTCGAGCCGCTGCGCCGTCTGGGCGGGCTGTCTGGCAAGCTGCAGCCTGCACTTGCGGGCCTTGAGCGGTTGCGCGAGATCTTCGATCTGCGCCCCGCGGTAAGCGAGCCTGCAAATCCCACCCCCGCGCCCAAGGCCCCGCCGCGTATCGCCTTCGACACGGTCACCGCCAGCTATGGCGACGGGCCGATCCTGCAGGGCACGAGCTTCGTGGCCGAGGCCGGTCAGGTCACCGCGCTTGTGGGGCCCTCGGGGGCCGGCAAGTCCACCGTGTTCAACCTGCTGACGCGGCTGATCGACCCGATCGAGGGCAGTCTGACCCTCGACGGGATCCGCACAGAGGACATGGCGCTGCGCGACCTGCGGGGCCTCTTCTCGGTCGTAAGCCAGGACGCGCTTCTGTTCGACGAGAGCCTGCGCGACAACATCCTGCTGGGCCAGGAGGACGTCAGCGAGGCGCGACTGCACGCGGCGCTCGATGCGGCCCATGTGACGGATTTCCTGCCGCGGCTCGATGGCGGGCTTGACGCCACGGTCGGTCCGCGCGGCTCGAAACTGTCGGGCGGGCAGCGCCAGCGTGTGGCCATCGCCCGCGCGATCCTGCGCGACACGCCCGTCCTGCTGCTCGACGAGGCCACATCGGCGCTGGATGCGCAGATCGAGGCGGATGTGCAGGCCGCGCTCGACAAGTTGGCCCGCCAGCGCACGACGCTCATCATCGCGCACCGGCTCTCGACCATCCGCAGCGCCGACAAGATCGTGGTAATGAACCACGGCCGCGCGGTGCAGGAAGGCACGCATGAGACGCTTCTGCGCGAAGGCGGGCTCTATGCCGATCTGCACAATCTGCAAATCCGGGACGCCGATTGACCCACGCGCTTTGCGGGAATGTTCGCGCGGCCCGGGCCCGTTGGTTGCAGCGGCGGCGCGAGAGGTTACGTTACGGCCAAATCAAACGAGGCTGACATGAGCGAGACACAGCGCGTCGTTCTTCGCATTGCGGGTGCGGAGGCGCATCACTTCCTGCAAAACCTGGTCACCAACGATCTGGACCGACTGAATGAGGGCCCGGTCTATGCCGCGCTTCTGACGCCGCAGGGCAAGTACAAGGCGGATTTCTTCCTTGTGGCCGATGGAGAGGACATTCTGCTGGACGTGGCCGAACCGCTGGCCGCGGATCTGCAGAAGGCGCTCATGCTTTACAAGCTGCGAGCCAAGGTCACGATCGAAGCGACCGACATCAGCGTGGCGCGCGGCACCGGCGCCCCGCCTGACGGTGCATATGCCGATCCGCGCGATCCGCGCATGGGATGGCGCGCCTATGACGGGCGGCCGTCGGAACAGGGTGTGGATTGGGACGCGCTGCGCGTCGCCGCCTGCATCCCCGAAAGCGGGGTAGAGCTGACCCCTGACAGCTACATCCTCGAGATGGGGTTCGAGCGTCTGAACGGCGTGGATTTCCGCAAGGGCTGCTATGTGGGTCAGGAGGTCACCGCGCGCATGAAACACAAAACCGAACTCAAGAAGGGCCTCGCGATGGTCGAGATCGACGGAGAGGCCGCGCCGGGCACGGCGATCACGGCGGATGGCAAGCCTGCCGGCACGCTTTTCACGCAGGCGGGCGGCGCTGCCCTGGCCTTTCTGCGCTTCGAGCGCGCCACGGGCGAGATGGACGCGGGCGGTGCGCGCGTGAAGGTGCAGGGATGAGCCTGCCGCAACCGCTTCTCGATGCGCTCGGGACCAGTGTCGCGAAGACCGAGGCGCTGCAGGGCGGCGATCTGAGCCAGGTCGCGCGCGTCACGCTGGAGGATGGCCAGAGCATGGTCACCAAGCGCGGCCCGCTCGTCGATGCCGAAGCGCGGATGCTTTCGGCCATGGCGCTGGTCCATGCGCCGGTGCCGCAGGTGCTGCACGCGGAGCATGGGCTCATCTGTCTCGAATATCTGGCGCCCGCGCCCGCGACCTCGGGCGGCTGGCGCGATTTCGGCGCGGCGCTGGCAAAGATGCATTCCTGGGACGGCCAGGATTACGGGTGGTCCGAGGATTACGCCTTCGGCGATGTGCGGATCGAGAACGAGACCGCCGCCTCCTGGCCCGCCTTCTGGGGCGAGCGGCGGCTTCTGCCCTTCCTGCCGCACCTGCCTGCGGCGCTTGCCGCCCGCATCGAGACGCTGGTGAAGGATCTTGGCAACCGTCTGCCCGAGGCGCCCAAGCCTGCGCTGCTGCATGGCGATCTCTGGGGCGGGAACGTGCATTTCACCGAAACCGGCGCCGTCATGATCGACCCGGCCTGTTACTACGGTCATGCGGAGGTGGACCTGGCGATGCTGACCCTGTTCGGAGAGCCCGATGCCGCCTTCTGGCGTGGCTACGGGCATCTGGAACAGGGCGTTGAGGCCCGCCGGGGGATCTATCAGCTGTTCCCTGCGCTCGTGCATCTGCGTCTCTTTGGCGAGGGCTATGCAGGCATGGTGACGGGGCTTCTGGACGAGGCCGGGGTGTAAGGCGGCGCCTTCACGACCCGTTCGCACAAACAAAAAAGCCGCGAGGCCAAGGGCGCCGCGGCTTTTCTTCGGATCGGAGCTGCCTCAGGCGCGCTCGGAATATTCCATCGTCTCGGTGTTCACGACGACATCTTCGTCCTGGCCCACGAAGGGCGGCACGTTGATCTTCACGCCGTTGTCCAGAATCGCGGGCTTGAACGAGTTTGCCGCGGTCTGCCCCTTCACCACCGGCTCGGTCTCGGCGACGCGGCAGGTGACTTTCTGCGGCAAGGTCGCGTTCAGCGCCTCGGATTCATAAAATTCTACCTGAATAGTCATGCCGTCCTGCAGGAAGGGACGGCGGTCGCCCAGGATCTCGGCGGGCAGTTCGACCTGGTCGTAGGTCTCGGCATCCATGAAGGTCATGATGCCGTCGGTCTCGTAGAGAAACTGCATGTCGCGCTGTTCCAGACGCACGCGCTCGACCTTGTCGGCAGAGCGGAAGCGCTCGTTCAGCTTCGATCCGTTGCGCAGGTTGCGCATTTCGACTTGCGCGAAAGCGCCGCCTTTTCCGGGCTTTACATGGTCGACCTTCACAGCGGCCCAGAGGCCGCCATTATGCTCGAGCACGTTGCCGGGGCGTATCTCGTTTCCGTTGATCTTGGGCATGTGGCTAATCTTTGGCGAAAGGTTGATCGGAGTATGCGGCCTCCTATATCTGCCCCTCAGCCCCCCTGCAACCTAACCATATCTCGTAGTGGGGTCGAAGGCAGATATGCATTTGATGAAAGGGAGCTATGCATTTCTGCTGTATCCGAATCGTGCCGGATAGGCCATAAGGGCCCTCACGCCCGAAGGACAAGACCAATAATCAGAAGGACGACTCATGCGAGATTTCGTTGACGGAACGGCTTTCAATGCCGAGCAGGGCAACCGCGCCCGCAAGCTCTTTGC
>CAZTEV010000057.1:0-14125 GCA_964612785.1 uncultured Roseivivax sp. | reverse complement strand
CAAAGCGTCATAGAGCTTTGAAAAAGAAATTCCTCAGAATAGACCTTCGTGGCCAGCGCAGCGAAGGGCCGACTCCGCCCTTCGAACGAACTGTGAAGTACTGTTCCTACATGAACATCCACTTTCGGCGGTTCCAATTAAAGCAACACTTCCCGGATACTTGATTGACAACGAAACTGGCCCTGTCCGCGCCAGATCGCGTCAGTAGAGCCCGTTGATCTCAAGTGGGAGTTTTTCGACTTTCCGTTCTTTCAAAAGACTGCGCGGCTGATCAGCAGCGTCGGCCTTGCGAAGGCGCTGATAGCGCTGCTCAGCCACAACGCGTGCCTCGTGCGGGCTGCGTAGAACCGTGGGACGCATAAAAACAAAGAGGGTGCGCTGGGTTTCGTCCCGGCTGCGCGACTTGAACAGGTTGCCGAGGACGGGGACGTCGCCGAGGCCGGGCACCTTAGAGGTTGAACTTTGTGAGTCGTCGGTAATCAGACCTCCCAAAACGATTGTGCCGCCGTCTCGCGATTGAACTGTCGTCTCGATGACGCGGCGGTTTGTAATGAGATCCGCAGCACCTTGGACGTTTGCATTCACGAGCGAAGAGACCTCCTGCGCGATATCGAGGCGGACCACACCGTTCGAAGTCACGCGGGGGAGAACCTGCATAGTAATTCCGACATCGCGCCGCTCGATGGTCGTAAAGGGCGTCACGGTGTTGCCGTCCGTTGCGAAACTGCCCGTGCGGAATGGTACGTTCTGGCCGACTACGATTGTGGCCGACTCATTGTCCATCGTGGTGATGGACGGCGTTGACAAAAGGTTAGCTCGCGTGGACTGGCCTAAAGCTTGCACCAGTACGCCGAATTCGTCGTTGGTGCCCGCAAGGGTCAGGCCGGAGCCTATTCCCGATGCGCCCGGTACGCCGAGCGCTGACAGGACCGCACTAAGAGACGTGCCGCTGTTGGAAAACGACGTCGATGCGAAGCCACCACTCGGTAGTTGGTCGCTCAAGCCGAGCTGAACTCCAAGCCGTTCGGCCACGTCGCCTGAGACCTCGACGATCGCCGCCTCGATCATCACTTGGGCGCGCTCTTTGTCGAGGGACCGTACAATCACGATAACCTCTTCGATCTGACGTGCCGTACCACGGATCACCACGGCATTCGTCTCGCTCGACGCCTGTACTGCCACCGCGGGCACGGGTCCGGCGGCCTGTGCCACACCAGGTTGCGCATTCTCACCACCCGCGCCCACTGCCTCTGCAACCGGGTTCGTGAGGTCGGCGGCACCGCCGAGCGTCCCGTTCACGATTTCGGCCACCACTTCCGCGTCTGCATATTGCAGCTCGTAAACATGGATTCTCAGCTGCGCCTGCGGGCTCTGCCGTGGGGCAATATCCATATCTTGGGCCAGATCGCGGACCATTGAGATATCCGCCTCGGTGCCCCGCACCAGAAGGACGTTCGAGGCAGGGTCAACGGATAAACGTGCGCCTGTACCGGATGTACCCAGAACCGCCGTAAGTGCCTGCAAGACGGCATCAGCTTCGGCATAGGAAAAGCGGACGACCGCAGTGCGAAGGTTCGCAGGCCCGTCGAAGGTCCGCGCGATCTCGACGATACGTTCCACGTTTGCGCGAGTGTCGGTAACGATGATCGCGTTGGGATCATCCAAGGCCTCAATATAGCCTGCTTCCGCCACCAGTGGACGCAGTACCCGCACTGCTTCGGCGGCAGGCAAGCGGTCCAGCTCGAGAATGCGGGTGGTCGTGTCCTGCCGCCCGCTCAGTGCGCCGCCAACCGGCATGCCCTTCGCCAAGGCTTCAGTCTCACTGACGATTTCCCAGACCACGCCGCTTTCCACCGCCACGAAACCGCGCACACGCAAGATCGATTGGAAAAGCTCCCAGACTCCAGACTGGCTCAGCGCTTCCGCGGAGATGACGGTCACATTGCCAGATACTGCCGGAGCGACCACCAAAGTACGCCCGGTGATCTCGGAGACCTGTTCAGCCAGCGCCGAGATATCCGCATCGCGTAGATTTATCACGAAATCGCCGTCATCGGACAGTGCCTGCGCCGACGCCGTCTGTACCGTCGACACGATCATCATGCCTAAGAATGCGGCGAGACGAAGGAAGGCGCAAACTTGTACCAAAACGTGTAGGTCCTTTTTCAGCGTAATGGGAAAGACATCAGAAGCGTCTCGCCGGCTCTCATCACTTCCAAACGGGCCTGGCCGGACGCTGCGATGTCATCATAGAATGACCTGTCCTGCTCCGGATCGCCGACATCCCGCCCATTCACCCGAGTGACCAGATCGCCCGGTCTAAGACCGGCCAGGGTCACACCAATATTCGGATTGTCGTCGACAGTATATCCGCGCGCGCCCGGCACCAAGCCAATCGTGTCGAGGACGGATTGCGGGTCATCAATGATGCGCGCACGCCACAAGTCGATGTAGTCCTGCGTCGTCTCGGGCGGCGGCGCTTCACGCAGATCAAGCGAGCCACGACCCGGTACGATCGCCGCCCGTAGCCGGTCCAGCGGCGATGCGGCGGCTATATCGGGACCGGCCTCTGCCGCCTCCGATTGGGCCGCCGGTGCCGCGTCGAGCGCACCATCGAAACCAAAGCGCCGGGCCTGCCCGTCAACCGTGATAGTCACCCCATCGGAGACGATCTGGATCAGTTCAACGCCCTCGGCCAATAGGTCGCCGATGCGGTAGCGATCAACGCTTCCTGCAAAAGCGATCAAGGCCCGCGACTGCGCCGGATCGCTCGCGACCAATAACCCGTGCAGATCAATGTCGAGCCGCCGTGCCGGTGCGCCCTCTCGGACAGGATCTGTCGGCTGATAAACGGCTCCGAAAGGCGCAAAGGCCAAGACATTTTCAATTCCGGCCGGGTCAGTATTCGTCGCGTTCCCTGCCACGATCACGTCCGCTGCAGGTACGCTGATTGCCCCGGTCTGCCCAGCCATATGCCGTGCCAAACGACTTGCCGGTGCGATCAGCGTCGCTGCGACCGCAGCAATCACGCAAGCTGCAATAATCCAAGGCCCGTATTTCATGGCTTCTCCTGGTTTGGCAGATAGGCTGTGATGGTGACGAGCGTCTCACCGGGCGGGCCGGCGGCGACATTGATCTCCACAAGTCCACTGTCTGGCAGGGTTCGATACCCGGTTTGAGTCTCGATCCGCTGACCAAGCGCGCTCTGCCATTCGAGCAGGGCATCGAGCCCCAACTGAGCCGCAGCAATCTCGTTCTCGGCGACCCACCGCGCAAGGACGCGTTCAGACAGGCCGCGCGTCTGAGCCACATGCCGTTCCGAGGCGGCAAGAAGCGTCATCGCAGAAACCGCCAGTACGGCCATGGCGACCAAAGCCTCGATCAGGGTAAAGCCTGCCTCAGGATTACGCGTGTTGTTCATCGCGAAGCCTCCACAGAGGCCGAAAACCCATCGAAACGGACCTGAAGCCGAGCCGCACCATCCGTCACGGCGAAAACGGCAACGCCACCCTTTGGCGGTGTGGCATCGGGCGCAATCGTCAGACGCCCTTCCCGCTGGGGCGCAGCAACGGTTTCATCGTCGCGTGTCAGAAGACCGGACATCGATTGCAACGATGCCAGTCGCGGATTGCGATGAGCTTGCCAAGCTTCGCCGTCGCGCTCCAGGAAGCGATAGGTGTTGCGCTCCCAGTCAAACGTCACGTCGTGCCCATGGATTAGGCCGGCTTCCGCCGCGATATTCAGCCTTGCAGCAAGCAAATCCGCATCCTGCCGCAAGCCACGGTCCGCGCGGTCGCCCGGACGCAGTGAGATCGCTGCCACGGCGGCGGTCACGCCAATTAGCGCGAGGACGACCAGTATTTCGACCAATGTGACACCGGCTTCGCGGGTGCGGCGCGGTCTGGCGATTGGGCGCACGGAAGACATGTCAGTTGCTCACGCTTTGTCGGTTCCCAAGCATGATGTCTGCGTTGACGTTCTCCCCGCCGGGGCGACCATCGGCTCCGAGACTGACGAGGTCGAAAGGTCGCGACTGACCCGGCGAGCGGTAGATGTAGAGGTTCCCCCAAGGGTCTTCCGGCATTGCGTCGAGATAACCCTCAGTCGGGAAGCGGTCGGGCACGGGCGGTGCAGTCGGAGCCTCGACCAGAGCAGCAAGCCCTTGTGATGTGGTGGGATAAACCCGATTGTCGAGACGGTAGAGCTCGAGGGCGCTTTCGATACTGCGGAGATCGGTCTGCGCAACCGTCACACGCGCCTCGTCCGGTCGGCCGACCACATTGGGCACGATCATCGCGGCGACCACAGCGATTATCACGAGGACCACCATCATCTCGATCAGGGTGACACCGGCATCGCGTTTGCGCGACTTGGTCGGACGCCGACAGACTCTGAAAATTGGGGCAAACTTCATGAAACTTTCTTCCTCCAGTAGACGTGCATCAAAGGCCAGTTCGATAAACAGTCCACGAGGAGCATTATTTAGATACACTCAAAACACTCCGCCGATAAGGGAAAATATTCGTGATCCATGCCTTTCGCCCCGCAAAACGGCGACCGCCCGACCAAGCCGCGGTGGGCAGGGTGCCTGTGGCTGCGTTCAACTTAAAAGGTCTGGTTCTCGATCGCTTGAAACCACCTCGGCGGCGCATATCGGGCGCGGTCCTGTTGCCCGCCGAAGAGGTTGTATTACACCTTGTAGATCTGCCGCCCACTTCGGAGCGGCAGAGACGCACAGCTCTGCCCTTTGCCCTCGAAGAAAAGTTGGCCGTCCCTCTCGACAGCGTCCACGTGGCGTTGTGCAAACGGATGCCGGATAACCGTGTTCTCGCCGCTGTGGTCGCAAGGGCCGTCATGGAGGAGGCCATCAGCGCCAATCCCGATTGTGCGTTGCGTCCCGAGCAATTTTCTTTACCCACGCCATCCGTCGAGGAAGGGCAGGTTCGGTGGTCTGCGTTGCGGACGGGCGAAAGGGTGCTGGTTCGCGTCTCGGACGGCACCGGTTTTGCCGTGAGCCTCGCAGCGTTGCCCGCCATCTGGCGCAGTGCCGGGCAGCCTGAAGTTCTGAGCTTGGGTCAGGCCCTCCCAGATAACATGATATGGCAGGCAATATCGGCAGAGGCGCTTGAGACCGACGCGACCGATCTCGCCATGGATCTGCGGCAAGGCGAGTTCCGCCCTCCGAGCGATCTGGCCCGGCCAATGCGCGCTGTCGCGCTGATCGCCGCCTGTGTTGCTGCGCTGCACGTCGCGCTGGCCTGGGCTGACCTGCGGGCAATGCGCAGGGTGGCCGACGCATTGCGCACCGATACCCAAGCTCTTCTGGCCGAGACCCTGCCCGACGCGACCGTGTTTGACGATCCGCGCATTCTCGCCCGCAAACTCGCCGAAAGCCGGGATGCAGCGCACGGCGGCAGCGACCTGATCCGCCTGTTGGATCAAGCCTCGGCGGCGCTTCTCGGCGCTGCGGTGCCGCTCAATGTTGACCGTCTTGTATGGTCAGCCGACCCCACAACCCTGACGCTGGATGTCACCGCTCCGGACCTCGAAGGCCTGCAAAGCGCAGAAGAGGAGCTGCGCCTTGCGGGATTGTCTGTCTCCGCGGGCACCGCCACCGCGGGTGCCACCGGTGCGCAGGCGGCACTGACACTCAGACCGGGAGGTGCCAGATGAACCTGTTGTCATCGCTCAATCCACGTGAGCGAATCCTCGTCGTCGGCGGGGCTGTGATCCTCGTGGGGCTCATGGTCTGGCGTTTTGGCTGGCAGCCCATCCAGACGGAGCGTGCCGCGCTCAACACCGACATCGCCCGATACATCGCCCTCTCGAACCTCGCAGAGAGCGCGACAGCACAAAGACGCTCTGGCGGGGCCAGGTTCGGGACCGCTCCTGAAGGCCGCGCTCCCCTGGCACAGCGTGTCACGCGCAGTGCCGATGCGGCGGGCGTCGTGCTGGCACGGATCGAACCCCGAGGGGAGCAGCTGGCTCTCGTGGTACAGGAAGCCGATTTCCGCGATCTCTTGAGCTGGATCGTCAGCCTCGAATCGCGGGAGGGCGTCAGCGCGACCGCGCTTGAGATCGACCGCCAGACAGTGCCCGGGATCGTCAGTGCTCGACTTACGGTGGAGGCCTTGCAATGACCGAGTTGAATACCGCTGAGATGGTGCCTGAGAAAGCACCACAGGCAGACCGTCCGGCCTTGAGCTATGCCTTCGCCAAGGGACACGGTGCTTTGTTGGAAACCGATGAGACTTCAGCATTCGTCTGTCGGCATCTTGTGACCGCTGGACCGGCGGCGCTGCTCGAGGCGCAGCGCGTCGCGGGACATCTTCTGACGTTCGAGATAGTCGATCAGCCCACCTTCGAAAAAGCGCTGGCACACGTCTACCGCAATTCCGCCCACGAGGCCGCAGAGATCGCGGCCAGTGACGGCGACGATCTGTCGATGCTGGCCGAAACCGCAGCGTCGGTCGACGACCTGCTTGACCAGAACGACGACGCGCCCGTCGTGCGCCTGATCAACGCGCTTCTGCTGCAGGCAGTCAAGGAAGGCGCATCCGACATGCATATCGAAGTCGAGGAGCGCCGCTTTGTCGTGCGCTTCCGGATCGATGGCATCCTGCGCGACGTGATCGAGCCAAAGCGCGCGCTTGCGCCGCTGCTGGCCAGCCGTCTCAAGATCATGGGCAAGCTCGACATCTCCGAAAAGCGACTGCCGCAGGACGGGCGCGTCAGCTTGCGGGTCGGCGGATACGAACTGGACGTGCGTATCTCTACTCTGCCGTCGCAATTCGGCGAACGGGTCGTCCTGCGCCTTCTGGACCGAGGTCAGACACGCCGCGGCATCGCGCATCTGGGAATGTCCGAACGGGATCGCGTCGCGTTCGAGCATGTCATTTCTGCGCCAGAGGGGCTCGTGCTGGTCACGGGACCGACTGGGTCCGGCAAGACCACGTCTCTTTATGCGGCGCTGCACCAGCTCAATGACCGTAAACGCAATATCCTGACGGTCGAGGATCCCATCGAATATTCGATGGACGGGATCGGCCAGATGCAGGTCAACTTCAAGACGGATCTGACCTTCGCGCGGGGATTGCGGGCACTGCTGCGCCAAGACCCCGACGTCATCATGGTAGGTGAGATCCGGGATGCGGAGACCGCCCGTATCGCGGTGGAAAGCGCCATGACCGGACATCTTGTTCTGTCGACGCTGCACACCAACACCGCTATCGGTGCAGTGTCGCGACTCATCGATATGGGCGTCGAGCGATTCCTTCTGGCACCGATGATCCGGGGCCTGATCGCGCAGCGTCTGGTGCGCAAACTATGCCCCGAATGCCGCACGCCCCATCGTTTGAGTTCCGCCGAAACCAAGTTGTTGTCTGAAGGCGCGGCGGAAGGCACCGAGGTGTGGCGCGCTGAAGGCTGCCCCTCCTGCAACCATCAAGGCTACCTTGGCCGTCTGCCCATCTATGAGATCGTCACAGCTGACCGCCAGCTTGAGCAGCTCATCCATAGCGGCGCATCCGAGGCCGAACTTGTCGCGGCGGCGCGGGCCGCGGGCCCGGGCATCCTTCAGGACGGTATCGACAAGATGCGCGCCGGTCTCACCACGGCGGAAGAGGTAATCCGCGCGGTTCGAGACGATTATGGCGGCGCTATTCCAGCGCCGGACAGGGTGGGCTAAGGGCGTGTCCGCATTCGTTTACAAAGCTGTCGATGCTGACGGGCGCACCGCACGCGGCCTGATCGAAGCGCCAAGCGCGACAGCCGCGCGAAGCCAATTGCGCCAGCGTGACCTCCTGCCCTTGTCGGTGGAGCCAACGCGCCGCCGTGCGGCGCCCGGGACCGGTTTATCGCGTGAAATATCGTTCCGTGCGGCACGAATTGGCCAGAAACGGTTGGCCTTGGTGACACGGCAACTCGCCACGCTTGTTGGCGCCAATGTTCGCATTGAGGACGCATTGAAGATCATCGCCGATCAGGCGCGCAACGCCCGAGAAGGATCTGTGCTCCTCGATATGCGCAGCGCCGTGCTTGATGGCCGCAGCTTTGCAGCCGCTCTCGGCGATCATGCGACCACGTTCGGTGAATACTATCGCGCCTCCGTCCGTGCCGGAGAAACCTCGGGGCGTCTGGCCAAGGTCATGGACCACCTCGCGCTGAATATCGAGGAGCAGGCCAAGAATCGACAAAGCCTTCAGCTGGCGCTGATCTATCCCGCGCTTCTGACGCTGGTTTCAATAGGTGTCATCGCGGCCCTGCTGGCCTTCGTCGTACCCGATATCGTTCGGGTCTTCACCTCTCGGGGTGCCGAATTGCCATTTCTGACAAAGGCGCTGATCTCTGTTTCTGACTCGCTGACTCGTTTGGGTATGCCGCTGTTGCTGGCGGGGCTTGCTCTGATGGCGGGCGGGCTGTTCGCACTGCGAAGTCCATCTGTAAGGGCGCGCTGGCATCGGAAGCTGGCAACCGCACCGGGAGTCCGCTCTGCGGTGCTCAAGGTCAACTCGGCGCGCTTTTCCGGCACGCTTGCCACTCTGGTGCAAAGCGGTGTGCCACTGGCGGAAGCGCTTCGAGCGGCGGCGGATACCGTTCCCAACTTGTACGTTCGCGGTAAGCTCGCCGACCTGACGCAGCGGGTCTCAGATGGGGCTGCGCTGTCGCGGGCTGCAGAAGACGCCGGGATCTTCCCGCCGATGCTGGTGGCAATGATTGCCAGCGGCGAGGCCGGAGGCACACTCGGCAATAGCCTCGAGCGCAGTGCGGCAGAGCAATCGGCCGACCTCAAGGCCAAGGTTGCGGCGCTCGTCGCGCTTGTGGAGCCGGGTGTGCTGCTGCTCATGGGCGGCATTGTGATGCTGCTGGTATTGGCGATCCTGATGCCCATCGTCAGCTTGAACGACCTGGCAGGATGAAGATCTGGATCCCGATACCTTGGCAAGTGGTGCGAACACCGACAAGCGTGTAGGACAGATGCACAATAACCGGCAGGAAAGCGCGCCCCCCGCGCGTCGAAGGAGAGAGATGCGACGAAAACCACAGTCACGGCGCGGAGTGCTCAAGGGGCTTGCAGCCACGTCGCTCGCGGCGCTTGGCGGCTGCGGTGTCACCGACAGCCTCGGCGGCGGATCCGGAACGGACGGCCCGGGTCAGGCGGCGCTGCTCCTGCCGCTGTCCGGCGCCTCGCAGAAACTGGGCGAGGTCCTTCGCACGGCTGTAAGTCTCGGCGGTGGGCCGGGCGTCGGGATCGACATCTATGACAGTGGCTCCACGCCCGAAGATGCCGCTGCCGCGGCGTTGAATGCGGTTGATGGCGGTGCGAATATTCTGATCGGACCGGTCTTTGGCGCGCAGGCCCGGGCGGTCGCCGCCGCCGTACCTGGTCGCGTTCCAGTCGTAACACTGTCCAACGATGCGTCGCTCGCCGGGGATCGGCTGTTTGTGTTCGGCATCACACCCGAGCATTCGGTTCAGGCGGTCTTCAGTCTTGCCGCGCAGCGCAACCTACGGGATATCGCCATTGTCGTGCCGCCGGGCGCATACGGGGCACAATCAGTGGCAGCGGCACAGGCGATTGCCCCCGCGCTCGGTCTGCGGCTGCGGGCCCCAATTGTACGCGACAGTGCTGTCGGGCTTGGTGCGGCGCTGGCCGATAGCGGGGGTCGCCCCGATGCGGTCTACCTGCCTACCGCCGACAGCTCGCTCACGCCGTTCGCCCGCGCGATTTCAGGGCAGGAAATCCAGCTCATAGGATCGACACAATGGTCGGCCCGCGATCTCGAAAGCGAACCCGCCCTTGACGGCGCTTGGTTTGCGGCGCCCGATCCATTACGCTTTGCCGCTTTCCGCGACGCATTCACCGAAGCCACCGGGCAAGCTGCCGGGATCATCGCGGGTCTGGCCTACGATGGCACCGAACTGGCCCGCATTTTGGGCCAGCGAGGCCAACAAAACAGGCGGGGCTTGCTGGACGACGAAGGCTTTTCCGGCGTGGTCGGTCCATATCGTTTCCTGCCCTCGGGACTTTGCCAACGCGGCCTTGCAGTCCTGAAAGTGGGTGCGGGTGACGTCTCACTGATCGGGGCAACCTCGGTATGACGCCGTCCGGCGGGCGTGCGCCCGAGGCCGGGCTGTCTCTTGTCGAAGTCCTGGTGGCGCTTGCTCTGTTTGCGGTGGTCAGCATCGCCGGGCTGACGTTGCTCAACACTGTGCTCAGGGTAAATTCGGGTACCGAAGGACGACTTGAGCGGCTTGCTGAGATTGATCGTGCCCTGCTTGTCCTACGCCGTGATCTCGCGCAGCTGGCGCCGGGTCAGGTTGCGCTGGCTCCAGCTCAATTCACATTCGTCCGAGCAGATGCGGATGCGCTGCAGCGTCAGTCGCTTCGGGTCGAGGAAGGAACTCTTTTGCGCGGTCTACGCGCAGATGACGGCCCCCCTGTCGACCAGAATCTCTTGAGAGGGGTCGAAAGCGCGCGCTGGCGGCTTTTGGATGTGGGCCGCACTTGGCGCGATGCCTGGCCGATCTCTGGCCAAGACGATGACGGTGCGCTGCCACTGGCGGCGGAACTGACATTGCGGATAATGCAGGCCGAGCAAGGTGAGGCGGACACCCTTGTACGTGTATTCGTCCTGCCCGAGGCCTCACGGCAATGAAACGCGACGGCGAGATAGGCGTCGTTCTGGTGAACGTTCTTGTCATTATCGCGCTGAGCGCAGCGGTCGTGCATTTGATGCTCGGGAGCCGCGAAACCGCTATCAACCGCGTCCGCTTAATGGCCGAGGCGACCGATGCAGAAATGCTGGCGCTCGGGGCCGAAGCGTCCGTGATGGCCGCCTTGCGCCGCGACATCGAGGAAGCGCCGGAGGCTGATCATTTCGGAGAAGCTTGGGCAACCATCGCGCAAGCAGAAACGCGTCTCGTCACGGGGCGCTTTGCCGTCGAGATCCAGGACGTGCAGCGGAAATACGACATCAATCGCCTGACCGCAGGCGGCATCGGCCCGACCGAGATGCTGGGACGCCTGTTGGCCGAGGTCGAGCAACCGCCCGAGCTTGCCCCGCGCATAGCAACCGTGCTTCAACGCGTCGGACCGGTGCGAGACCTCGATGACCTCGCTGCCTTTGGCATTCCCGGAACCACGCTTGATGCGCTGCGGCCCTATATGGCGGCATTGCCGGTCGCAGGCGAAGTGAACCTCAACACCGCCGATCCGGTGCTCCTGCGCGCGATGCTGAACAACGGTTCCATCGCGGCGCGATTGGTGGCGCAGCGCAACCGGGACCTGCAGATCACACGAGAGACGCTGAGCGCTGCTGGTGCTGTCCGGCCGGATCACACGGGCTTCACCTCGAACCTGTTCGACGTGATCGTGCGGGCGGAGGCGGGCGATGCTGCGATCCGGCTCAAAAGCCGCATTCTGCGCATCAACGAAATCGGGGGGCAATCGGTCGGTATATTGTCGCGCCGGTTCCTGCCGGTCGATGAGCCGTCGGCCTTGAACTGAAAACGGCCCCCAGATCAGATCTGGGGGCCGCAAGATCGTGCAAAGGCAGCAACCCGCTTTATGGATTAAACGGTTGCTGCTGAGGGGTGAGCGTCAGATTTACGCTCTGGGCGTTGACCGGCGTGTCGTTGCGGTTCTGATTGAACGCATTGACGAAGCCTGAACCCAGGGTTTCGATACCCTGCGCGTCATCGCCACCACCGCCGCCTTCGTCACAAGCTGCGACAAAAAGGGAACTGGCGATGACTATGGTTAGTTTTGTGCATCTCAACATGATGATTTACCTTCCCGATCAGTCACCTGCGCCCGGAAGCGGGGTGCGCAGGTAGGGGAATTGGCCATCGACGTCGAGGGCTGTGACCGGCGCGCCATCGATGAACGGCTGGTCTCCGACCGGCGCGTCTTCGGGCTCGCAGAGGCCAAGATTCACCAAGTCGCTCGCGGTGTCCTCCTCGGCCCCGTCGACACCAAGCTCCGCACCAAGCGGCACTGGATGACAGAGCGCGCCCATCGCGACCCGCAGAGCGATGTCGACCACATCGTCACCGGGACGACGGCCATTCGGGAAGCCCGCGAGGTCTTCAGCCACAACACCGTAATTGCTCTGTGCATCGCGTGCTGTTGGCGGTACCGCAGTGTTTAGGCGCATCATCTCGGACGGAGTAACCACCGACATTTGGTTCAGACCGGGAAAACCGGTCAGGAAGGCTGTGACAAGGTCCTGACGCGGTAGGTTCGACGGTGCGATATTGTCGTCTGCCCCCAATGCCTCGCGGAACAGTATATCGATCAGTGCCGGAAGAGTGGGGTTGGTGACGTAGGTGGCAAGGGCACTGTCCTGCGTAGGTTCGGCAGCGTTGAACAGATCCTTGTCGGGAAGACCGATGACAACCTCGTTCACCAGCGGCGCGGACAGACGCGACTGCTGCACCCAGGCGCCACCAAATTCGGACGTGCCTTCATAGGTGGGCGACGGGTCTTCAACTTCGGCTTGCGGGAGGCTGGCTGTTGTCCAACCGCCGATCACTCCGTTGCCGTCGCCGGTGAGGCAGTCGATGGGCACCTCGAGGGCCAGCGACGTAACGTTAAAGCGACCGATCAGGTCGTCGTTGTCGCGTGAATTTTCGATACCACCCTCAAGCGGGACGAGATTGACCAGATCAAAGATTTCGCCGAGGTTCACGGCGAATGCTTCGGCCCGCTGACCGACGAACACCCGGCCCTGGGTGGAACAGCCGGGAACGTCCACCTCATAGATATAGTTTCCAGCGTAATCGGCGTAATCAGGGATCGTCTTGGTACCGATGTTGTCGAGCGGCTTGGTGAAGGTTTGACCGCCGTCGACTTGGGTCACCGGTCGCGCTGTTCCTGTGCGCCTGTCTCCACGGATTAAGTTGAGCGAATATGTCTCGACTTCGTTGAGCGGATCGCTGGCAGCTCCGGTAATTCCGCCCGCCGTCTTGAGCGGTATGGCCACCGTCTCGTCGCCGATTTCCAGCGCAATGCCCGCGCCATCGGCGCCGAGGTTGTTCTGGAAACTGAACTGGAACGTAAGATCTTCGATGGCATCGCCATTATTGTCGATGTGGATCTCGTAGATCGCGTCGCCGTCCATGGTGAAGTAATTCGGACCGCCATACGGTGCTTGTAGCGGCTGATAGTTCGCGATGAGCGTCACGAAATCCTGTTTTCCAGGCTCATAGCTGCGGAACATGTAAAAATCGGTCCCGTCAACTTTCGGGCTTGTGGTAATGCCCGGAGCCTCGCGGTGAGACGCTGCGTTCGCACCTCCTGCGGCCGCAGCGAGGATCGCCAAAAGCGCACCTCCACCGACCTTTTGAATCGAAAAACTCATTTACGTCTCCCTTGTCGGAAATCATATTCCATTCTTGTGCAACCCTCGCTGACGCCGCTCTTTTTTGACGAACCAGACTAATCACACGCGATCAGACACGGCACCGGATCCAAGGAAGTTTCATCGATGCAAAAAGAAATTTGGGCGTGATGGCAGATCAGGCCGATGTCCTTGCGACGCCGCTCTTAATCTTGGCTTTGGGATTTCTGGTCAGAAGCGATTTTCGCGAAAAGCGCCTGCCCGATGTCGTGACCTTGCCATTGATCTGTTTGGGAGTAGCGCTGTCGGCAGTGTCGCAGTCGATCGATGTCACCGAGTCGATCCTCGGTGCGGCGATCGGTTTCACCCTGTTTTGGGCGATCGGCGCGGCGCATTTCGCTTGGCGTGGCTTTGAGGGGCTGGGCCTTGGCGACGCAAAGTTGTTTGCCGCAGCAGGCGCATGGCTGGGGTGGTCAGCTCTGCCAATGGTTTTGTTGATTGCGTCCGTCATGGCACTGATCGCAGCAATGGCGACCATGCGCAGCCAAGCATCAGAAATTGCGTTCGGACCCTGGCTATGTGTCGGAATTCTCGCGCATTGGACCGTACGGTTATTCTAACAAATGGGGGATTTGCAAACCGGGCTTCAAAGTGATTTCACCCTGCGCAGTTTGGCTTCCGCTCTTGATCTGGCTCCGGCTCTTAAAGGCGGCAGTGAATGGCAGCTTTTCACAATTTTGTGGTGCTGGTTCGCAACTGCAGCGAACGTCGGCTCTCCGCCC
>CAZTEV010000056.1:0-14287 GCA_964612785.1 uncultured Roseivivax sp. | reverse complement strand
CGATCATGTCGCGCGGCATCAGGTGGCGGCGGTTGGAGGTGGCGTAGAACAGCACGTTTTCCGGCCGCCCCTCGATCCCGCCATCGAGCACCGCCTTCAGCGATTTGTAATGCTGGTCGTCATGGGAAAACGACAGATCGTCACAGAACAAAACGAAGCGGAAGGGCGCCGCGCGCAGGATGTTCAGCAGCCGCGAGACCGAAGGCAGGTCTTCGCGCTGCAGCTCCACGATCTTGAGCGGATGCCCTTCGGCCACGATGGCCGCGTGCACGGCCTTCACGACGGAGGATTTGCCCATCCCCCGCGCCCCCCAAAGCAGCGCATTGTTCGCGGCATGGCCCGCCGCGAATTGGCGGGTGTTCTGCAGAAGCGTGTCGCGGGAACGGTCGATACCCACCAGAAGCGACAGATCGACCCGGCTGACCACCGGGACGGGTTCCAGCCGGTCGGGGTTGGTGTGCCAGACGAAGGCCTCCGCGCCGCCGAGATCCGGCGCGGACAAGGGCGCCGGCGCCATCCGTTCGAGCGCCTCGGCGATGCGGGTCAGCACCTCGTCGCTCACTTGCCCTTGCCCTCGTCGTCCTCGTCGAACTCCGCCATCAGCGGGTCCTCGGCCTCGTCATCGTCCTCGAACCAGACGCCCTGCGCTTTCAGCTCTTCGATGCGCTTCTTCTCGACCCGGCGCACCAGGAAGATCGACACCTCGTAGAGGCCGTAGACCACGACGAACAGGATGACCTGGGTGATCACGTCGGGCGGCGTGACGAGGGCTGCCAGCACCAGAATGCCCACGACCGCGTATTTGCGCACGTCGCCCAGTCCCTTGGCCGACACGAGCCCGGCCTTGCCCATCAGAGTCAGCAGAACGGGCAGCTGGAAGCAGAGCCCGAAAGCCACGATGAACTTGATGGTGAGGTTCAGATATTCCTGCGCGGAGCCCTGGAAGACCACAGACAGGCCCTGGCTGACCTCTTCGCCGACCACCGCCTCGCCATCGGCGCCGAATTGCTGGAAGCCCAGGAAGAAGTCATAGGCGAGCGGCGTCACGACGTAGAAGGCAAAGGACGCGCCCAGGAAGAACATGAAGGGCGAGGCGATCAGGAAGGGCAGGAATGCGCCCTTCTCGGACTTGTAGAGGCCCGGTGCCACGAAGCGCCACATCTGGTTGGCGATGAACGGGAAGGCCAACATGAAGCCGCCCAGAAGCGACACCTTGATCGCCACGAAGAAGCCTTCCTGCGGCGAGATGAAGATCAGGTCGCAATCCTGCCCGCGCGCCGACAGCACCTGACAGAGCGGATTGGTCAGGAAGTTGAAGATGGGCGTGGCGACGGTGAAGCAGATCACCATGCCGATCAGGAAATAGACCACGCAGCGGATTAGCCGCGTGCGCAGCTCGGCCAGGTGTTCGATCAGCGGGGCGGCGCTGTCCTCGATCTCGTCCTTGACGCTCACGCCTTGTCTCCGTCATCGCCGAGTTTCGCCTCGAGCGCATCGGCGGCCTTGCGCGCCTCTTCGGCTTCGCGCGCCTTGCGCTCGGCCGCCTCGCGGGCGGTCGCGGCTTCGATCTTCTTGGCCGCCGCCGCCCGTTCGGGGCTGGGCTTCGGCGCATCGGACTTGTCGGTCTTCTTGTCCGACTTGCCGTCCAGATCGAGATTGGTCATGTCCTTCGCCGCCGATTTCACGCCATCCATGGCGGAATTGAGCGGGTTCGACGCAGCCTTGAAGGTCTTCTGGACGTCCTTCATGCCGGATTCGTCCGCGGCATCGTTCATGGCGCGGGAAAACTCGCGCGCCATGCCCTTCGCCTTGCCGACGAAACGGCCGATATTGCGAAACAGCATCGGCAGGTCTTTCGGGCCCACGACGATCAACGCCACGATCCCGATGACCAGAAGCTCGGTCCAGCCCAGGTCGAACATGAAGGGGGCCTCAGACCTTGTCTTTTTCGGTCTCGGGCGTCACGTCGCGCGCCGTCTCGGACTTGGCGTCCTCGTTCTCGAGCTCTTCGGAGCCGTCCTTGACGCCCTTCTTGAACGCCGTGATGCCCTTGCCGACCTCGCCCATGAGGCTCGAGATCTTGCCGCGTCCGAACAGGACAAGCACGACGACCGCGATGAGAAGAAGGCCCGGAAGGCCGATATTGTTGAGCATGATCCGTCTCCCGATAGGCGGGCCGTCCCAACCGTCCGCGCCCGCTGCAGATATAGTCCTGCCCGCCGCAATAGCGAAAAGGGCGGGCGCGGGGAAGCATCTGCAAGCGGGAAAAGCGCCGGTTCGGGGCTGGTCCTGTCGCATTATTTGCCATTACTCTGTCAGTTGTCAGCTTAATGACAAAACACGCTCATCCAGCGAGGGAATCACCCATGCGCCGCGCCGACCGGCTTTACGCACTGATGACCCGGCTGAAGGATGGCCGCCTGCACCGGGCCGAGGATCTGGCCCGCGCGCTTGGCGTCTCGCTGCGCACGATCTACCGCGACATGGACACGCTCGCGGGCTCGGGCGTGCCGATCGAGGGGGAGCGCGGGCGCGGCTTCACCGCCCGGGCGATGACGACCCTGCCGCCCCTGAACCTGACCGATGACGAGCTGGAGGCGCTGCATCTCGGGCTCGCCGCGGTCGGGGCCGCGGATATGGACCGGATCTCGGCCGCTGCCGAAAGTCTGTCGAAGAAGATCGAGGCGGTGCTGCCCGAAGATACCGGCATGGCCGCCAAGCGCTTCGGCTTCGCCACCTACCCCTTTGCCGAAGCCGCGGAAGGCTTCCGTCACATGCCCGCCTTCCGCGCCGCAATCCGCGCGCGTCAGAAACTGCGCGTCACCCTGACGGACGAGGAGGCCGCGCGCGACGTGCGGCCGCTGCATCTGGATTACTGGGGACGGATCTGGACAGCGGTGGTCTGGGATGAAACCGGCGGCGGCTTCGCCACCTTCCGCATCGACCGGGTTCGGGACCTGAGCCCCCTGCCCGGCCTGTTCGTGGACGAGCCCGGCAAGCGCCTTCAGGATTACCGCGCCGCGCAATCCGAAAGTCCCTGACACTGGTCAAACATACCGGCCATGAGGGAGAGGCGGGACCTCCGGATTGACCGCGACGCGGCGATCGCGTCACCCGGCAAAACCCTTGAAACAGCACTCGTTACCGACCCTTGCGGGATCGTTCTGCCGGGTAACGTTCACTAGAAACGTATGCTGCGCCGCAGCAGTTTCAGAAAATCCGAATTATTTTCGATTTATTTTTTCGGGCGGCTCAGATGTCGTCCTGGGCGGGAAAGACAAAGCAGCGGTCACGCCGGACCGAAAGCCACATGGGCGTGCCGACCTTCGGCAGGAAGACGTTGGGCACGGTCGCGCGCAGCACCTGTCCGTCATGATCCATGCGGAACTCCACCAGGCTTTCCGAGCCCATGAAGCGCGCGCGTTCCACCACGCCGCGCGCGGGCGTGCCCTGAATAGCGGTCGGGTTCGGGCCCCGCCCCTGCCGGTCAAAATCGATCGAGACGTGCTGCGGGCGGAAGACGATGTCGACCCGCGCCCCGTCGGGCACGCCGGGGGCCAGGAACTGCCCGAAGGGCGTCTCGGTCAGCGCGCCCTGCACGGTGCCGGTGATGACGTTGATATCCGAGAAGAACGCCACCGCCGCCTTGTCCGCAGGCGCGTTGTAGATGTTGTAAGGCGCGCCGCGCTGCACGATCCGGCCCGCGCGCATCAGCGCGATCTCGTCAGCCATGCGCATCGCCTCTTCGGGCTCGTGCGTGACCAGAAGCACGCTCGTGCCTTCCTCTTTCAGAAGCGCCAGCGTCTCGTCGCGGATGCCGTCGCGCAGACGATTGTCGAGGCCGGAGAACGGCTCGTCCATCAGCATCACCCGCGGCTTCGGCGCCAGCGCCCTTGCGAGCGCCACGCGCTGCTGCTCCCCGCCCGACAATTCGTGCGGATAGGCGGAGATGAAATGCAGCAGGCCCACGCGGTCCAGCAACTGCTCGACCCGTTTGCGGTTCTCGGCCTTGGTGCCCTTCAGGCCGAACGCCACATTCTGTTCGACCGAGAGATGCGGGAACAGCGCGAAGTCCTGAAACATCAGCCCGATGGAGCGGCGCTCGGGCGGAATCCGGAAAACCGTGTCGCAGACGAGGTTGCCATCGACGTAGATATGCCCCGAATTCTGCATATCGACACCCGCGATCATGCGCAGCGTCGTGGATTTTCCGCAGCCCGACGGCCCCAGAAGGCAGGTCACATGGCCCGGCATGATGGACAGCGATACGTCGTCCACCACTTTCTTGCCCTCGAAGGTGCGGGTGAGGTGCTTGATTTCGAGCCGGGGATGCGGGGCTGCCACGCGATACGCTCCAAAACCGATGAAAAACGTCAGGCTTCGGGGCAGCTAGCAGCCCGGGCGGGCGGGTTCAAGACTGCGCGCCCGTCTCCAGTGCCTTGGCGAGGCGCGGCAGCCGCGCTTTCTTCAAGAGCGCGCGCATCTGCCAGGCCTCGCCCGAAAGCCTTCGGGCCTCGGCCAGAACGCCTGTGCAGACCTCTGCCACGGCACCCGGCGCCGCGCGGTACTGGCCCAGAAGGAAGGCATCGGGATCGGCGCGCGACAGGCCTTCCTCGGCCAGGGTGCCGCGCGGGAAGTCAGCGGCGTTGAGCGTCAGGATCACATCCGCCGATCCCGCAATGGCGGCGGCCAGCACATGCACGTCGTTGGGGTCGGGCAGCCAGAGCCGGGCAGAAAGCGAGGGCGGCCAGTTAACCTCGGCCTCGGGCCAGCGCGTGCGCAGCGCGGCGATCTCGGCGCGGGCCTGATCCTCGCCGCCGGGGCCCAGCTTGCGCGCGGCGCGGGCCCATTCTTCGAGGATGCGGGCGGACCAAAGCGGTTTGAACGCACCCGTCGCCGCCACCCCCAGCACCACCTCGCGCATCACAGTGGGATAGAGCACGCAGGTGTCGATCAGCACCTTCACAGGCGGAAGAACAGCGCTTTGAGGTAGCCCGATTCCGCCAGTTGCGGCAGCAGCGGGTGATCGGGCCCCGCCCCGCCCGTATGGATCAGCTGCGCACGGCGCCCGGCCCGGCCGATCCCGCGCAGGCAGGCGCCCTGGAAGGCCGTCAGATCGGCGGCATGGGAACAGGAGCAGAGGACGAGGTAGCCGCCCTCCGCCACCAGCGGCGCAGAGAGACGCGCGACACGCTCATAGGCGCGCAGCCCGGCCTCGAGCGCGGGTTTCGCGGGCGCGAAGGCGGGCGGATCGCAGATCACCATGTCGAACCGCGCCTGTTCTTCGCCAAGCGCCGTCAGCGTGTCGAAGGCATCGCCCTGACGGGTCGCGAAGCGATCCGCAGCGCCCATCGCCGCGGCGCCCTGTTCCGCAAGCGCAAGCGCGGGCGCCGATCCATCGACCGCCAGCGCATGTTCCGCGCCGCCTGCCAGCGCCGCCAGTGCAAAGCCGCCCACATGGGAGAACACGTCGAGCACGCGCCCGCCGGAGGCCAGGCGCTGCGCGAAGCCGTGGTTGGGACGCTGGTCGTAGAAGAGGCCCGTCTTCTGCCCGCCCGTCAGATCCGCCATATATGTGGCACCGTTCATCGCCACGGGCACGGGCGCCCCGGGCGCCGTGCCGTGCAGGACCGCATCCGCATCGTCGAGCCCTTCAAGCTGGCGCCCCCGCCCGCCCGCATTCTTCAGGATCGTGGTCACGCCCGTGACCTGTACCAGCGCCGCGCAGAGCGCATCGAGCGCGGCATCGGCCCAGGCGGCATTGGGCTGGATCACCGCCGCATCGCCGAACCGGTCGATGATGACGCCCGGCAGGCCGTCGGCCTCCGCATGGACAAGCCGGTAGAACGGCGCATCAAACAGCCGCGTGCGCAATTCGAGCGCGCGGGTCAGCCGCGCGGCCATCCAATCCTGATCGACAATGGCCGCCGGGTCCCGGTCGAGCATCCGCGCCGCGATCTTGGAGGCGGGCGTCACGCCCACCACGCCCAAAGGCTTGCGGTCAGGATCCTCGAGCACGGCAAGGGTGCCGGGGGTCAGCGCCTTGCTGCGGCGGTCGAGCACAAGCTCATTGGAAAAAACCCAAGGGAAGCCGCGGCGGATCGCACGGGCATTCGCTTTGGGTTTCAGGCGGATCACGGGATAAGAGGGCGCTGTCATGGCGCCCTCTTATCCAGTCCCGTCGTCCGGGGGAAGTCAGCGCGCGTCGTTCATCGCCTGGATGACGCCAAGGCGCGCATTCTGGTTCATTTGGCGCTGCGCCGAACTGGCATCAGTGCCGACCGGAGCGCATGCAGAGCCCATATGGACAGGCAAGGCAGGACTCCGGCGGAGAACACCCTTTACCGTTAGCGCTAACCAAGTTACATGCGAGGCAAAGCCGGGTGCCGTATTTTATCGCCCGCTGTCCCGCGTCCCGAGGAGAACCGATCATGAGCCTGAACGCCACCATCGCCAAAGTGACCGAACGGATCGAGGAACGCTCCGAGGCGCGCCGCGCCACCTATCTCGACCGGATGCGTCGCGCCGCCGAGGAAGGCCCGCGCCGTGCGCATCTGTCCTGCGGCAACCAGGCCCATGCCTATGCGGCGATGGGCGACGACAAGGACGCGCTCGCCGGGGGCCGCGCGCCCAATATCGGGATCGTGACGGCCTATAACGACATGCTCTCGGCGCATCAGCCCTTCGAGGTCTTTCCCGACATCATCCGCAAGGCCGCGCGCGAGGCCGGTGCCACCGCACAGGTCGCGGGCGGCGTGCCCGCCATGTGCGATGGCGTGACCCAGGGCCAGGTCGGCATGGAGATGTCGCTTTTCTCGCGCGATGTGATCGCGCTGGCCGCGGGCGTCGCGCTCTCGCACAACACCTTCGATGCCGCGCTCTATCTGGGCGTTTGCGACAAGATCGTGCCGGGCCTCGTGATCGCGGCGGGCACCTTCGGCTACATCCCCGGCATCTTCCTGCCCGCAGGCCCCATGACCAGCGGCCTGCCCAATGATGAAAAGGCCCGCGTGCGCCAGCAATTCGCCGCAGGCGAAGTGGGCCGGGACAAGCTGATGGAGGCCGAGATGGCCTCCTATCACGGGCCGGGCACCTGCACCTTCTACGGCACCGCCAATTCCAACCAGATGCTGATGGAGTTCATGGGCCTGCACCTGCCCGGCGCCTCCTTCGTGAACCCGAACACGCCGCTGCGCGAGGCGCTGACCGTCGCGGGCACCGAGCGCGTGGCGCAGATCACAGCACTTGGAAACGATTATCGCCCGGTCTGCGACATCCTCGATGCGAAGGCCTTCGTGAACGGGATCGTGGGCCTGATGGCCACGGGCGGCTCCACCAACCTGGTGATCCACCTGCCCGCCATGGCGCGCGCCGCGGGGATCGAACTGACGCTCGAGGATTTCGACGAAATCTCCGACGTGGTGCCGCTTATGGCCAAGGTCTATCCGAACGGCCTGGCGGACGTGAACCATTTCCACGCGGCGGGCGGTCTGTCCTTCATGATCGGCGAGCTTCTGAAGAACGGCCTGCTGCATGAGGACGTGAAGACCGCGGCGGGCGACGGGCTGTCGCTTTACACCCAGGAGCCGAAGCTGAAGGACAACCGGGTGATCTACGAGGCGGGCAGCGGGGCCACCCAGAACGACAAGATCCTGCGGCCTGCGGATGATCCGTTCCAGAAGACGGGCGGTCTGCAGCAGCTCGCGGGCAACCTGGGTCGCGGCATGATGAAGACGTCGGCCGTGGCGCCCGAGCGGCATGTGATCGAAGCCAAGGCGCGGATTTTCCAGGACCAGGAATCGGTCAAGACCGCCTTCAAGGCGGGCGAGTTCACCGAGGATACGGTCGTCGTCGTGCGCTTTCAGGGCCCCTCTGCCAACGGCATGCCCGAGCTGCATTCGTTGACGCCGACGCTGGCGGTCCTGCAGGATCGCGGGCTGAAAGTGGCGCTGGTCACGGACGGGCGCATGTCGGGTGCCTCGGGCAAGGTGCCCTCCTGCATCCACCTCGCCCCGGAAGCGGCCAAGGGCGGTCCGATCGCGCGGCTGCGCGACGGTGACATCGTCCGGGTCGATGCCGTGAAGGGCGAAATCACCTGCCTCGCGGAGGATTTCGACAGCCGGGCGCCAGTGCAGGCGGATCTCAGCGACAATGGCCACGGCGTCGGCCGCGAGCTGTTCGAGGCCTTCCGCCAGAATGTGGGCCTGGCCTCCGACGGGGCGGCAGTCGTCGTCTGACGACCCGCGCCCCCGGCATCCCAATTACCGAAACAGAAACCGCAATAGAAGCGCACCGCCATGATGACACCCCAAGATGCAAGCCAGGCCTCCGAGAAACTCTGCCGCATGGCGCCGGTCATTCCGGTCCTCGTGATCGACGATCTGGCCCATGCGAGACCGCTGGCCGAGGCGCTGGTCGCAGGCGGTCTGCCCGTGCTCGAGGTCACGCTGCGCACGCCCGTCGCGCTCGATGCGATTGCGGAGATGGCCAAGGTCGAGGGCGGCGTCGTGGGCGCGGGCACGCTTCTGACGCCTGCGGATGTCGAAAAGGCCGTGGCGGCGGGTGCGCGCTTCGGCGTCTCACCGGGCGCGACCGACACGATCCTCGGGGCCTGCGAGGCCGCGGACCTGCCGCTCCTGCCCGGCGCTGCCACCTCGTCCGAGGTGATGCGCCTGCTCGAGCGCGGCTATACCGTGCAAAAATTCTTCCCCGCCGAGGCCAATGGCGGCGCGCCCGCGCTGAAGGCCATCGGTGCACCCCTGCCGCAGGTCCGCTTCTGCCCGACGGGCGGTGTGTCGCTGAAGAACGCGCCCGATTACCTTGGCCTGTCCAACACGCTTTGCGTGGGGGGATCCTGGGTGGCGCCGAAGGACAAGATGGCAGCGGGCGATTGGGCGGGCATTACCGAGCTGGCCCGAGAGGCCGCCGCGCTGGCGCGTTAGGCGTAGCCACCTGCCCCGGCTTTGCGCCCTGCCCCGGCCTCGTGCCGGGGCCTCCAACGGGCGAATGACGGTTTCGAGGCGTCGAAGGTACCGGCGCAAGGCCGGGACAGGGCGGCGCGGGGCTTTGCTGTGGCCCGCCAACCCTAATGGCGCGACCGCCAGCCCCCCCGCCTCCGCGGGGCGCCAAGGCTCACAAGTCCTTCCTGTAGCACTGCAGTCATCGGATGCTCCGGTGCGCCGTGCCGGGACAGCATCTCGCGGATCGCCGTTGCGTTATCGACCTCAAGCGGCAGACCCAACGCCCAGTCGAGGAAGATCGTCCGGCAATCGGCCTCCTCGATGCCCTCGATGCGATAGGCCTCGCGGATGAGGCCCTTGGGGTCGTAATTCGTCTCGCTCATTCGGGCGCCTCCTGCCCAAGCACGCGGTCGATGATCTGCCCCGCAGCCTCGGTCCGCTCTGCCATATGCGCCGCCAGCGCATCCGTCGAGCCCGCGCCGCAGAGCCGCAACAGGAAATCCACCGCGCCACCGCCGGCCGCTTCGGGATCGAATGCTCCGTCGCTGACCAGCCGCGCACCGATCTGCAGGGCCCAGAGCCAGGCATGGGTTGCAGCCAGCTCCTGGGCCTCCGCCTCGGACATCAGGCCCGCGGCCGCGCCTGCGGCCAGCCCGCCCGCCACGTCGCGCGGCGTCTCGGACGACACGAGCGCGCCCGCCTGGGCCAGAAGTTCGATCTCTTGCAGGCGGCCGCGCCCCACCTTGGGATCCCAGCGCGCGCCCGTGCCCTTGGCCGCAGTGATCCGCGTGCGCATCTCGGCAAGCTCGCTCGATACGTGTCGGGCATCCCGCGGCTCGGACAGGAGCGCACGGCGAAACTCCTCGACCTCCTCCCCAAGGGCCGCGTTACCCGCAACGACGCGCGCGCGGGTCAGCGCGAGATGCTCCCACAACCAGGCCTCTTTGCGCTGGTAGTCGCGGAAGGCCGGGAAAGACGTCGCGACCGGGCCCTGATTGCCCGAGGGCCGGAGCCGCATATCCATCTCATAAAGCCGCCCCTCGGCCATCGGCGCCGTGATCGCGGCGACCAGAGCCTGCGTGAGCCTCGCGTAATAAGGCCTTGTGGACAGGGACTTTTTTCCACCCGAAGCCTCGACCCCGTCCGCATCGTAGATGACGATCACATCAAGATCCGAGCGCGCGTGAAGCCGTCCGGCGCCAAGCGCGCCCATGCCCAGCACGACAGCGCCCTTGCCGGGCGGCGCCCCGTAGCGGCGCGCGAATTCTTCGACCACGACAGGCCAGAGCGCAGCGAGCGAGGCCTCGGCCACATCGGCATATTGCGCCGCCGCCTCACTGGGGGTGGTCAGGCCGCGCAGCAGGTGCACGCCTGCCCGGAAATGCCATTCCTTGCCCCAACGCCGCGCCGCATCGAGCCTGCGTTCGTAATCGTCCTCGCGCGACAGCACCTCAGCCAGATCGGCGGTAAGCGCCGCACAGCCCGGCCAATCCGCAAAGAAATCGCCCACGATCACCGCATCGAAGACCTGCGCATTGCGTGAAAGATACCGCGCAAGGTCCGGAGATATCGCGACAATATCCACCAGAAGGTCGATCAGCTGAGGATTGGCCTCGAAGAGTGCGAACAGTTGAACGCCCGCAGGCAGGCCCGCCAGAAAGCCGTCGAAGGCCACAAGCGCCTCCTCGGGCCGGGCGGCTTTCTGCAGGCGGGCCAGGATGTCCGGTTTCAGACGGTCGAAGATCGCCGTGGCCCGCGCCGAGCGCAGCGCGGGATAGGTCGGCCAACGCGCGACGATATCGCTGCCGAAATCCGGCGCGTCCGGCGCCGCGCCGTTCTGCGCATCCGGGGCGAAGAAGCCTTCGATCAGCCCATGGGTTTCTTCAAGTCTTGCATGAATATCATCCTGCAACTCATTGAGATCGCGCCCCATGAGGCAGGCCAGCCGCATCATCCCGTCCTCGGAATTCGGCAGGAGATGGGTCTGTGCGTCATTGATCATCTGCACCCGGTGCTCCACCTCGCGGTGCGCCCGGTAATGCTGGGTGAGCGTCTCGGCCAAAGCTGTTGGAATCCAGTCCTTTTCCGCCAAACGCGCCAGGCTTTCGACGGTGCCGCGACCGCGCAGATCCGGATCGCGGCCACCGATGATGATCTGCTGGGTCTGGGTGAAGAACTCGATCTCGCGGATACCGCCGCGTCCGAGCTTCATGTTGTGTCCCGGCAGCGTGATCGGCCCGCCCAGCCCTTTGTGCTTGCGGATGCGCAGCCGCATGTCGTGGGCGTCCTGGATCGCGGCAAAGTCCAGATGCCTGCGCCAGACGAAGGGCGTCAGCGCATCGAGAAACCGCTGACCCGCCGCCTGATCGCCCGCGGCCGGGCGTGCCTTGATATAGGCGGCGCGTTCCCAGGTCCGGCCGAGGCTTTCATAATACCGCTCGGCGGCCTCCATCGCCATGCAAACGGGCGTGACAGCGGGATCGGGCCTGAGGCGCAGATCGGTTCGGAAGACATATCCCTCGCCCGTCATCTCGGACAGCATCGCGGACATCTTGCGGGTGGCACGGACGAAACTGGCCCGCGCCTCCTGGAAATCGTCGGGCGCGAAGCGGGTCTCGTCAAAGAGGCAGATCAGGTCGATATCTGAGGAATAATTCAGCTCGCCCGCGCCCATCTTGCCCATGGCAAGCGCGACCATGCCGCCCGCCGTGGGGATATCGTCCTCGGTCGCGCCGGGCAGTTTGCCGCGACGGATCTCGGCGCCGACCGTGGCTTCAAGCGCGAGTTGCACCGCCAGATCGGCAAAATCCGTCAATGCGCCCGTGACCTGTTCCAGGCTCCAGACCCCTCCCAGATCGGTCAGCGCGGTCAGAAGCGCGACGCGGCGCTTGGCCTGGCGCAGATCGCGGGGGCGGTCCGACACGGGGGCTGCGCGCAGATCCTCGAAAAGCGCCGCCAAAGCGCTTTCGGGATCGTCCAAAGCGGTTTGGAGCCAGTCGCCCTCCTTCCCCATCAGCCCTTTCAGGTACGGGCTGCACCCGGCCGCCCCCGCAATCAGCTGAGCCACCTCGCCGTTGGCCCAAGGCAGCGCCTCGCAGGCATCGCGGCCCTGGTCTTCATCATAAGGGCGGGGGCAGCAGGTCATGCGGGAGGTGATATCCATGGCGCGATGTGGCCACGGGCGGGCGCGAAGCGCAAGGCGGGACAGTGCGAATTCGGACCGCGACGGAAAAATGTAAAAACAATTTACATCGCCCCTTGAAAGCAGCGGGCACCATGCCGATCTTCCGTAATGTGAAAGACATTCACATAGCAATCCACCGCCCGAAAGGAGACCCGATGACGATCGCCGCCAATTCCCACCCCCTGCCCGCCAATCCCGGCTGGCTGAGCCGCGCCGAGGCCTGGCTGGACCGGAAAGGCAAACTGGCCTGGATCGCCGCCATGATCCTGGGCTTCGTGGTCTTCTGGCCCGCAGGCCTTGCCCTTCTTGCCTACATGATCTGGAGCAAACGCATGTTTTCCTGTTCGACCCGCCGCCCCTCGACCTCGCGCAGCGCCTTCGCGGCGATGAAACCCTCGGGCAATACGGCCTTCGACGCCTACAAGGCCGAGACCCTGCGCCGCCTCGAGGAAGAACAGGCGGATTTCGAACGCTTCCTGAAGCGTCTGCGCGACGCCCGCGACAAGGCCGAGTTCGACCAGTTCATGGACGACCGGACATCCCGCGCGGATCGTGACGAGACGCCCGAGACCGCGTAAGCCGCGCAGGCCGGGCCCCGACCGGGGCCCGCACCTTGGCCCCGGCCTGCACCCACGCCCTTGTGACCCGACCGGACCGCCCCCACCTTCCCAACAGCCCCGCAAGCCCGATCCACGCCCGCAGGAGCCCTTGACCATGACCGCCTTCGACACCCATCTGCCCGACCCGGTGCGCCAACCCGAATTCTACGACAGCGTCACGCTGAAGCGCCTCGTGGCCTGGGTCATCGACAGCGTCTTCGTGGCCGTGCTGGTCGTGCCCGCGATCCTGTTCACCTTCGGCATCGCGCTGTTCTTCTTCCCGCTCGTCTGGGTCGCGGTTAGCTTCACCTATCGCTGGATCACCATCGCCAACGGATCGGCCACCTGGGGCATGCGCGCCATGGCGATCGAGCTGCGCGACGCCTATGGCAACCGTCTCGATGCCGCGACGGCCTTCATGCACACGCTGGGCTACGCGCTGTCGGTCTCGACTTTCATCGTGCAGCTGGGCTCGGTCCTGCTGATGCTGAACACCGAGCGCAAACAGGGCCTGAGCGATCTCGTGCTGGGCACGGTGATGATCAACCGCCGGGTCTGAGGCGCGCGCCCCCCCGTCCGGATAGGGGCCCTGTCCATTCGCGGCGGGGCCGTTGCGCGTTTCGGCGCGCGCCGCGCGCAGGGGGCCTTGGCGCCCCCGACATTCGTTGCTACCGTCCCCCTATAGCATCCGCGGAACCTGACCGATCATGCGCCATTCGCTGCCCCTGGCACCCCAATTCTACGTGACGGCCCCGCAGCCCTGCCCTTATCTCGAGGGCCGGATGGAGCGGAAGCTGTTCACCGCGCTGCAGGGACCGCAGGCCGAACGGCTGAACGATTCGCTGTCCAAGCAGGGCTTTCGCCGGTCGCAGAACGTGCTTTACCGGCCCTCCTGTTCGGATTGCGCGGCATGTCTTTCGGCACGCATCGACGTGTCCCGCTTCACGCCGTCGAAAAGCCAGCGCCGGACGCTGAACCGCAACGCGCATCTCGTGCGCCGCGCGACCAGCCCCTGGGCCACGGAGGAGCAATACGCTCTCTTCCGCCGCTATCTGGACGCGCGCCACGCCGATGGCGGCATGGCCGACATGGACATCTTCGAGTTTGCCGCCATGGTCGAGGAAACGCCGATCCGCAGCCGGGTCGTCGAATATATCGACGGAACAAGCGACGAGTTGCTCGCGACCTGTCTGACCGATGTGCTCGATGATGGCGTGTCGATGGTCTACTCCTTCTATGAGCCCGACCTGCCCAAGCAATCGCTGGGCGCCTACATGATCCTCGATCATGTCGCGCTCGCGCGGGAGGCGGGGCTGCCTTACGTCTATCTGGGCTATTGGGTGCCGGGCAGCCAGAAGATGGGCTACAAGCGCAACTTCACCGGGCTAGAGGTGTTCCGGAAAGGCGTGTGGGAACGGCTGACGGGGGCGGAGGATTTCTCGGAAGACCTCGCACCGGACGGCACCGACCCGATCGCGGAGCAGGTGGCGAATATCGCCCTGCCCGATCCCGTTCGCTGACGCTTTGTCATTCCGGACGTTTGG
>CAZTEV010000055.1:0-14579 GCA_964612785.1 uncultured Roseivivax sp. | reverse complement strand
CCTTGTCGCCGCCGTTCAGAAGATCGAACAGGATCGCGGCAGGCACGATGGGCACCCGCGCGGACAGGACCGGAAAGCCGCGCCCGGCCTCGGCCAGCGCATCCATCACCCCCTGCGCCGCGGCAAGGCCGAAGGCCGATCCGCCCGACAGGACCAGCGCATCCGCCCCGGGCGCGGTCTTGTCGGGCGCCAGAAGATCCGTCTCCCGCGTGCCGGGCGCACCACCCATCACCGCGACCGAGGCGGTGAACGGCGCGTCGCCCAGCAGAACGGTTGTGCCCGACCGCAAGTCGCGATCCTCCGCATGGCCCACACGCAGCCCCGCCACATCGGTGATCAGGTTGCGGGGGCCGGGTTGCATCGGGGCGGTCTCGGTCATGCGGGGGCTCCGGCGGGTTGGGGTCGGGACAGGTTGTCGGGCAGAACGGGGGCGGCGGCAATCAGTGCGCGGGTATAGGCATGTCTCGGCCGGGTCAGCACATCCTCGGTCGGCCCTTCCTCGACCAGCCGACCATCCTTCAGCACCAGAACCCGCGTGGTGATGCCCCGCACCACCGACAGATCGTGACTGATGAACAGATAGGCCAGGTTGTAGCGCTCGGACAGCTCCGCGATCAGGTCGAGGATCCGGGCCCGAACCCGCACATCGAGCGCCGACACCGCCTCGTCGAAGACGATCAGCTCGGGCTTGGTGATGAGCGCGCGGGCGATGGCGATACGCTGTCGCTGCCCGCCCGAGAAGGCATGAATGTGCCGTCCCGCATCCTCCGCGCGCAGGCCGACGGCGGTCAGCGCCTCGGCGATGGCCGCCTCCCGCGCCGCGCCGCGCGGCGGATCGGCCATCAGGTGGAAGGGCTCCGTAATCAACCGACCGACCCGGTGGCGGGGGTTGAAGCTGCCATAGGGGTCCTGGAAGACGACCTGCATCCGGGCCTGGATGGCGGGCGGCGTCCGCCCCGGCGCGACGGGCACGCCATCCAGCGTCACCAGCCCCGCGCGCGGCGCCTCGAGCCCCAAGATCGCGCGGGTCAGCGTGGACTTGCCCGATCCGCTCTCGCCCACGAGCCCCACCCGTTCGCCCGCGCGGATCGCGAAGGTGACCTCGGACAGCGCATCGAAGCGCGGCCGTTTGCCAAAGAGCCCCCGGCGCGGCTGCGCATAGCTTTGGCTTAGGCCCGCCACCTCCAGAAGCGGCGCATCCGCGGCCCGCGGGGTCAGCCGGGCGCGGTGGCGCGAGGCGGCGAAGAGCGCGCGGGTATACTCATGCGCCTGCGTCCTGAAGACCTCGGCGGTGGGTCCGGCCTCCACGATGCGGCCCTTGTTCATCACCGCGATCCGGTCGGCGATCCCATGGACCACCGCCAGATCGTGTGTGATGAGCAGAAGCGCCATGCCGTCCTCGCGCGCGAGCCCTTTCAGCAGGTCGAGGATGCGCGCCTGCGTGGTCACGTCGAGCGCGGTCGTGGGCTCGTCCGCGATCAGGAGTTTCGGGCGCAAGGCGGTCGCCATGGCGATCACGACGCGCTGGCGCTGCCCGCCCGACAGCTCGTGCGGGAAACGCGACAGCGGGATCGCCTCGAGGCCCACGCGGTCGAGCGCGGCACGGGCCACCTCCTCGGCCCGCGCGGGCGTCGTCGCCTGATGCAGGCGCACGGCCTCGGCCACCTGTCGCCCGATGCTTTGAACCGGATTGAGCGCGGTCATCGGTTCCTGAAAGACCATGCCTATCTCGGCGCCGCGGAGCGTGCAGAGCCTGCGTTCCGGCAGCGCCCTCAGATCCTGACCATTGAGCCGCACCGCGCCCTGCGCCTCCGCCGCGCGGGGCAAAAGCCCCATCGCCGCGAGCGCGGTCAGCGACTTGCCCGATCCGCTTTCCCCGGTCAGCGCGAGGACCTCACCCGCGCCGATCGAGAAGGAGACATCGCTGACGACCGGAGTCTCGCCGAAGCGCACGGTCAGGCGGTCAACCTCCAGAACGCTCATGCCCGCACCATCTTCAGACGGGGATCGAGCGCGTCGCGCAACCCGTCGCCCAGAAGGTTCAGCCCCAGAACCGTTCCCACGATGGCAAGCCCCGGCATCAGCGCCACATGCGGCGCCAGCGCCACCATGGTCTGCGCATCAGCCAGCATCCGCCCCCAGGACGGCACCGGCGGCTGCGCGCCGAGACCCACATAGGACAAGCCCGCCTCTGCCAGGATGCCCAGCGAGAACTGGATCGTCCCCTGCACGATCAGCAGGTTCACCACGTTGGGCAGGATATGCTCGACCGAGATACGCGCCCGCCCCTTGCCCGCAACGCGCGCCGCCATGATGAATTCCCGCGCCCAGAGCGGCAGCGCCGCCCCGCGCGTCAGGCGTGCGAAGACGGGGATGTTGAAGATGCCGATGGCGATGATCCCGTTGATGGCAGACGGTCCCGCGATGGCGGTGATCAGGATCGCGATGACAAGGCTCGGGAAGGCGAAGACCAGATCGTTGCCCCGCATGATGATCTCGTCGAGCCAGCCGCCATGGCGCGCAGCTGCCGCCAGCCCCAGCGGCACGCCCACACCCATGCCGATTCCCACCGCGACGAGCGCGACCGCGATGGAAGTGCGCGCGCCCACCATCAGCATCGACAGGATATCGCGCCCGAAATGATCGGTGCCCAGAAGATGCGCCGCCGAGGGCGGTTGCAGCCGGTTCGGGATGGCCATGCCGTCGACCGCATAGGGCGTCCAGACAAAGGACAGCCCCGCCCCCAGCAGCACGATCGCCGACAGCACGGCGCCGATGACAAGCGTACGGCTCATGCCCGCCGCCTCAGCCTGGGATCGACTGCCGCATAGGCCAGATCGGTCAGGAAGGTCACGACGATCACCGCAAAAACCAGGAGCATCACCACCGACTCGACCACGATCAGATCCCGCTGCGAGATCGCCTGAAAGATCAGCCGCCCGAGGCCCGGCAGGAAGAAGACCTGTTCGATGATGATCGCGCCCGCGAGCAGGAAGGAAAACTGCAGCCCGATGATCGTCAGCACCGGGATCAGCGCGTTCCTGAGCCCGTGCCGCCACAAAGCCTGGCCGCGCGTCAGGCCCTTGGCGCGGGCCGTGCGCATGAAATCCTCGCCCAGAATGTCTATGAGCGCGGAGCGCATGACCCGTGCGAGGATCGCCGCCTGTGGTAGGGCGAGCGCCACGGCAGGCAGTGTCAGCGCCTTCATCGCCGCCAGAGGATCGGACCACCCCGGAAACCCGCCTGCGGAGAACCAGCCGAGATGGATCGCGAAGAACAGCACCAGAAGCATCGCGAACCAGAAATTCGGCACGGCGATGCCCAGCTGCGTGGCCCCCATCACCGCCATGTCGCCCGCCCCGCCCCGGCGCGAGGCGGCGAACAGTCCTGCGGGAAAGGCCAGAAGCGTCGACAGGCCCAGCGCATAAAGCGCCAGCGGCAACGAGATCCAGAGCCGGTCCGCGACCATCTCCGCCACCGGCGTGCGGTAGGTATAGGAGGTGCCGAAATCGCCCGTGACCATGCCCCCCAGCCAATCGAGGTAGCGCTGCCATTTCGGCACGTCGAGGCCCAGCTCCGCGCGCAGGGCCGCGACCGTGTCGGGTTGCGCATTGATGCCCAGCATGAAGCTTGCCGGATCGCCCGGAGCCACCTCGACCACCAGAAAGATCACCAGCGAGGCCACCAGAAGCGAGAGGCCGAGCGAGATCAGTCGACGGAGGGCGTAACGCAGCATGCAGGCGACGTTAGGGCGGCAGGCGGGGGGCGTCCAGCCGCATGGAGACCGCGTTCGGCAGGCGACCGTCCGGGCACAGGCAAACGGCGCGACCCCGAGGCCGCGCCGTCCTGCAAAAAGGGCGTTTCGGCCCGGCCTATTCGGCCCAGCGCACCTGCGCGAGCGGGTTCGCCTGGGTGGGCTGATTTTCCCAAAGCCCCTCGATCCGGGCATCGGCCACGGTGGGATAGGCCAGCTGGAAGAGATAGGCGTTGACGAAATCCTCCGCGATCGTGGTTTGCGCCGTGGCGATCATCTCGGACCGGGTGGCGGGATCGGTCGTGGCGGTCAGATCCGCCATCAGCGTCTGGAACTCGGGATTGTCGTACTGGAAGTAGTAATCGGGCCGGGCATAGATGCCGATATCGAAGGGCTCGGTATGGCTGACGATGGTCAGGCCGAAATCCTTGCCGCGGAACACTTCCTCGAGCCATTGCGCCCATTCGAGATTGGTGATCTGCGTCTCGATCCCGACCTCGCGCAGCTGCGCCGCGATGATCTCGCCGCCGCGCCGCGCATAGGAGGGGGGCGGCAGCTTCAGCGTCGTGGTGATCCCTTCGCCATGGCCCGCATCGGCCAGAAGCTGGCGCGCCAGATCGGGGTCGTAATTCGACAGACCTGTCAGATCGACGTAATCGGGGTTGTGCGGTGCGAAATGCGTGCCGATGGGCGTGCCCTGCCCGAACATGGCGCCGTCGATGATCGCCTGACGGTCGATGGCATGGGCCACCGCCTCGCGCACTTCCGGGTCGTCGAAGGGCGGCTGGGCGTTGTTCATCGCCAGGATCGTCTCGCCCTCGGTGGAGCCCACGATGACCTGGAAGCGCGGATCGACCTCGAATTGCGGCAGGTTCTCGGGCGCGGGATAACCCGCGAAGGCGTCGATATCCTGCGCCATCATCGCCGCGAAGGCCGCCGTCGGATCGGAGATGAACTTGAACGTGGCCGTCTCCAGAGCCGGGGCCTCGCCCCAATAGTCCGCATTGCGCGCAAGCTCGATCCGGTCGCCCTGCACCCATTCGGTGAAGGTGAAGGGGCCGGTGCCGATGGGCGTCTGCTTGATCCCCTCGATGGTTTCGGGCGCGACGATCACCGCATCGCCCCAGGCCATGTTGAACAGGAAATTGCCGTCGGGCTGCGCGAGCTGCACCTCGACCGTTTGCGGATCCACCACCGTGACCTCCGCGATCCCCTCGAACAGGGCCTTCTGCGCGTTCACGCTGTCTTCGGCCCGCGCGCGGTCGAGCGAGAATTTCACATCCTCCGCATCCATCGCGGAGCCATCATGGAAGGTGACGCCCGCGCGGAGCGTGAATGTGTAGACGGTGCCGTCCTCGGAGATGTCCCAGCTTTCCGCCAGCGCGGGCTCGACGCTGCCATCGGCGGAAAAACGGGTCAGCCCCTCGAAGACGTTGGAATAAAGCACGCTGTCGATGGCGCCCGCCGCGGCCGAGGTCGGGTCGAGATGCGGTGGCTCGAGCTGGATCGCGAGCGTCAGATCGGATTGTTGCGCAAGCGCGGGGCTCGCGCAAAGCGCAAGCGCGGTCAGGGTGCGACGAAACATGGGTCAGGCCCTCCTTGGCGTGTCGGCGCCAGTGTTGAGCCAAATCCGCCGGGGATCAAGCTGAAGACCCTCGGCAGCCCCGTCAGTCGGGCGTCTCCCGCGCGTCGAACGCACGCTGATGCGCCTCGACCGCGTCGACATTCTCGGCCGACCAGAGGCACAGCGCGTAAAGCGGCTCGATCAGCGTCTCGCCCAGGGGCGTCAGCGCATAGGTGACCTGCGGCGGCGTTGTCGGCACCACCGTGCGACTGACCAGCCCGTCGCGTTCCAGCCCGCGCAGGGTCTGCGTCAGCATCCGCTGAGAGATGCTTTCCACCTCGCGACGCAACTCGTTGAACCGTTTGGGCCGCTCCGACATCACGAGGATGAGGAGCGCTGCCCATTTGTTTCCGACCCGGGACAGCATCGGAGAGATCCGTTCGCAATCTCCGGGAACACTCATGTGACCTAAGCGCATCGACGTGCCTTCTTGTCCAATTTTCAGCGTGCGATATCTGATCCGACGCAACGCACTAAGAGTAACTTAAGAAGGAACCCATACCATGTGCAAGGCCTGTGGCGATCTCAGCCATTCCCCGTCCCGCCGTCGTTTCCTCGCGGGCAGCACCGCGCTTGCCGCCGCCCCCTTCGCGACGGCTGCCGCGGCGCAACAGACGAGCGCGCCCGCGAACGCCCCCGTGCCCGGCCAGGACGGTCGCCGCATCCTGCTGCGCGGCGGGCATGTCATGTCGATGGACCCGGCGGTGGGCAACTTCGAGACGGGCGATGTGCTGATCGACGGCAATCGTATCGTCGAGGTCGCAGCCCGGATCGACGCGCCCGATGCCGAGGTCGTGGATGCGACAGGCCGCGTCGTCATGCCGGGCTTCATCGACACCCACCACCACCAGTTCGAGACCGCCCTGCGCGGCTGGCTTGCCGACGGCATCATGTACAATGACGGCTCTGATGCCGGATCGCCCAATTACCTGGACGACATCCTGGGCCGCTTCGCAATGCAATACACCCCCGAGGACGTCTATATCTCCGAGCTTTACGGCGGTCTCAGCCAGCTCGATGCGGGCGTGACCACAGTGCATGACGTCTCGCAGATCCACCATTCGCCCGAACATTCCGACGCCGCCATCGAAGCGCTGTTCGATACCGGGCGCCGCGCCGTCTTCGGCTATTTCGAAGGCTATGGCGAGGCCGCGCGCTACCCGACCGACGCGCCCCGCATTCGCGAACGCTACTTTGCCTCGGATGACCAGCTTGTCACCATGAGCATGGGCGGCGAGATATACCTGCAGGACGTGGATTACAACGAGCTGTGGCGCATCGGACGCGATCTCGACCTGCCTGTCGCCTATCACGTCGTGGGCAGCCTCGGCATGGCCGAGCCGATGTCGGCGCTGGCCGCCGAGGGCCGGATTGCGGGCGACCAGATCCTCATTCACATGACCGGCATGCCCGACGATGTCTGGCGCGCGGCGCGCGATTCGGGCGCGCATGTCTCGCTGGCCGTGCCGATCGAGATGAACATGCGCCACGGCACCCCGCCCATGCTGAAGATCCAGGAGATGGGCATGGCGCCCTCGCTCTCGGTGGATGTGGAATGCACGATGACGGCGGATTTCTTCACCCAGATGCGCGGCGCGATGACCATGCAGCGCATGGCGGTGAACGAGATGGCCCTGCAGGGCATCGAGGACCGCCCGCCCCTGCTGCGGGCCCGTGACGTGCTGGAATACGCAACCGTGAACGGCGCCACCGGCCTTGGCCTGTCGCGCAAGGTGGGCAGTCTGACCCCCGGCAAGGAGGCCGATATCATCCTGCTCGACACGACCGCGATCAACGTCGCGCCGCTCAACAACGTGCCGGGCGCGGTGGTGAGCCTGATGGAGCGCTCGAATGTCGAAAGCGTGATGGTCGCGGGCCAGTTCCGCAAATGGCAAGGCCAGCTTCTGGGCCATGACATCGCAGCATTGCGCAACCGCATCGTGGCCTCGCGCGACCGTCTCTTCGCGGCTGCCGGGGTGGAGCAGGACCTCTTCCGCTGATCACGGCGGCCCTTGGGCCTGCACGAAATGCCGCGGCGTCCCGGATCGGGGCGCCGCTTTCGTTTTTGTGGCATGCCCTGCGCGCGGGTGCTACAGGCCCCTGCGACACCGGACCGCAGGAGACCGCAGATGAGTGCCACCGCCCGCAAGACCGCGCCCCTTCCCGACGACATCCGCGCGATGAAGGGCGCCACGCCCATCGTCAGCCTCACGGCCTACACGACGCCCATGGCGCAGCTGATGGACCCGCATTGCGACTTCGTGCTGGTGGGCGACAGCGTCGGCATGGTGCTGCACGGTCTGCCCTCGACGCTTGGCGTGACGATGGAGATGATGATCCTGCACGGTCAGGCGGTGCGCCGCGGCCTCTCCCGCGCGATGATGGTCGTCGACATGCCCTTCGGCTCCTACGAGGAAAGCCCCGAACAGGCCTTCCGCAACGCCGCCCGGATCATGGCCGAGACCGGCGCGGGCGCGGTGAAGCTCGAAGGCGGCACCGGCATGGCCGACACGATCGCGTTCCTGACCACGCGCGGCATTCCGGTCATGGCGCATATCGGGCTCACGCCGCAATCGATCAACACGCTGGGCGGCTACAAGGTGCAGGGCCGCGGGGATGCGGGCGACGTGCTGCTGCGCGATGCCCGCGCCGTGGCCGAGGCGGGCGCCTTCGCGGTGGTCCTCGAGAAAGTGCCCGAAAGCCTCGCAGACCGGATCACGGAGACTGTCGCGATCCCCACGATCGGCATTGGCGCCTCCGTGGGCTGCGACGGTCAGGTTCTGGTCCTCGATGACATGCTGGGGCTGTTCACCGCCTTCAAGGCGAAATTCGTCAAACGCTACGCGCATCTGGGCGACGATGCCGCAGCCGCCGTGGCCGCCTATGCCGAAGAGGTTCGCGCACGCCGCTTCCCCGGTCCCGAACATGTCTTCGGCGACACCGCTCCGAGCCGCAGCAGATGACTGAGATCCTGCGCACCAAGGCCCAACTGCGCGCCCGCGTCGCGAGCTGGCACGCGACAGGGGCCGAGGTCGGTGTCGTGCCCACGATGGGCGCGCTTCATGCGGGCCATCTGAGCCTGGTCGAAGCCGCCCGTGCCGCCTGCCCGCATGTGATCGTGACGATCTTCGTGAACCCCAAGCAGTTCAACAATCCCGCCGATCTGGACGCCTATCCCCGCACCGAGGACAGCGATGCGGCAAAGCTTGCCCCTCTTGGGATCGATGCGATCTATGTGCCGGATCCCGACCAGATCTACCCGCCGGGCTTTGCCACCAATGTCTCCGTCGCGGGGCTGACGGATGTGCTCTGCGGCGCGCACCGGCCCGGCCATTTCGACGGCGTCGCGACCGTGGTCTCCAAGCTCTTCCTGCAGACCCGCGCCGATCACGCCTTCTTCGGAGAGAAGGATTTCCAGCAATTGCAGGTCGTGAAACGCATGGCGACCGATCTCGACATTCCCATTCGGATCACCGGCTGCCCCACGATCCGCGATGCGGACGGGCTTGCGCTGTCGTCCCGCAATACGCGCCTCTCGCCCGAGGCACGCCGGATCGCCCCCGCGCTCTACCGCGAGATGCGCCAGATCGCCTCTGCCATGCATGAGGGCGCTGAGAGCCCGCCAGAGATCGCCCGCGCGTCCCAGGCCCTGATCGCTGCAGGCTTCGAGCGCGTCGAATATCTGGAGGCACGCGCGGTCTCGGACCTCTCGCTCGTCACCCGCCTGGATGCCCCCGCGCGCCTTTTTGCCGCCGCCTGGCTGGATGGCGTCCGCCTGATCGACAACATCGCGATCTGAAACCGCTCACATCCGCGCGCCCAAACCATCGGCCAAGGGCGCGCGCCCCTGTCACGAGCGGATCGCAAATACCTCTCGGGGGAGCGCGCCATTTCTCAAGTGACATGGCGGTTGGGGCAAACAGCCCCCTCGCTCAGGCCTTGTCGCCAGCACAGGTCCCGGGAATGGCGCCCGCCCCCTGATTGCCGCTCAAAGGCTCACTTCAAACGCGGCGGCTTCTCCGGATCGCTGCCCGGCGGCGCAGGCACCACCCGCGCGCGGCTTTCGGGCTCGGGCAGATCGAAACGCAGGCCCACCCGCGCGATGCGCGCGGTGAAAGCATCGCTGTCGGCCAGAAAGACCACGTCGAGCGCGCCCGCCTCGATACCCGAGAAGACCAGCGCCTCGTTCACCGCCCGCGCGATCGGTCCCTCGGCCCCGTCGCGCGCGCCGGTGATGCCCAGAAGATGCCCGCGGCTGCCATCGTCATAGGTGACGGCCGCCAGATAGGCCTTCCGCGCAAGCCCCGCCGCCCGGCCGAGCTTCGCATCGAGCGCGGAGAGCAGCGCCTCCGGAAGATCGCGCGGCGGATGCAATTCCTGCGGCCGCGCGGCCGCCTCCTGCGGCCCGTGGCCCAGAGTCTCGGACAGCCAGGCCACCGCCTCGGGCGGCACCAGATAGGCCGAAGGCGCCACCTCCAGGTTCAGCGCAAGCCCCACGCCCTGCCCCGCAAGCATGTTGGCGATCACCCGCCCCGGCAGCGCCGCATAAGGCGCGGGCTTGCCCACGAACCGGGCGATCCGCGCATCGCTGTCGAAGACCAGCACGAAGGCCGCATCCTCGACCTCGAACATCTCGGGATCGAGGGTTTCGCCCTCCATCTCCTTGGCCAGCAGCAGGTGCAATTCGGTATCGGCCAGCCGTTCGTAGAACCGCAGCCGGGCCGCGTCGTCCTCGGGCGCGGCCTCCATCGCGGCGAAGGCCGCATCAAGGGGGGTTTCGTGATCCATGCGCCCGGACGTAGAGGCGCGGGGCACCGGAGGCAAGTCGCAGACCCGGCTTAGCGACCCCGCTCCCCCGTCACCGCCCGCGCGCCCCACGCATCAGCCAAGGGCGCGCCCCCCTGTCACGACCGGACCATAAATACCTCTCGGGGGAGCGCGAGGGGGCAGACAGCCCCCTCGCTTTTTATGCACGCCATTTCTCAAGTGAAATGGCGGTGGGGCAGACAGCCCCCTCGCTTGGCTAAGCGCGCCATTTCGCAAACGGAATGACGATGGGACAGACATCCACCTCGCTCCGGCCCCCGGGGCCAGAGCGGCGAACAGGCCTCTCTCCAGCTAAACACGACACCCGGATCATCCCTCGGGCGGCGCCCCCTCGATCCGGTAGGTGTCAGGCGTGTTCCCGGGCCAGCGCCCCTCATGCTCGGCCCGGACTTTCACCGACCAGTGCAGGCGCGCATCCTCGGGGATGGCGCGCGGATCGGCGAGCGGCAGGTACCAGCCGAACAGCGACGCGCGTTTCGATCCCTCGGGTTTGCGGCGCGGCAGCAGTTCGAGGATCCACCACCAGAAGGTCAGGGATTCGTGCCGCTTGCCCAACGGATCGGGCGGGACATAAGGCTCGCCCTCGCGCGTGCCCCGTGCGAAGCGATTGACGTTCTGGGTATGGAACAGCGCGCCTTGCGCGTCGGCCTCCTCGATCATCCAGACGAGCGGCAGTTTCCCAAGCCCCGATGCCGCCTCGCCATAGCCGCCGCCCACATCGCCGTGCACGCCCCAGAACCAGACCTCACGGACATATTGTTCCGGCGCGTCTTCGTCCTTCATGAAGCGGTTCGGCTTGTAGCGTTGCCCTTCGGGCCAGAGTTTCGCGCGGAACATCGTTCGGCGTTCGTGGATCGCCGCCGCATGGGCCACCGCCTCCACCGAAGGGTTCGTGCGGGTGAAGGCGTGCGATTTCAGCCGCGGCGCGATACGGCCCCATTCGATCACCGAGGCGACGGTATCGAACAGCCCCATGAAGCGGATCACCGGGCGGTGCGGATCGAGGATGGCTTCGTAAAGCCGGATTTCCTCGAAGGCATGCGCGCCGCCGCCCTCGCCGATCCGTTTATAGGCCCGGTAGGCGTAGTTCAGCAGGTTCAGATTGCGCGGTTGCATGATCCCGAAAGCGTGCAGGAAGCCCGCCAGCACCCGCGCCGAATAGGCCCCGCGCGAGAAGCCGAAAAGATAGATCTCATCCGCCGGGATCTCGTTTCCGTCCTCATCCTTGCCCCCGCCCGGATCGTAATTCTCGACGAGGAAGCGATAGGCGTCCTTCACATTGGCATCGAGGCCCCAGCCCGTGGCCATGCCCCAGACCTCCTGCACCCGACGCCAGGCGGTCAGCCAGGCATTCTCGTCCCCGATCGTGCCGACGCCGGGATCGTAATAGACCACCTGCGCGTCGGATTTCTTCAGGCATTGATAAAGCCGCAACACGTTGGTGCGCTGCTTGGCGTCGATCTGGTTCGACGTGCCGTCGAGCAACAGGACAATCTTCTTGGGCATGGGCGGGCTCCTTGGCTCAGGCGGACAGCTCGTCGAGAAACTGGTCGCACCATTGCGCGACCATGGCGGAATAGGGGGCGGCGGGGTCGGCCATGGCGCGCAACTCCTCGATGATGCGGTCGCTCAGCGCCGAGAGCGCGCCGCCCACACGCCGGATCTCGGGGTCCGCATGGGCGTCGAGATCCGCCGCGATGCCGTCGATTTCGGTGATCAGGCCGCGCAGGAATTCCAGGTGTTTGAGGACCCGCGCCCGGTCCTGCACGAGGCCCAGCCGGTTGAGCCCGTAGACCTGGATCGACACAGCCCCCCGCACGGACAGGCCCAGCGCCGCGGCATGCTCCGCAATCGCCGCCCCGTCGCCCAGCGCCGCCACCGCGGGGGCGGCACCGTCCAGCCGCCGCGGCAGCGCGAGCGGCCAGAGATCGCCGGGATCGAGATGAAAGACGATGTGTTTCATCGGATCGTCCTCGAGACCCGTACCGCAGGGATCGAGCAGATAGGCCGCCTCGGCCTCCAAGGGATCGCCTTCTCGGCCCGCCCGTGTGCCTGCCACGGGAAAGACATCCTTCTTGCCGGATTTCGCATCGGTCATCGCCCCGCCGATCAGGGCCCCGAGCGAGGCCGTGGGATCGGGCGCCTTCTGTTTGCGGCGGCGGTTACAATCGATGCAGGAGGGCAGAAGGTTCTCCCACGTCATCGCGATCCACCAATAGCCCGGATGATCGGGATCGTCGGCGACGGCGCCCTTGGGGCGGAAATGCTCTACATCAACGGGGGCCTGGGCGGAATAGAAGGTCTCGCAATAGGCGCATTTGCCGTGGAACAGATGTTCCAGCGCGGCCTTCACCTCGTCATGTTTGTAGGCCTTGAAGGGAAAGCTCTTGTCGCGCGTCGCAGGATCGGCGCGGTGCGCGCGCACGCGATCAAGCTCGTTCGGACCGGGCCGCCCGTCCTCCACCAGCGCGCGCGGCGCGGGAATGCTGGAGCGGTCGACCGCGCGCATCAGCCCGTCTCCCGCGACAGGGCGCGCTTGATCCGCGCCTTGGTCGCCTCGCGCAGCGCGCGCTTCTTCTCGCTCCGGGCGCTGCGGCTGTCGCGGACATACTCGGCCACCGCCTCCTCGACGATGCGGGCCACCTCGGTCGAGCCCACGGGCAGCGCGCCTGCGATCTCGGCGCGGAAGCGGGCCAGCGTCTCGCGGGTCTCCTCGGGCAGGGCCGTTCCGGCTTCATCCGCCGCGCGGCGCACGGCCAGCGCATCGGCCAGATCCGCCATCGCCCGGCCCGTGCGCGGGTGGTCCGTATCGAACAGGTCAAAAAGATCCGAGGTCAGCAATTGCTCGACGGTCAGCTTCGTCACATCCGGCAATTCGCGCAGCGTGTCCACGAAGACCGGCAGGTCGGTCTCCCGCGTCTCGCCCGGCACGCGCTGCAGCACCATCACCTCGCCGTCGCGCATGCCCCGGATGCAGAGCGGATCATGCGTGGTCACGATGAAGGTCATGGCCGGGAAGGCGCGGCGCAGCCCATCCATGATCGACACCTTCCAGCGCGGATGCAGATGCGCCTCCACCTCGTCGATCAGCACCAGCGCACGGGCGGCCTCGATGGTGGTGAAATCGTCCCGCTCCATCAGCCACCGCATCATGTCGCAGGTCAGCGCAAGGATCGTGCGGAATCCCGAGGAGACGGTATCGAGCGGGGTGCGGAGGGAGACCTCGTGCCCCTCGGGCCCTTCCTCGAGGATGATGAAGCAGCGATTGCCCGACCGCTCGATGATCCGGAACCCACCGCCGATGATGACACGGAGCGCCCGAACCACCTGGTCGAAGCGCGCCTCGTCGAGTGTCAGAAGCCACTTCTCGGGATTGGACAGCAGATCGTCGGAATGAAACAGCGACCGCACGGCCCGGTCGGGGCGCCAGTTGCGCTGACCGGACTTGTAGTGCCGGAAGGCGCCATAGGCGAAAACCGGCAGGCTGCGCGGGGCATCACCTTCGGTTCGGAACCCGATCTCGGTCACGGTCAGGCTGCGTTGACTGGTCTCCGCCTCTTCATCGGTGAAGGTCAAGGCGACCGTGGCCTCTTTGCGCCGCTCGAGCCAGCCCGCCCCCATATATACCGGATCAAGCAGAAATTGCCCCGGCGCTTCCTCAAGCCGGGTGCGGGCCAGCTCGTCGATCATCGCAAGCGCCAGAGCCTCGAGGATCGAGCTTTTTCCGGTCGCGTTCTCGCCCAGGATCATCAGGGCGGTGGCGTAGTCCTCAGACGGCGCAGGAGGCATGGTCAGGGCCACGCCTGCGAGGGATTTGAAGCTCTGGATGCTGACCTGTGACAGGCTATGCGTGCGATCGTGATAGGCCTTCATCCGGAAGAGAGACCGCATCGTCTCCGTGGCGGAAACCGTCTCCAGTTCGTTCAGGCTGTTGAAATAATGCGCGATGGCACCTGAGAATTCGGCCTCGGGCCCCGGCGTCCAATCGCGGTCCCGAGATTTGGCCGTCACCGCATCTTCGATTGCCTGCGCGCGTCGGGCGATCAGCTTGGCGCGGTTCAGACGGAACGTGTCGATAGTCAGCGCGCCCCGCGCGCTCACGGCGTCCAGAATGCCATTCGTTGACACCGTCAGATGGTCTCCGAAGGCCGTATCGGCACAGGGATCCAGAAGCATCGCCGCCTCGGCCTCGATCCAGGCATCGGGGACATGGCCGCGGTTCAGAAGGATCTGGAACTCTTCGGGCGTGGGCACCGGCATCCGTACACCTTCGAGGGGGAATTGCGTGCGGCTGGGCGGCGCGCAATCGGGACAGATCGGATAGAGGTTCTGCCAGAGATCCGACATCCAGGCGTAGTAGATATGCGCATCCGG
>CAZTEV010000054.1:2721-14720 GCA_964612785.1 uncultured Roseivivax sp. | reverse complement strand
ACCTGATGCCCAAGAAGATCCAGACCGAGAACCAGTTCGCCCGGCTCATCGGCGCGACACCCTTGCAGATCGAGTTCTCGCTCATCCGCATGACCAGCCACGAGACCAAGAACACCGCGGCCGATCACATGGAAAGCTTCTACCGCCCCTTCGAGGAGGTGGCGGCCACGGACGAGAAATTCGACGGCCTCATCATCACCGGCGCACCCATCGAGCATCTCGATTTCACCGATGTCACCTATTGGGACGAGCTGACCCGCGTCTTCGAGTGGACCCAGACCAACGTGCATTCCACCTTCGGCGTCTGCTGGGGCGGGATGGCGATGATCAACCATTTCCACGGCGTCAAAAAGCACCTCCTGGACCACAAGGCCTTCGGCTGCATCCGGCATCGCAATTGCGCGCCCGCCTCCCCCTATCTGCGCGGCTTCTCGGACGACATGGTGATCCCCGTCTCGCGCTGGACGGAGCTGCGGCGCGACGAGATCGAGGCGGCGGGCCTGCCGATCCTGATCGACTCGACCGAGACCGGGCCCTGCCTGGTCGAGGATACCGCCCATCGCGCGCTCTATGTCTTCAACCATTTCGAATATGACAGCGGCACGCTCAAGGAAGAATACGACCGCGACGTGGCCTCCGGCACGCCGATCAACGTACCCGCGAACTATTATCCCGACGACGATCCGACCCGTCCGCCGCAGAACCGGTGGCGCAGTCACGCGCATCTGCTCTATGGAAACTGGATCTCGGAAATCTACCTGACCACACCGTATGATATGGGGCTGATCGGTCAGTCCCGCACGGATCTCAGGACGCCGAAAACATCGTGAACTTCCTTTCCAAAGCACTGATAGGGCTCGGATTTCTGTCCGTCGCAGGATGCGGACCCGCAGGCTCGCGCAGCGATCTTGTCGACACCGATCTGGCCCGCGCCTACCCGCCGCTCGGCCAATTCGTGACGCTCGATGACGGGCGGCAGGTGCACGCTTTCGTGACCGGGCAAGGCCCGGACCTCGTGCTCGTCCACGGCGCCTCGGGCAATGTGCGCGACTTCACGTTCAGCTTCGTCGAACAGGTCTCGGACCGCTACCGCGTGATTGTCTTCGACCGCCCCGGCCTGGGCTATACGGACCGCGCGAACGACCGGGTGACCGGCGCCTTCAACAGCGCAGCAGAAACGCCTTTCGAACAGGCGGCGATGCTGGCCGAGGCCGCGCGGAAACTGGGCGTGGAGCGGCCCATCGTGCTTGGCCATTCCTATGGCGGTGCCGTCGCGATGGCCTGGGGGCTGGAGCATGATCCCGCAGCCCTCGTCGTGGTCTCAGGCGCCACGATCCCCTGGTCCGGCGGGCTTGGCGCGCAATACGAGGTTCTGGGCTCGTCCGTCGGCGGCGCCATCGTGCCGATCCTCGCGCGGCCCTTCGCCACCCGCTCCCGCATCGAGAGCGTGGCCGAGGCGATCTTCGAGCCGCAATCCATCCCCGACGGCTATCTCGATTATGTGGGCACCGACCTGACGCTGGAGCTGGGCGCGATCCGCGCCAATGCGCGTCAGGTCAACACGCTGCACGCCGCGGTCTCGGCCATGGCCCCACGCTACCCGTCGGTCGAGATCCCGGTCGAGATCGTGCATGGCGCCGAGGACGAGGTCGTGCCCGTCCATGTCCATGCGGAACCGCTGGCCCGGCTTCTGCCCGACGCCCGGCTGACCCAGCTCGACGGGATCGGTCACATGCCGCATCACTGGGCGCCCGAGGCGGTCTCTGCCGCCATCGACCGCGCGGCCTCTCGTGCGGGCCTGCGCTGAGGCGGTTTGCGTTAATCCCGTTCACATTCCATAGTCGCCCGACAGATGCCCCGGCGAAAGGGAACCCACGACCATGTCCGACTTGCCGTTCGACGGTGCGATCAGCGCCTTTTACGAAAACGACGCGCCCGAAGCCGTCCGCAAAGCCATCGCCGAGGGCGGCAAGAAGGACATGCTCGATACGTCCTATCCCTATGACGCCCGGATGAAAGGCGCGGATTACGAGGCCGAGATTGCGGCGCTGCAGATCGAACTCGTGAAGCTGCAATCCTGGGTCAAGGCCACCGGCCAGCGCATCGCCATCGTTTTCGAAGGGCGGGATGCGGCTGGAAAAGGCGGCACGATCAAACGCTTCCGGGAAAATCTTAATCCTCGGGGCGCGCGCGTCGTGGCGCTGTCGAAGCCCTCCGATACCGAACAGACCCAGTGGTATTTCCAGCGGTATATCCACCACCTGCCCGCGGCGGGTGAAATCGTCTTCTTCGACCGCTCCTGGTACAATCGCGGTGTGGTCGAACATGTCTTCGGCTTCTGCACGCCCGAGCAGCGCGAACTTTTCTTCAAACAGGTCGAGGATTTCGAGCGCATGCTCGTCAATGACGGCATCCGGCTCTTCAAGCTGTGGCTCAATGTCGGGCAGGCCGAACAGCTCCGCCGCTTCATGGCGCGTGAACAAGATCCGCTAAAGCACTGGAAACTTTCGTGGATAGACGTCGAAGGCCTGAAGAAATGGGATGCCTATACCGCCGCGATCGAGGAGACCTTCGATCGCTCTGACAGCCCCCACGCACCCTGGACCGTCATCCGCTCGGACGACAAGCGCCGCGCGCGCATCGCGGCGATCCGGCATGTGCTGCGCGATCTGGGCTATACCGGCAAGGATGCGGACGCGCTGATGCCGCTCGATGCGAAAATCTGCGGCGGGCGCGATGTCTGGAATGCCTAAGCGCGGCTATCATCACGGCAACCTGAAACAGGCGCTGGTCGAGGCGGCACTGGTCCTGATCGAGGAAAAAGGCCCCACCGGCTTCACCCTGTCCGAGGCCGCCAAGCGCGCGGGCGTCACCCCCGCCGCGGTCTATCGCCATTTCGACGGTCGCGAGGCGCTGATCGCCGAAGCCGCGCGCCAAGGCTACGAGATCTTCGTCGATGTCATGGAATACGCCTACGAATCCCGCCAGCCTTCCGCGCTTGCGGCGTTCGAGGCGACAGGCCACGCCTACCTGGCCTTCGCGCGGAAATATCCCGGTCATTACATCGCGATGTTCGAATCCGGTGTCTCGGTGAACCATTCCGCCGCCCTGGCGCAGGTCGCAAATCGTGCCTGGTCCGTGCTGGAACGTGCCGCGGCCGATCTGTCCGAACACATTCCCGGCGACCGCCGACCGCCGCCACAGATGTTCTCTGCCCATATCTGGGCCATGTGCCACGGCGTGGTGGAATTGTTCGCGCGGAATTCGCCCGGCAACAAATCCCCCTTTCCGGCGGATGACCTGCTGGAATCGGGCATCGGTGTGTATCTGCGCGGGCTGGGCCTGATCCCGCCCGATACTTGATCCAAAACATCAAGATCGGGCGTTAGGCCATTGTAGAGAAGTACTTATTTCTTGTTCTTTCCGAGGTGCTTCTTCAGCGCGCCCGCATTCTTCACCTTCCGGCCCTTGTAGGGGTTCCGGTCGCCCTGACCGCGCATCACCAGCCGGATCGGTGTGCCCGGCATGTCAAAGTCAACCCGTAACCCATTGACCAGATAGCGCGAATAGCTGTCGGGGATCTTGTCGGGATGCGAGCACATGACCACGAAATGCGGCGGTCGCGTCTTGGCCTGCGTCATGTAGCGCAGTTTGATGCGCTTGCCCTGCGGCGCCGGGGGCGGATGCGCCTCGACCATCGCGCCCAGCCAACGGTTCAGCTTCGCGGTCGAAATCCTTCGGTTCCAGACTTCGTGGGCCTTCAGGATCGCCGCGTGCAGCCGGTCGAGCCCCCGGCCCGTCTTCGCGGACACGGTAATGAGCGGCGCACCGCGCAGCTGCGGCAGAAGCCGCTCGAAGGCCTCTTTCAGATCGCGCAGCTTTTCGGCCTTCTCGTCTTCCAGATCCCACTTGTTGACCGCGACCACGACCGCGCGGCCTTCCCGTTCGGCCAGATCCGCGATACGCAGATCCTGCTGCTCGAACGGGATCGCCGCATCCAGAAGCACCACCACGACCTCGGCGAACTTCACCGCGCGCAGCCCGTCCGAGACCGATAATTTCTCGAGCTTTTCCTGAACCTTGGCCTTCTTGCGCATCCCGGCCGTGTCGAAGATCCGCGCAGGCGTGCCGTTCCAGTCGATCCGGAGCGAGATCGCATCGCGGGTGATCCCCGCCTCGGGCCCGGTCAGAAGGCGATCTTCGCCCAGTATCTTGTTGATCAGCGTCGATTTTCCCGCATTGGGCCGCCCCACGACCGCGACCTGCAGGGGCCGGTCTTCGCTGGGTGCCCAGGCGGCTTCCTCGTCCTCATCGACCTCTTCGGCCACATCGAGGCTGACGGCCGGCATGGCCTCCTCGGCGGCGCGGGCCTGCGCCTCGAACCGCTCCGAGATCGGCAGGAGCGCGGAATAGAGATCCGGCATCCCCTCCCCATGCTCACCCGACAGCGCCATCGGCTCGCCCAGCCCGAGGTTCCAGGCCTCCAGGATCCCTGCCTCAGCTGCGCGCCCCTCAGCCTTGTTGGCACCCAACAGCACGATGCCACCGCGCTTGCGCAGGATATCAGCGAAGATCTCGTCCACCGGCGTGATGCCCACACGGGCGTCGATCAGGAACAGGCAGACATCGGCCTCGTCCACCGCGCGCTCGGTCAGCCGCCGCATCCGCCCCTCGAGGCTGTCATCGGTCGCATCCTCGAGACCGGCCGTGTCGATCACCGTGAAGGACAGATCGCCCAGCTTCGCCGGGCCTTCGCGCAGATCGCGCGTCACGCCGGGCTGGTCGTCCACAAGCGCGAGCCGCTTGCCCACCAGACGGTTGAACAGCGTGGATTTGCCCACATTGGGGCGCCCGACGATGGCAAGGGTAAAGGACATGGGGCGACAGACCTCGGCTGACGTGAGAGGCGCGGCCTAATCCATTTGCGCGCCCTTGGAAAGGCCCCGCGCGCAGGCCTTAGCGGAAGGCGTGCAGAACGCCGCGGCGCGAGACCACGTAAAGCGTGCCATTGGCCACGATGGGCCGCGTCGTGGCCCCGCCCGGGATCTCGGTCTGGGCGCGCAGCGTGCCGTCTTCGGGATTGAAGGCCCGCAGGAAGCCGTCCGAGGAGGCGACGATCAGGCTGCCGCCCGCCAGGATCGGCCCGTGATTGGCAAAGGAGCGGTCGCGGCGGCGGTCGGGCCTGCGGCTCGGCACCCAACCGGGCAGTTCCACCGCCCAGATCTGCGCGCCCGTGGCCGCGTCGAGGCGCACCAGCTCGTTGAGATCGCTGATCGCATAGACCGACCCGCCGACCGCCCAGGGCATGTCAACGGCGCCCGTGTTGATCGTCCAGTCCCGCGCGCCCGAAAACAGATCGAACGCTGCCATGCGGCCCGAATGGTTGCCCGCGAAGACTTTGCCATCCGCCACGAAGGGATCGCCGGTGATGTCGTCCACGGTGGCGATGGCCCGGCCCACGCGGCGCCCGGCCAGATCCGCCGACCAGAGCGACAGGCCGCCCTGCTGGAATGTCGATTGCAGCGCGCCCGAGCCAAAGGCGAAAACCACCCGATCGGCGCCAAGCGCAGGTGCCGGCGCGCCCGCCACGTTATTGACGTCCGAGGCGAGCCCTTCGATCTGCCAGCGCACACGGCCATCCTCGGCCTCGATGGCCCAGCCCGCGCTATCGCCCGCGGTCACATAGACCAGCCCGTTCGCGACGGTCGGCGCGCCGGTCGCGGTCGCGTCCAGCTCCTGCTGCCAGCGCACCGCGCCCGAGGCCGCGTCGAGCGCGGTCAGAACGCCGAAGCCCGTGGCGACATAGAGCGTGCCGTTCGCCACCGCGAGGCCACCGCCCTGCGCCTGCCCGTCCGCATCGCGTGCGGGCACCAGCGGCACCGACCAGACGCTCGCGCCATTCGCGGCGGTCGCGGTCACGGTGAAATCCGACGACATCGTGTAGATCCGCGCGCCATCGCTGACCGGATCGACATTGAGCCGCACCTTGCGTCCGTCGCCCGCGCCGATATTGGCGGACCAGACCGGCTCCAGCGGCAGACTCAGCGCGGCATGGGACGTACGGAAAGCCGCGGAGGCCGCGCTTTGCGCCCAGGCCGCGTTCGACACGGCACCGGGCAGATTGGCGGGCGCGGAGGTGTTCGCGGGGGCGGTGTAGTCATAGGGATCGGCCGCGCCGCCCTCCAGCACTTCGCGCAGGCCCAGCCGTTCGCCCGGAAGGATCGGTTCGCGTTCGGTGCACCCCACCAGAAGCGCGAGGCCCGTCAGCCCTGCCAAAATCGTTCCGTTGCGCACGCCTCTGCCCTCGTTTCTTGGTCCGTTCCGTGGCCTGCGGCGTCTGCCTCAGCCCGTCCCCAGCTCTCCGCCGAGTGCGACAATCAACTGAGACGCGCGCCGGCGCAAGCCCTGCGTCGCCTCCGCATCGGCGAGGATCGCCTGCAACCGCTCGAGCGCGGCATCAGGATTGCCAGTCTCGATCTCGATCAGCGCCAGCTGTTCGGAGGCCAAGAGCCGCAGCGGATTGCCCGGCTGGGTCAGCGCCTCGAAGCCCTGACGCCGCTCATCGGCGGACAGCGTGGCGGCCCCGGTGGTCAGCGCCTTGAAGCTCGCGATGTTGCGGTAGATCTCGGCCACGTCGCCATTGGTGGCGACGCTTTCATAGGCCGCAACAGCCGCTGCCGTATCGCCCGCCTCGGCGCTTTGTGCTGCGCGCAGCATAGCCAGGATCGCGCCCGCGCCGGGGTCCGACGCCTCGACACCGTCCAGTGCAGCCAGCCGGTCTGCCGGATCATCGGCCTCGAGCGCGCCCAGCACAGCCGAGCCGAAGGCTTGCGCCTCGGCGCGGGCCTGTGCCGCGCTGTATTCGCGCCAGGCCGCACCGCCCACGATCAGCAGCACGACCAGAATACCGATCCAGCCATAGCGCCGCAGATAGCCGTACAGGCGGTCGCGCCGGACCTCTTCGGAGACTTCGTCGATGAAACTGTCGGGATTGCTCACGTCGGGATGCCCTGTCTTGCGTCTCGGCTCATTCGCACTCCATAGCCGAGGCGGCGATGGCTCACAAGCAGGCGCGGACCCGCCCGTACGCGTCCGCCTTCGCCGCGATCTTGTGCTTTTCGGGCGACAATCCAACGGCCCATGTCACGAAACGGGAAAATCGGCGCGGCAATCGGACCCGTCTTCTTGCGGGCGGGGTCTCGACACCCTAATCTAAACTGATCGGTTCAGCGTATATGGATCACATCGCTTTATCCGGGCCGCAATCCGGCCCTCTTGCCATACGGGACCCGCTGCCATGCGCCTCCTCTCTGTTCTGACCGCGCTTCTGGTCGCGCTGGTTCTTTATTTCGTCGTGATCGAACGGGACCGTCTTCTGGACTTCGCCCGCGATATCTCGCCCGCAGCGCTCGGCGGGCAGGACGAGACCGTCGCGGATGCCGTCGACGCCCCGGAAGAGGAGGCCACGACCGAAACCGCCCAGGCGCCCGCGGCGCAGGACGGCGCCATTGCCGTGATGGCGCGCCGCTCCACCGCGCAGGAAGTCGATGCCCGCGTGCTTCTGCGCGGCGAGACGGAGGCCGCGCGCTCGGTCGACGTGATGGCCGAAACCACGGGCCGCATCGTCTCCGAACCGCTGCGCAAGGGCGCCTTCGTGGAAGCGGACGAGCTGCTTTGCGCGCTCGATCCCGGCACCCGCGAGGTGGGCGTGGCCGAGGCCGAGGCAGCGCTTGCCGATGCGCGCGCCCGTGTACCGGAGGTCCGCGCCCGCATCCCCGAGGCCGAAGCCCGCGTCGCCCAGGCGCAGGCCGCGCTTGACGAGGCGCGGATCAATGCCAATGCGGCGAACCGGCTCTCCGAACAGGGCTTTGCCTCCGAGACGCGGGTGGCCGCGACCACCTCCGCCGTGCGCTCGGCCGAGGCGGCGCTGTCCACCGCGGAGGCCGGGCTCGAGGCCGCGCGCTCGGGGCTCGAGACATCGCGCGCCGGGATCGAAAGTGCCGAAGCCGCGCTTGCCCGTGCCCGCGACGAGCTGGCCAAGACCGAGATCCGCGCGCCCTTTGCGGGGCTTCTGGAAACCGACACCGCCGAGCTGGGCGCGTTGTTGCAGGCCGGCGGTCAGGGCGGTGCGCCCTGCGCCACGATCCTGCAGCTCGATCCGATCAAGTTCGTGGGCTTCGTGCCCGAAACCGATGTGGGCCGGGTCGAGGTCGGCGCCCGCGCAGGCGCCCGCCTGACCGAAGGCGGCGAGGTCGCAGGCCGCGTCACCTTCGTCTCCCGCGCCGCCGATCCCGTCACCCGCACCTTCCGCATCGAGGTCACGGTCGACAATCGCGGCCTTGCCATCTCCGCCGGGCAGACCGCCGAGATCGGCATCGAGGCCGAGGGCGAGATGGCGCATCTCTTGCCGCAATCCGCCCTGACCTTGAACGATGCCGGCGAAATCGGCGTGCGCACCGTCGACGCCGACACCAGGGCGCTGTTCATGCCTGTGCGCATCCTGCGCGACACGAGCCGCGGCATCTATGTGGCCGGCCTGCCCGATCAGGTGGACGTGATCCTGCTGGGTCAGGAATACGTCACCGACGGCGTGCCGCTCGCGCCCAGCTACGAGGAAGTCATTCAATGACCGGCATCGTCGACTGGGCGTCCGAACGCGCCCGCATGGTCCTGGCCTTCATCGCGCTCTCGCTCGCGGTCGGCACGTTCTGCTACGTCACCCTTCCCAAGGAGGGCGAGCCCGACATCGAGATCCCCGCCCTCTTCGTCTCGGTCCCCTTCCCCGGCATCTCGGCCGAGGATTCCGAGACGTTGCTGGTCAAGCCGATGGAGACCGAGCTGGTCGATCTGGACGGGCTCGACCGAATGTCCTCGACCGCCGCCGAAGGCTATGCGGGCGTGGTGCTGGAGTTCGAGTTCGGCTGGGACAAGACCAAGATCATGGCCGATGTGCGCGACGCGATGTCGAACGCGGAGGCGCAATTCCCCAGCGGCGCCGAGCAATATTCGATCAACGAGATCAACTTCTCCGAGTTTCCGGTCGTCATCGTCAACATGACGGGCCCCGTGCCCGAGCGCACGATGGTGCAGGTCGCCAAGGACCTGCAGGACCGCCTCGAAGGGCTCGACGCGATCCTCGAGGCAGGCATTGCCGGCAATCGCGACGAGATGCTGGAAGTGGTGATCGATCCCCTGCGGCTTGAAAGCTACAACGTCACGGCGAGCGAGCTGATCAATGTCGTGCGCAACAACAACCAGCTCATCGCGGCGGGCGAGGTCGAGACCGAAACCGGCGCCTTCGCCGTCAAGATCCCGTCCTCCTTCGACGATGCGCGCGACGTCTATGACCTGCCCGTGAAGGTGAATGGCGACCGGGTGGTGACACTGGGCGATCTGGCCACGATCAACCTGACCTTCGAGGACCGCACCTCGACCGCGCGCTTCAACGGAGAGCCGTCGATCGCCCTGCAGGTGGTCAAGCGCAAGGGCTTCAACATCATCGACACCGTGGCGCTGGTGAAGGACGAGGTTGCCGCCGCCGAGGCCGCCTGGCCGCCCGAACTGCGCGCCGTGGTGACGCTTGGCACCTCGAACGATCAGTCGCGGCAGGTGGCATCCATGGTCAGCCAGCTCGAGGGATCGGTCCTGACCGCCATCGCGCTGGTGATGATCGTGGTGCTCGCGGCGCTCGGCACGCGGCCTGCTTTCCTCGTGGGCTTCGCCATCCCGACATCGTTCCTTCTGTGCTTCGCCTTCCTCGCACTGATGGGCGTTGCGGTGTCGAACATCGTGATGTTCGGCCTGATCCTGGCCGTCGGCATGCTGGTCGACGGGGCGATCGTCGTCGTGGAATATGCCGACAAGCGCATCTCGGAAGGCTCGGGCCCCATGAAGGCCTATGTGGAGGCCGCCAAGCGCATGTTCTGGCCCGTCGTCTCTTCCACCGCGACGACGCTCTGCGCCTTCCTGCCGATGCTCTTCTGGCCCGGCGTTCCTGGCGAGTTCATGGGCATGCTGCCTGTCACGCTGATCTTCGTGCTCTCCGCCTCGCTTGTCGTGGCGCTCGTCTACCTGCCCGTCATGGGCGGCGTCACGGGCCGCTTCTCGCGCGCGCTCGATCATGCCTCCGAAGGCCTGCGCGCAGCGACCCCTTGGGTCATTCGCGCAGCGCTGGTGCCGGTCACGCTTCTGGGCCTTTTCGTGGGCGCCATGATGGTGCTGAACCCCGCCTACCTGTTCCCGCCCGTGGCCGAAGGCTGGGCCGGCCGGATACCCGGCATCGCGGTCTTCCTGATTTTCTCGGTCCTGACATCCATTGCGATGGGCGCGGCGGCGATCCGACGTCAGGAAAAGCGCGTCCGCGCAGGCTATCGCCGGTCGGCCTTCGGCTGGGTCATCACCGCCATCGTCGGCAATCCCATCGGCCCGCTCGTGTCGGTCGCGGCGGTGATCTTCTTCGTGATCTCGGTCTTTTCCTACTTTGGCGAGAACAATAACGGCGTCGAATTCTTCGTCGAAAGCGAGCCCGAACAGGCGCTTCTCTATGTCCGCGCCCGGGGCAACCTGAGCCTTGCCGAAAAGGACGCGCTCGTGGCCCGCGCCGAGGAGATCGTGATCGCTCATCCCGGCACCCGCAACGCCTTCGCCTTTGCGGGCGATGGCGGGCTCGACAGCAATACGGGCGGGGCCGAGGCCCCCAAGGACACGATCGGTCAGGTCCAGTTCGAGACGATCCCCTGGGAAGACCGCAAGGACGACCCAGAGCTTGACGGCGACCGCGTCATCGCGGAACTGACCGAGCAGCTCAGATCCATCCCCGGCATTCAGACCGAGGTGATGAACCTCGCCATGGGCCCGGCCTCGGCAAAGCCCGTGCATCTGCGCATCAGCGGCGACAACTGGACCGATCTCTTGGAGGCCACCACGGCCGCCCGCGCGGAGTTCGAGGCGACGCCGGGCCTGACGCTGATCGAGGATACGCGCCCGCTGCCCGGCATCGACTGGCAGATCGACGTCGATGTGGAAAAGGCCGGCCGCTACGGTGCGGATGTGGCGACCGTGGGCGCGATGGTGCAGCTTGTCACCCGCGGGCTTCTTCTGGACACGATGCGCGTCGATACCTCGGACGAGGAAATCGACATCCGCGTGCGCCTGCCCGAAGACGACCGCGTGCTCTCCACCCTCGACACGCTCAAGGTGCGCACGCAGGACGGGCTCGTGCCGCTGTCGAACTTCATTACCCGGCAGCCCGTGGCCAAGCTGGCCGAGATCAACCGTGTCGGACAGAAACGCTTCTTCGACGTGAAAGCCGATGTGGCCCCGAACCTCGTGAAGGTCACGCGCGACGGCGCGCCCGTAGCGACGCTGCGCACGCTCTCGGATGGCGCCGCGCCGCAATCGGGCGGACAGGTCATCGAAGGCGCGAATGCCGCCCGCTTCGAGCTTGTGGCACTGGAAGACGGCGTCAGCGCCGACACGCTTGCCGCCGATCTGCGCGCTGGCGATGCGACCACCGTGCCGATCAATGCCAACGAACGCATCGCGGCCCTGACCGGCTGGCTCGAGGCCAATCCCCTGCCCGCGGGACTTTCGTGGGAATGGACCGGCGATCAGGAGGATCAGGCGGAAAGTCAGGCCTTCCTCGGCAAGGCCTTCGCCGCGGCGCTGGGGCTCATGTTCATCATTCTGCTCGCGCAGTTCAATTCCTTCTACAACGCCGTGCTCGTGCTGCTGGCGGTCGTTCTGTCCACCACCGGCGTGCTGATCGGGATGCTGGTGATGGATCAGACCTTCTCGATCATCATGACAGGCACCGGGATTGTCGCGCTCGCCGGGATCGTCGTGAACAACAACATCGTGCTCATCGACACCTATCAGGAATACGAGCGCTACATGCCGCGGATCGAGGCGATCATCCGCACCGCGCAGGACCGCATCCGGCCCGTGCTTCTGACCACGATCACCACCATGGCGGGCCTCGCGCCGATGATGTTCGGCCT
>CAZTEV010000054.1:0-2621 GCA_964612785.1 uncultured Roseivivax sp. | reverse complement strand
CCGGCGCCCGCCGCCCTGCCCGATCCCGCAGCCCCCGAATTGCCGCTGCGCGCGGCGGAGTAATCCGCCCGCGCTGGCGCAACGCCGCAGGACGCGCTACGTCCCGCGCGGAACCACCCGCAAGGAGGGGTAATGCCCACCGATACCACCGGCGCATCCGGCGCCGCAGACGAGACCGGCCCGCGCGAAGCGCCCCGGGATGCCGCCGCCCTCGCGCGTGAGGAACGCGCCTCGGGCCTGCGGACGATCCGCAAGGTCACGCCCTATCTCTGGCCCGAGGGACAGGTCTGGGTGAAGCGCCGCGTGGTGATCGCGCTGGCGCTTCTGGTGCTTGCCAAGCTCGTCGCGGTCGTCACGCCGTTCTTCTACAAGGCCGCCGTGGACACGCTGTCGGGCGAAGGCACCGATCCCGCCTGGGCCCTCGGCGCGGGCGCCATCGGGCTTACCGTGGCCTATGGCGTGTCGCGGCTGATGAATGTGGGCTTCCAGCAGCTGCGCGATGCGGTCTTTTCCCGCGTGGGCCAACGTGCGCTGCGCCGCCTGGCGCTTCAGACCTTCCGCCACATCCACGCGCTGTCCTTGCGCTACCACCTGACCCGCCGCACCGGCGGGCTGTCGCGCATCATCGAGCGGGGCGTGAAGGGCGTCGACTTCCTGCTGCGCTTCCTGATCTTCTCCATCGGGCCGCTCATTCTCGAGCTCAGCCTCGTCGGCATCATTCTCTTCTGGCTCTTCGATGTCTGGTATCTCGTGGTCGTGGCGGTCACCATCGCGCTTTATGTCTGGTTCACCTTCAAGGTCACCGAATGGCGCGTGAAGCTGCGCCGCGAGATGAATGACCAGGACACCGACGCCAATCAGAAGGCCATCGATTCCCTTCTGAATTACGAGACAGTGAAGTATTTCAACGCCGAAGACCGCGAAGCGCGCCGCTACGACACCGCCATGGTGCGCTACGAATCCGCTGCCGTGAAGACCGCGACCTCGCTGGCCTTCCTGAATTTCGGGCAATCGGCGCTGATTACCTGCGGGCTCGTCATCGTCATGGTGATGGCCGCGCAAGGGGTCGCCGCGGGCGAGATGACGGTGGGCGATTTCGTCATGGTCAACGCCTACATGATCCAGATCATCACGCCTCTGAACTTCCTCGGCACGGTCTATCGCGAGATCCGGCAGGCGCTGGTCGACATGGGCGAGATGTTCGATCTTCTGGAACAGCCCTCCGAGGTGCAGGAGAAACCGGACGCGCCCGAACTGAAGGTCTCGGGCGGGCGCGTCACCTTCGATGCGATCCGCTTCGGCTACGATCCCGACCGCGACATCCTCAAGGGCGTCTCCATCGACGTGGCGCCGGGCCAAAGCGTGGCGCTGGTCGGGCCATCCGGTTCGGGCAAATCCACGATCGGTCGGCTTCTCTTCCGCTTCTACGATGTCTCGGGCGGGGCCATCCGCATCGACGGGCAGGACATCCGCGACGTGACATTGGACAGCCTGCACGCGGCCATCGGCGTCGTCCCGCAGGACACGGTGCTCTTCAACGACTCGATCCGCTACAACATCGCCTATGGGCGCGAAGACGCCACCGATGCCGAAATCGAAGCCGCCGCCCGCGCCGCGCAGATCCACGATTTCATCCTGTCCCTGCCCGAGGGCTACGACACGCAGGTGGGCGAACGCGGTCTGAAACTGTCCGGCGGCGAGAAACAGCGCGTGGGCATCGCGCGGACGCTTCTGAAGGACCCGCCGATCCTGATGCTGGACGAGGCGACATCGGCGCTCGACACCGATACCGAGGCGGGCATTCAGACCGCGCTCGCCCGTGCCGGCGAAGGCCGCACCGTGCTGACCATCGCGCACCGGCTCTCGACCATCGCCGATGCGGACCGGATCGTGGTGCTGCAGGCGGGCGAGGTGATCGAGGAAGGCACGCATAGCGCGCTTCTCGAGGCCAATGGCCGTTACGCGCAGCTCTGGGCCCGTCAGCAGGCCGAGGAAGACGACGGTTCCTGATGCCCCGGAAGGACTATCCCGAAACGCCCGACGGGCGCTATTTCGTGTCCAAAGGTCGGCTCTGGCGCAAGACCGACCCGTCGCTCGACGACAGCACCCGCCGCGCGGCCGTGAAACGCCTCATGCAGGCCCGCCGCGCGGTGATGCAGGCCGCGGATGCCGAGGCCGAGCGGACAGCGCGCGACGCGGTCGACAGGGCGAAACGCGATCTCGGCGAACGCGGGCCCGTCTGGTGGCACGATGGCGCCCCGGATGAGGGCGGCAAGCACCCGAAGAACACGTGCTATGCGGAATGGTGGGCGGGCCTCAGTGAGGACGCCCGCGCGAAGGGCGCGTAAGGCCGGGTGACCGATCCAACGCAGCCCGCCAGAAAGCGGACGGTTGGTGCCCCTGCCCGGTGGGATGTCGCAGCGATCTTCGAACGCAGGCGCTTGAGCACTGCGGCTGCCAAGGCAGCCTTGATTCCGCGCTCCGGGTTTCGCCGCTCGGTGCGTTATGGCCCAAAACCAGGGGCCGCTGCGCGGTGTGTATGCCTAAAGCGCCTCGACAAGGGCAGCCGGCCCGAACAGCACCGAAGGTGCCGGGCCAGCGCCGGTCCGGCCCCACCGGAC
>CAZTEV010000053.1:10377-14872 GCA_964612785.1 uncultured Roseivivax sp. | reverse complement strand
TTCGCCCATGCGGATGCGCCGCTGTTCCTGTTCCACCTGCTGGAATTTTCGAAAAAGCCGTTCCAGCTGGACGTGGATGAGCTGAACGCGCGCTGGTCCGACCCGGACATGATCGACTCCTGGAGCCAGATGGTCATCAAGCACACGGAAGACAACGTGGACATCATCACCCACGCGCCGCAATCGGGCATCTACAAGATGCTCGAGGATGGCAGCGTCGTGTTTGACCGCTTCGACTATCACCGCCGCGCGGTGGAGGACGAGAACGAAGCCTTCTTCCTGCGCATCTCCAATGCGGGCGATTACCGCTATGAGGGCGCGGATCTGGGCATCCTCGTCACGCGCGGCCGGTCCATGACGAAGAACTTCCAGCTGACCGACAAGTCCAAGAACTGGATCGACGGGATCAAGAACGCCTATTCGGCCCGTCCGCTACCCGCGGCCGAGGCGGCGTTTCCCGAACCGGCCTTCAAGATCATGTAAGGCATGACGCTTACCTTCCGCGCCATAACCGAGGATCAGCCCGGGCCGAAATGGGCCGGGCTGTTCGCCGAATACTGGCCGTCCTACCATCGCTGGTGGGCGCGGGAGGGATTGCGCAGCAGGCCTACCTATCTCGAATGCCGCCGCGCGATCCGCAAACACATGCCCGAGATCGCGGAACTGTGGGAAGAGCTGTGCGAACTGGCAGGCGGCAGCGACGCCGCCGCGCGGTTTCTCAGCTTCTACTGCCCGCCGCGCTATCTGGCGGGCTGCAGCCAGGCGATCTGGCCCGGCGATGAGCCGCTTCTGGTGCGGAACTACGATTACAACCCCGACGCCTTCGACGCGATCGTTCTGCGCACGCGCTGGCAGGGGCGCGGGGTGCTGGGTACGTCGGACGGTCTGTTCGGGCTCGTGGACGGGATCAACGATGCGGGGCTCGTGGTCTCGCTGACCTTCGGCGGGCGGCGCGAGGTTGGACAGGGCTTCGGCGTGCCGTTGATCCTGCGCTACATCCTGCAGACCTGCACCACGACCGAAGAGGCGGGCGATGTGCTGACACGCATCCCCTGCCACATGAGCTACAATGTCACCGTGCTGGACGAACGCCGCCGGTTCCTGACGGCCTATCTGACGCCGGACCGCCCGACCTTGCTGACCCATGCGGCGGTGGCCACGAACCATCAGGAACGGGTGGAATGGACCAGCCATGCGCGTTTCACTGCGACGGTCGAGCGCGAACGCTTCCTGTTGCAGCGCCTGACGCTCCATCCCGAGACGCAGGATCGGTTCATCGGCGCCTTCCTGAAGCCGCCGCTATATTCGACGGCCTTCGCCTCGGGATTCGGCACGCTTTACACCGCCGCCTATCGTCCCGTCCCGCGCGGGTTGGAGCTGCGCTGGCCGGGGCAGGTCTGGCAGAAGGATTTCGGCGCCTTCACCGAGGATACGGTCGGTCTGACCATGCCGGGCTATGCGCCCGTGATGCCTACCGCCTATTGATCCGCGTCCCACATCACCGGTGCCTCATATGACACGGGCCGGTCATTGCTGACCGGCCCGCACCGTCATGACAGGGCAGGGAGGAGGGTGCCCAAGGGTGTCAGACGGATCCTGCGTGGCGCCGCTTATTCGAGCGGCAGGCCCACATAATTCTCGGCAATCGCGCGCGAGGCGGTCTCGGACCCCTGAACATGATCGAATTCCGCCCGCTGCATCCGCTTCTCGAAGGGCGAGTTTTCCGGGAATTGGTGCATCAGCGTCGACAGCTGCCAGGAGAACCGTTCGACCTTCCAGACGCGCTTCAGCACCGTTTCGGAATAGCTGTCGATATGCGCATCGTTGCCGTCGCGGTAATGCGCGATCAGTGCGCGCGACAGCACACGGATATCGGCGACGGCGAGGTTAAGGCCCTTCGCGCCCGTGGGCGGCACGATATGCGCCGCATCGCCGGCAAGGAACAGGTTGCCGTAGCGCATGGGCTCGGCCACGAAGGACCGCAAGGGCGCGATCGACTTCTCGAAGGAGGGGCCGGTCTGCAGCTTCTCGGCCGCGTCGCCGCCCAGGCGCTGGATCAACTCCTCGTAGAAGCGGTCGTCGGACCAGTTGGCGATGTCGTCATCGACATTGCATTGCACATAGTAGCGGCTGCGCGTCTCCGAGCGCATGGAGGCCAGCGCGAAGCCGCGTTCGTGGTTGGCATAGATCAGCTCGTGGCTGACGGGCGGCTTTTCGACCATGATGCCGAGCCAGCCGAAGGGATAGACCCGCTCGAACGTGCGCAGCACATCGCCCGGAATGGATTTGCGCGAAACGCCGTGATAGCCGTCGCAGCCAGCGATGTAATCGCAGCTGACAACCACCTCCTCGCCCTCATGGGTGAAGCGCACCGAGGGCGTGTCCGTCTTCAGATCCTGCGGCGTCGCGTCAGGCACGTTGAAGAAGAAGGTCTGTTCTTCTTCATGGCGCTTCTCGAACAGGTCCTTGGTGACCTCGGTCTGACCGTAGACCGTCACGCTCTTGCCGGTCAGCGCCTTGATGTCGATGCGGTGCCGATCGCCGTCAAAGGCCAGCTCGAACCCGTCATGGGGCAGGCCCTCGCGGTGCAGACGGTCGGCCACGCCCGCCTCTTCGAGTGCGGCCACGGTGCCCTGTTCCAGAACGCCCGCGCGGATGCGTCCCTCGATGTAGGCGCGGTCCTTGCGGTCGATCACCACCGTGTCGATCCCGGCATTGGCCAGAAGCTGCGACAGCAGAAGGCCACTGGGACCGGCGCCGATGATGCAGACCTGTGTCTTGAGCGTTTTTGTCATTCCAGGCTCCTTACAAGACCGTCGTGAGATAGAGCGTCAGACTCGGGATCAGGATCAGAATGGCGACCCTGACCAGTTCTATCGCGAAAAATGGGGCAACCCCGCGGAAAATCGTGCCGATGCCGGTTTCGGGTGAGAACGACTTGATGACGAAGACATTGAGGCCCACGGGCGGCGTAATCAGTCCAAGCTCCACCACAATGAGCGCGAGGATCCCGAACCAGATCCGCAGATCCTCCGTGGACATGCCGAAGGCCGCATTCTCGGCGCTGACGTAATCGCCGCCATTGATCTGGATGAGCACCGGCCAGAAGAACGGCACGACGACCAGGATCATCGACAGGCTTTCCATGAAACAGCCCAGCACGATCAGGATGAGCAGCATCGCGAGAAGGATCACATAGGGCTCCAGCGTGGAGGCCGCGGCCCAGTCGCTGAGCGCGGTGGGCAGATTGGTGCGTGCGAAGAAACCCTTCAGGATGTCGGCGGAAAAGAGGATGAAATAGATCATCGAGGCGGTCTTGGCCGTGGCCAGAAGCGCGGCCTTGAGGCGCGGAAGGGTCAGTCCGTCCGCGCTCGATCCCAGGCGCAGCAGCATGCCGTAGGCCAGGATCAGGAAGACCCCGATGCCCGCGGCTGGCGTGGGCGTGAACAGCCCCATGCCGAGACCCAGGATGATCGTGCCGAAGATCAGGCCCACGGGCAGCAGGCGACGGATCGCGACCTTCACCTCGTCGTCGGTCATGGGCGTGAGCCCCGGCGCGAGGTCGGGATTGCGGGCGATGCGGATGCGGATGACGATCAGGAAGAACACCACCGCCAGAAGGCCCGGCACGATCGCGGCCTGGAACATGTCGATGATCGAGGCCTCGACGACGATGGCATAGATCACCAGCGCCACCGAGGGCGGGATCAGAATGCCAAGCGTGCCGCCCGCGGCCAGAACGCCGGTCGACAGACCTTCATGGTATTTCAGCGTGCGCAGCTCGGGCAGGGCGACGCGGCTCATGGTGGAGGCGGTCGCGATGGAGGATCCGCTGACCGCGCCGAAGCCCGCGCAGGCCAGGATCGTGGCCATCGCCACGCCACCCCTGATCTTGCGGGTCAGCGCGCTGAGGCCCTGAAACAGATCGCGGCTGAGGCCCGTCTCGGCGGCCAGAAAGCCCATCAGCACGAAAAGCGGCACAACCGACAGGTCGTAATTCGCCACGCTGTTCCACAGCGCCGTCTTGAACTGCAGAAGGTAGGGGCCGAACTTGATGAAGGGCGAGGCGAGGCTCAGAACCCAGGTGCCCACGACACCGGTGACCAGCATGGCCAGCGCCACCGGAATGCGGATCATGATCAGAAGAAACAGGGCAAGGATGCCGTAGACGCCGATCAGCTCACGTTCCATGGGTCGCGCCCTCCGTCGTGAAGGTTTCGGCGAAGGCGGCAAAGGCCCAGAGCAGGCAGGAGATCACCGCGAAGGGCATGAAGATCCAGACGGGCCAGCCCAGAACCGCGGTTTCCACGTTGTCGGACCGGGTCTCGAGCGTGCCATAGACCAGCATCACCGCCATGGTCAGCGCGATGCCGATGACCAGAAGGCCCGAGACGATTCCCACGATGCGGTTCGCAAGCGGCGGCGCCTTCTGCATGAAGACATCCACGGCGGCGTGACCGCCGTGGAGTTGGCAATAGGGAAACATGGCCAGCGC
>CAZTEV010000053.1:0-10277 GCA_964612785.1 uncultured Roseivivax sp. | reverse complement strand
CATCCACGGCGGCGTGACCGCCGTGGAGTTGGCAATAGGGAAACATGGCCAGCGCTGCGACACCGACCAGCATCGTGACCGCATCCTCGTAGCCCGGCAGGCCGGGGACATTGCCGCCCCAGCTGCGCGCGATTACGTTCGCGGTGAACCCCGCCGCGTTGATGGCCGTGGCCATGACGATGACCAGCAAGAGCGCCCCGCCCATAAGGGCCCACAGGCTGATCACGCGTGACAGAAGTCCGCTCGGACGCATGTTTCCCTCCCTTTGTGCAGGCTTATTCGGAATGCGCGGCGACGGCGGCCTGGGCTTTTTCGAGCAGCGCGGCACCGTCGAAGCCCATGCCGTTGGCCTCTTCGACCCAGCGCTCTGCCACGGCGGCGAAGGGGGCGTCGAATTCGGCGGTGGCCTCGGCCGACAGCGCCGTCACGCTGTTGCCCGCATCGAGCGCCATCTGCTTGCCCACAGGCTCGATATTGTTCCAGGCCGTGCCGATCTCGGCGGCGAGCGCCGCACCGGAATGATCGTCGATCACCTGTTGCAGATCCTCGGGCAGGGACTCGTAGGCATCCTTGTTCATGGCGAACAGGAAGGTGGAGGTGCCGAAACGCGCGCCCTCGTTCAGCTCGACCGAGGCTTCGGTGAGTTCAGCGAGGCCGAGCGGAATGGCTACTTCGAAGGGCACGAGGCCCGCATCGACAGTATTCTTCGACAGCGCCTGCGGCAACGCGGGGACCGGCATGCCGACGGGTTCCGCGCCAAGCGCTTCCAGCACCCAGGCCCCGGTGCGCGACGGGCTGCGAACCTTCAGGCCTTCGAAATCAGCCGCAGATTCGACGCCGCCAGAGGCCAGATGCAGGGCGTTGCCCGCATGGACGTGGACGAGGATCGGATGCACGTCTTCGAAATCCGCGGCGATGTCGTCCATCATGTCCTGAATGGCCATGTTGGTGGCGCGGGCATCGCCCACATGCACGCTGGGCAATTCGAAGACCTCGGTGCGAGGGAAGGTGCCGGGCGTGTAGCCGGGCAGGGTCCACACGAGATCGGCGACACCGTCGCGCACCTGGCTGAACAGCTCCGGCGGGGCACCGCCGAGCGACATGGCCGGGAAGATCTCGAACGCGATACGCCCGTCGGAGGCTTCCTCGATCGCGGCGACCCAGGGCTCCAGCAATTCGGTCTGCGCGGGGGCCTTGGGGCTCAGGAAATGATGGATCGAGAACATGTAGTCCTGCGCCTGGGCCGCGCTCGACAAGGCGAGCGTGCCGAGAGCGGTGGTGGCGCCGAGGCAGTATCGGGTGAAGCGGGTCATAAGATCCTCCCAGTCATGACGAATGCCGCTTTACCTACGCGGAATCGGTGGTATGGCCATGGACTGGCCTGCCAAAAACTTGCACTATTCGATCAGACTGGAAGAATTTGACCTGGATCAAGGACACGGGACGCCATGGCTGTTCGTGCGATTCCGACCTACGAACTGTACGGTGAGCTGCTGGCGGGGCGGTTCACCGATCCCGTTCATCTTGAAGAGATCCGGGAGCGAAGCCGCGAGTATGATTGGACAATCCGACTTCACCGGCACAAAAGCCTCGCGCAGGTCTTCCTGTTTCGCAGCCCCGGCGTGTCGCTGCGGATCGCGGAGGCCACCCATACCGCGACCGAACCGCTGGTCCTGTTCGTCCCGCCCGGCACTCCGCATGGTTTCCGCTTCGACGAGGACGTCTCGGGCGAGGTGCTGAGCCTCAGGATGGAGGAAATGAAGCCCGGGCTGGCGGATCTTCTCACACGTCCCGAATTGCAGGCGGCGGGGATCCTGCCGAGCTCGCGCTGCGCGAATTTCACCGAGATCGAAAGCGCCTTCGCGCAGCTTCGGCGCTGTTACCAGGGCATGACGCTCGAACGCACCGATCTTTTGCACGCGCTGGCGCGGATCATCGCGGTCTATATCTCGGGCGATCTGCGGCGGGAGACGGCGCTGCGGCAGGCGCCGCGCTCGGAGCAGCTGACCCGGCACGAGGCGCAGGCGGATCGGTTCTGCAGTCTCGTGGAACAAAGCTTTGCCGAGGATATGAGCGTTGCCGATTACGCCGGACAGATCGGGGTTTCCGCGCCGCATCTGACGCGCGTCTGCCGCAACGTGCTGGGGGCCACGCCCAACGGGCTGATCCGGCAGCGGCGCCTGCTCGAGGCCAAGCGCCTGTTGGAATATACCCGCCTGTCCGTGGCCGAGATCGCCCATCGTGCAGGCTTTCGCGATCCGTCCTTCTTCAGCCGGACCTTCAGTCAGACCTTCGGCCTCTCGCCGCGGGATTACCGCGCCGAGACGGACAGCTAGGCGGCGATCCGGGCGCCGGGGGCGATGGTCGGAGGGGCGGCGTTCAGGGTCTCGATGGCGAAGCCGGCGGCGGCCTTGTATTTGGCCATGAATTCCGCCCGTTCGGCTGCGGGGATCACCGCATCGATATCGTCGAAGACCCCGCCGCAGCGATCGTCGAGCAGGTTCAGAAGGCCGAAGGGGCCCGCGCCGCGATTGCGCAGGACCAGCTCCGAGACCGGTCCGCAGAGCTGCGCGTCATAGGCGGCCAGTGCCGTGGCGCCAAGCCCGTGTTCGAGGATCTTCGCCCCCAAAATGCGCGCATCCATGATCGCCTGGCTCGCCCCGTTCGATCCGGTAGGATACATCGCATGAGCCGCATCGCCCATCAGCGCCACGGGCCCGTCGACCCAGGTCGGGACCGGGTCGCGGTCGATCATCGGGTTCTCGTAGGCATTGTCCGCCTGGGCCAGCATCGCGGGCACGTCCAGCCAGTCGTAGCGGAAATCTTCGAAGTGATGGACGAAATCCTCGACCGCCACGGGGCGGAACCAGCCGTCCTGCTGCCAGCCATGGGCGCTGTCCATGGTCACCTCGGCGATCCAGTTGATCAGCGCCATACCGTCCGCATCGGGGGCGGAGATGGGATAAATCACCATGCGGTGCCGATGCGTGCCGAGCCCCACGAAGGACGACCCCGTGCGCAGGGGCTTCGCGCGCACCGTGCCGCGCCACATGACCGCGCCGCCCCAATGGATGGGGGGCTGATCGGGATGCATCTGCGCACGGATCGCGGAATGAATGCCGTCGGCGCCGATCAGGATCGTGGCGCGCAGCGTGTCCGGGCCCTCGGGCCCTTCCAGCGTAACCGTGACGCCATCGCCGCCCCGCGCATAGCCCGTCACCCGTGTCCCGAGCCGCACCGCATCGGCGCCCAGCCGCGCTGCGACAGTGTCGTAGAGCAGCATGTGCAATTGCCCGCGATGGGCGGCGTATTGCGGCCAGTTATACCCGGCCTCGATCCCGCGGGGTTCGGCATAGACCTCTTTGCCGTTGAGCCCCACGAGCGCCCATTCCCGCGCGGGCACACCGACCCGGTCGAGCGCCTCGGGCCCGATGCCCAGATCGAACAGCTCGCGCACGGCGTTGGGCTGGATGTTGATGCCGACGCCCATGGGCTTCATCTCGCGCGCCGCTTCGATCACGGTGCAGGGCACGCCGATCTGGTCCAGCGTCAGCGCAAGAGCCAGCCCGCCGATGCCGCCGCCTGCAATCACCACCGGGTCGGTCATAAGGGCATCTCCTGCGGGTTGAGGACGCGCTGCGCCAGCGCACGCAGGCGGTCGGGGTCATCTGCGTGTTGGGCGACCGCGCCGATGCGGTGCCAGATCGCGCGTTCCAGCAGCGTGGCAGTGGCGCGGAAGAAGGCGTCGGCCCAGGCTTCGGGGGTGTCGGTCGTCTGCATGTCGCGGCGGTAGCCGCGCCAGGCCTCCAGCGCAACGGCAATCGCCGCGTCGTCTTGCGAAAGCTCGGTGATGAGCGTCTCGAACGCGTCCGCACCCCCGTCCGCGCGCAAACCGCGCGTGGCCAGGCTGCGCGTATGGATCCCGTTCGCGCCCTCGTAGATCGCGCAGATCCGCGCATCGCGCCAGATCTGGTCCATGCCGTATTCGGTCAGATAGCCGTACCCGCCCAGGATCTGGATGCCGTGATCGGCCGCCGCGATCCCGGCCTCGGAGCCGTAGACCTTGCAGAGCGGCGTCAGGAAATCGACCAGAGCGGGGCGCGCGCCCAGCTCCAGCTCCACCAGCGCGATATGGCACATGGCGCGCGTGGTGATTGCGCGGATCGCCTGCGCGTCGAGCATCCGGCGCACATCCGCATGGTCCTGAAGCCGGGCCCGGCTGCCGTCGGCGCGGCGGCCTTGCAGACGCTCGGACGCATAGGCCGCGGCGATGGCATGGGCGCGGGTGGCATGGGCCGCGCCCTGCAGTGCCACGTCGATCCGGGCGTGGTTCATCAGGGTGAACATCGCCTTCAGCCCCGCGCCCTCATCGCCCACGAGTTCCGCCTCGGCACTGTCGAAGACCATATGGCAGGTAGGCGATGCATGCAGGCCCAGCTTCTCCTCGATCCGGGTGACACGCGTGGCGGGCTGCCTGCGGCAGAGAAAGAGCGAGAGCCCGCCCAGGCCATCCTCTGTCGCGCCGCTGCGGGCGAGGACGAGGTGCAGGATGTCCTCGGACAGGTCCTGATCGCCGCCGGAGATGTAGATCTTGTCTCCCGTGATCTGCCAGCCATCGCCCGACCGGACAGCGCGGCTGCGGATCGCCGACAGGTCGGAGCCTGCGGCCGGTTCGGTCAGGCACATGGTCGACAGCGCCGCGCCATTCGCGAGTTTCGGGATCCAATGCGCCTGCTGTTCGGCGCTGCCGAAGCGGCGCAGGGTGGCGATGGCGCCGGGCACGAGGTTGCAGACCATCTGCAGCGAATGGTTCGCGCCCGAGAAGATCTCGGACACGCCCGCGCCGATCACGGGCGAGAGGCCCATGCCGCCCAGATCCTCGGGGGCGGTCAGACCCTGCCAGCCGCCCTGGGCAATCTGCGCATAGGCCTCCGGAAAGCCCGCAGGCATCCGCACGCGCCCGTTCTCGAGCCGCGCGCCCTCCGCATCGCCCGGGCCGTTCAAGGGCGCGATCACGTCTTCCGCGAGACGCGCGAAATGACCCAGCACTTCGGATGTCAGCTCTGCCTCCCAGTCGGGCAGGCGGTCCGCCCGCGCCACATGGGCGAGCGAAAAGACGATATCGCCCAGAGGCGCCGTGAAGGGGATCATCGGATCAGTTCAGCAGGACCGGCATGGTGACGGGACCGCGGAAGCCGAAGCCGCGCCAGATCACCGCGTCGGTGTCGGGGATCGTCATATCGGGGAAGCGGTCGAACAGGATGGGCAGCATGATCTGGCCCACTGCGCGGCGCGCCACATGGGTGCCCTGACAGAAATGCGGGCCGTTGCCGAAGCTCTGGTGCAGGCATTTCTCGCGGTAGACGTCGAAGACCTCGCCGTTCTCCAGCACATCCTCGTCGCGGTTGGCGCTGGCCTGAATGGTCATGACCGTGTCGCCCTTGGGGATCAGATGGCCGCGGATTTCCGTGTCTTCGGTCACCAGCCGCGAGGAGGCGGAGATGGGCGCGACCCAGCGCACGCCTTCCTCGAAGGCCTTGGACCAGTCTTCGTTCTTCTTGACCTCGGCTAGCTGGTCGGGGTTCGTCAGAAGCCCGTAAAGCGTGGTGTTCAGCGCATCGCGCGGCTCGTTGATGCCGCCGCCGATGGCGATCTTGATATTGGCGTAGATCTGCTTTTCCGGGATCGGATCCTCGGCGTTGAGCATGACCGAGAAGGCGGAATTGTTGGGCTCGGCCCGGTGGCGGTCCTGCACGCTGTCGAGCAGCGCATGGATGCCTTCGTTCGCGCGGTCCGCGCGTTCGAAGGGCGCGTCGCGCCAGCCGAAATTGCCCGCACCTTCGATCAGCGCCTGGGACCATTCCATCATGTCCTCGTCCGAGGCTTCCTCGATCCCCAGAAGGATGGCGAGGCCGCGCGCGGCATAGGCGCCAGACAGCACCGCAAAGAGATCCACCACCTCGCCGCGGGGCAGGCGGGCCACGTATTCCTCGGCCAGCGCGCGGTAGCGCGGCATCCAGTCATTGGTGATGACCTTGGGCGCGAAGGCCGGCGCCATGGCCATGCGTTCGCGCTTATGCGCCTCGCCGTCCTTGCGCATGAGCGTATGCGCCCAGAAGGCGCGCTTCATCGGCGTGTTGGGATCGTCCGAGCTGAACAGCTCGGGGTTGTCCTTGACGTATTTGGTATCCGCGGCCTTCGTCAGGAACGTGCGGCCCGCGGCCTTCACGCGGCAGACCGGCGCCTCCGCGCGCAGGCGGCGATAGATCGGAAAGGGCGCGCGGTCGAGCGCGTCGAGCGTGATCGTCTCATCCAGGGGGGCAAGCTCAGGCATCGGTCTCTCCCAGTAGCCGAAGGGCGTTTTCTTTCAGGATGAGCGGGCGCACCTCGTCCTTGAAGGGCGCCTTCTCGAAATCCGCGAGCCACCGGTCGGGGGTGATCGCGGGCCAGTCCGATCCGAAGAGCATCTTCTTCTTCAGGATCGAGTTGGCGTATTTGATAAAGATCTCGGGGAAGTATTTAGGCGACCAGCCGGACATGTCGAAATAGACATTGGGCTTGTGCTGCGCGACGGCGAGCCCTTCTTCGGTCCAGGGGAAGGAGGGATGCGCGAGAATGATCTTCAGGTCGGGGAAATCCACCGCCACATCGTCCAGATGCATCGGGTTGGAATATTTCAGTCGCATGCCCATGCCGCCGCGCATGCCCGATCCGACGCCTGTCTGGCCGGTGTGGAACAGCGTGATGACGCCTTCCTCGGCGCAGGCTTCAAGGACGGTATAGCAGGCCTCCCGGTCATTGGGGAAAAAGCCCTGCATGGTGGGATGGAACTTGAACCCGCGCACCCCGAATTCGCGCACGAGGCGGCGGACCTCACGGGCGCCTGCGCGGCCTCTGTGCGGATCGACCGAGGCGAACGGGATCAGGATGTCGTCGTTTTCCGCGCAGACCTCGGCCACCTCTTCGTTGGAATAGCGGCGAAAGCCGGTTTCGCGTTCAGCATCAACCGGGAAGATCACCGCGGCGATGTTGCGTTCGCGGTAATAGGCAGCGGTGTCCTGAACGGTGGGCAACATGCCGTCCGCGCCTGCGGGGTTCTTGAAATAGGCGGCCATGCCCGCCTGGAATTCGTTATACCCGTCATCGCGGGCGTGATTGCAGGGTTCTTCCGCGTGCGTGTGGAAGTCGATCGCCCGGACCGCCTTGAAATCGACCATGCTTGCCTCCCGTTTTATTTGCTATACATGATAACTGTTATGCAGTACAACAAGTTTGCTTGATCGTCAGGGAGGCGGACGCATGGCCGATGGATCCACTCAATCAGCCGTGACGCGGCTCGATATCGAGGACGATATCGCGATCCTCACATTCGACCGCCCCGACAAGCGCAACGCCATGAACGACCAACTCGTGGCCGAGCTTGACGCCTTTTTCTCCGCTCCGCCAGAGGGTGTGAACGCGGTGATCCTGCGCGGCGAGGGCGGACATTTCTGCGCGGGCCTCGATCTGGCCGAACACGAAGAGCGCGACCCGATCGCGGGCGTCTATCATTCGCGCAACTGGCACCGCGTCTCGGACCTGATCGAGTTCGGCGGGCTTCCGGTGATTTCGGTGCTCACGGGCGCGGTGATCGGCGGCGGGCTCGAGATTGCCGCGTCTACCCATGTGCGCATCGCAGAGCCCGATGTGCGCTTCCAGCTGCCCGAAGGCCGACGCGGCATCTTCGTGGGCGGTGGCGCGACCGTGCGGGTGGGGCGCCTTCTGGGCGCCGACCGCATGCGGGAGATGATGCTGACGGGCCGCAATTACGGCGCCGAGGAGGGGCTTGCCCTGGGCCTCGCGCATTATTCCGTGGAGGCGGGCGAAGGCATGGCACTCGCGCGAAAGCTGGCGCGCAAGATCGCCGACAATGCGCCGTTTTCCAATTACCTGATGCTGCAGGCGATTCCGCGCATCCAGGACATGCCGCGCGGGGAGGGGCTGTTCACCGAAAGCCTCGCCGCGGCGATGTCGCAGACCTCGGACGGGGCCAAGGAAGGGCTGCGGGCCTTTTTGGAAAAACGACCGCCCAAGTTCAGATAATCCGTATGCGCGCGTGACATGGTCGCGCCGCAATGCATGAATGGAAATGTCACGTAAGGGAGGATGACATGAACAGACGAGACGCATTCAAGGCCACGGCATTGGGCGCGCTTGCAGCGGCGATGCTGGCGGGCCCGTCCATGGCGCAGGAGGTGACGCTGAGGCTGCACCAGTTCCTGCCGCCGCCGGCGCCCGTTCCCGCGCAGATCCTGAAGCCCTGGGGCGAGCGTGTCGCGGAGGCTTCGGACGGTCGCATCGAGATCCAGCATTTCGACGCGATGTCGCTGGGCGGCCGTCCGCCCGAGCTGATGGACCAGGCGCGCGACGGCGTCGTCGACATGATCATGACCGTTGTGGGCTATACCCCCGGCCGCTTCCCCCGCACCGAGGTGTTCGAGCTGCCCTTCATGATGACCAACCCCGTCGCCACGTCGGCGGCCTATTGGGAAATGGTCGAGACCGACTGGCAGAACAACGAATACCAGGACGTGAAGGTGCTGGGCGCCTGGGTGCACGGGCCCGGCCAGATCCACTCGGTCAACGGCGTGACCTCGCTTGAGGACATGGAAGGCCTGACCGTGCGCGGCCCGACCCGGATCATCAACGACCTTCTGGCCGAAATGGGCGCGGAGCCCGTGGGCATGCCGCTGCCCGCGATCCCGGAGGCCCTGTCGAAGGGCGTCGTTCAGGGCACCGTGATCCCGTGGGAGGTGACGACCGCCATCCGCCTGTCCGAGCTCGTGGACAATCACACCGAGTTCTCGGGCGAGGAGGCGTTCTACACCGCCGCCATCGTGCTGGTGATGAACAAGGCCAAGTACGAAGCGCTGCCCGATGACCTGAAGGCGATCCTCGATGCGGAATCGGGGGCGAAACTGTCCACCTTCGCAAGCCAGGTGATGTGGGACATGGACGCGCCCGCCAAGGAGATCGCGCTCGAGGCGGGCAACAACGTGGTCGTGCTCGACGAGGCCGAGACCGCGCGCTGGAAAGCGGCCGCCGAGCCCGTGATCGCGCGCTGGGTCGCGGACATGAACGACAAGGGCATCGACGGTCAGGCCCTGATCGATCAGGCCCGCGCATTGATCGAGAAGCACGGCGGCTGAGCCTGCCTGCCTGAGTGACATCTGAGAAACGGGAGGGGGCGCGCGTCGCCCCCTCCGAGTCCCGGAGCCTGCATGTACCGCATCCTTCAGACCCTTGCCGAAACGCTCGCCCGCGTGCTGGCCCTCGCGGGTGGCGCGGTTCTTCTGATCCTGATCGCGCTGACCTGCGTGTCGATCACCGGGCGCGCGCTCTTGCCGCTCGATATCGGGCTGGGCCCCATCAGGGGCATCTACGACATGACCGAGATCGGCATGGCCGCGGCCATCTTCGCCTTCCTGCCCTGGGCGCAATTCACCGAGGCCCATGCCCGGGTCGATCTGTTCCAATGGGCGATCCCCCGCAAGATGGACCAGTTTTTCGACCTTCTGTTCAACGCCGCCATGGCCTTCGTGGCCTATATGGGCACGCAGCGGCTCTATCTCGGGATGCAGGACAAGCTGTCTTACGGCGAGACCACGCTGATCGCGCAGATCCCCGTCTGGCAGGGCTACGCGGCTGGGCTGGTGGGCGCCGTGGGCTTCGTCATCGTGGCAATCTTCTGCACCCTGCGCGCGGCCCGCAGGCTGGCCGGATATGAGGAAGCCCCGGCATGAGCAATTTCGAACTCGCGATATGGTCCTTCCCGGTCCTTCTGGTGCTGGTCTTCCTGCGCGCGCCCATCGCGCTGGCGATGATCGGCGTGGGCGTCGGCGGCACCTATCTTGTCATCGGCACGCCGATGATGACGCTGAACCAGCTGAAAACGCTGACCTACGGCACGTTTTCCAACTATTCCTTCTCGATCATTCCGCTGTTCCTGCTGATGGGCCAGTTCGCGACGCTGTCGGGCATGTCGGCCTCGCTGTTCCGTGCGGCCGAAGGGTTCCTGGGCCATCGCAAGGGCGGCATGGCCATGTCGGCCATCGGCGCCTGCGCGGGGTTCGGGGCGATCTGCGGATCGTCGCTGGCCACGGCGGCGACCATGGGCCAGGTGGCCCTGCCCGAACTGCGCCGCTACGGCTATCCGGATGCGCTGGCCACCGGGGCGCTGGCGGCGGGGGGCACGCTGGGCATCCTGATCCCGCCCTCGGTGATCCTGGTGATCTACG